>NZ_JASGBX010000040.1:0-1427 GCF_030053335.1 Pantoea sp. EABMAA-21
CGTAATGCTTGTCAGTTAAGATCTTAATGGAGGCCGCAGCGGATAACGTTGCGGCTTCTTTTTTACCGCCCTTGGGTAATGCCGCACTCTTCTTTCCGGCAGCACCAGCCCTGGCGCCATCGCCATTATCTCTTCCATTATCCGCGGTATTTTTCCCCCTGAGATGCCCGGTAGCAGGCTCAGATGACTTCTCAGATACAGTGCGGACTGCTTAAAACTCATCTGATAAGGTTCCACGCCTTTCAGGCTGTACGCCATCTGCGCCATCATGAACCTCAGAAGGTTATAGGCCAGGACCACACCCCACAGCTCCTGACGCACAAGTTCTGGCTTTTTGCTTCTCAGCGTCAGCTCATTATTCAGCAGGTGCTGTTTCATCTCGCGGAAGCCGTGCTCTATTTCCCAGCGATGGCTGTATAAATCCACAACATCCGCTTTCGGGTATCTCAGCGGATCGCACATCGATGTCAGGATTTGAACCGTTTTTCCGTTGAGTTCTTTGCTGATAAGCCTTGCCGTCAGTGTGTCTGCAGCACCCTGCCATTTTTTCTTCGCCTGCGGCGACAGCTGTAATTCCACCAACTCCTGACCGGCCCCTAAGCTACGGACAACACGGTACTGTGCCCCTTTGCGCAGCGGCAACATCCAGTGTCTTTCCGTTCCCGCCGACTGCCAGGCGTGCAGCAGACCCAGCGCATAAAAACCTTTATCAAAGAGGGTCAGAGAGTGGTCGGGGGTCTGTGGGATAAGCTGAGCGGCAAGTTCGGCTTCGCCGGCAGCTGAGACGCTGTCGAACGCTACTGCTGACAACAGATGGCTGGTGACTTCCATCTGACAGACCATACGCACCTGCGGCCACTCAGAGCTCTTATTAATATTGGCCGTTCGCCCGAAGGCGGCATCATTCTCTGGTGTGTCAGGGGTGCGCCATACGGTGCCATCCACCGCCATCAGCGTCAGTCCGTTCCAGTGCGACAGCGGTGTCTTTTCAAACCAGAGGCGCTGCGTTTTCTCAAACATTAACCGGATAACATCTTCTCCAAATCGCTGCCGGGCCTGCACAACCGCGCTGGGCGCAACAAAAGGCCTTTTCCCCGGCAGAAGGATATCCAGGTGTGAGATGAGCTGGGTCATCGAATGGGAGCGAAAAAGTGCCATGCCGGTCACAGCCCAGACCATCATTTCCATCGATAACCGGCGCTTTCGTAACGTCACTGTGCCGGTATCAGCAAGACACTCATCAATGAGCTCAGGAGAAAGGAGATCAGAAAGCGTCGAGAATTCCTGAGGCGTAAAGTGATGAACGATATCGAGAGCCTGACTGAGAAGCATAAAAAAATCCGTAATCCCTGAGAGATTACGGATTTTTGCAGAACTGCCGGATCATTCAACCGATCATTTTTGTCTTAACTGATCGGCATTACGCC
>NZ_JASGBX010000041.1:0-1405 GCF_030053335.1 Pantoea sp. EABMAA-21
TCAGTTAAGGATCAGTTGAACGATCCAGTGGCTGTGTAAGAATCCGGAAACGCTTCGTTTCCGGATTTTTTTATGCAGCTCAGTCAGGCCCTTGATATCGTCTCTCGTTACGATTCTCTTCGTAATCCTCTGAATACGCTCGCGGATGTTCTTGACCCTGCGCTCATCAGCCGCTGCCTTGAGGAAGCTGGCACGGTCACGCTCCGTAAGCGCAGACTCACTACAGATCTGATGGTCTGGTGTCTCATCGGCATGGCCCTTGAGCGCAAAGAATCCCTTCACGCCATCGTTAATCGCCTTGATATTCTTTTACCGGGAAACCGTCCTTTCGTTGCGCCCAGTGCCGTAGTGCAGGCAAGGCAGCGGCTGGGGGACGACGCTGTACGGCGGGTTTTCGAACAGAGCAGCGAGCTCTGGAATGCACAGACTTCCCACCCTGACTGGTGTGGTCTGACGCTGTACGCTGTTGACGGCGTTGTCTGGCGCACGCCAGAAACACCTGATAATGAGAAGGCTTTTGTCCGTTCAGGCACGGTGGCAGGCGCCTCTCCTTATCCGCAGGTTCGCATGGTCTGCCTGATGGAACTCACCAGCCATCTTATCAGCGGCGCCGCGATGGGCTGCCAGAACGAGAATGAGATGGTGCTGGCAGAAGGTCTCATTGAACGCGCGTGCGACAACAGCCTGACCCTCTTCGATAAGGGCTACACGTCATTCGGTCTGCTTAGCGCCTGGCATGAGGCCGGCGAAAATCGTCACTGGATGATAGCGGCACGTAAAGACCTGCAGTACGAAGAGGTACGTCGTCTGGGGAAGGGAGACATGCTTATCCGGGTAAAAACCTCCGCTCATTCACGGAAGAAATGGCCACATCTGGCGGCGCACACAGAGATGAGGATGATAAGCCGGGAAATAAAAGGCCGGACGTGGCGGTTCCTGACGTCGATGACGGATGCGATGCGTTACCCGGGTAAAGAAATAGCGGATCTCTACAGTCATCGCTGGGAGATAGAGCTGGGATATCGTGAAATAAAGCAGGGTCTCCAGGACAGCAGGCTCACGCTTCGCAGCAGGAAGCCGGAGATGATAAGGCAGGAGCTGTGGGGCGTGCTGCTGGCCTACAATCTGGTGAGATATCAGATGATAAGAATGGCCTCAACGCTGAAGGGATACTGGCCTAACCAGCTCAGCTTCAGGGAATCGACAGCGTGGGTGATGAAACTGCTCTGGACACTTGAAGGCGCATCGCCTGGGCGTATCCCGGAACTGGTAAAGGACGTAAGTTCGATAGCAGAGATGGTCAGACTACCGGGACGACGGGAACGCTCGTTCCCAAGGGTGGTGAAAGAGAGACCCTATAAATATCCGACAGCCAGAAGAAAAAATGCCAGTCAGGCTTAACTGA
>NZ_JASGBX010000053.1:0-341 GCF_030053335.1 Pantoea sp. EABMAA-21
GTGGCGATCCACCCGGGCTACGGCTTCCTCTCTGAGAATGCCGATTTCGCCGAGCAGGTTGAGCGCTCTGGTTTTATCTTCATCGGCCCGAAAGCTGACACCATCCGCCTGATGGGCGACAAAGTGTCTGCGATCACCGCCATGAAGAAAACCGGTGTGCCGACCGTGCCAGGATCTGACGGCTCGCTGACCGATGACATGGATAAAAACCGTGCCATTGCCAAACGCATCGGTTACCCGGTTATCATCAAAGCCTCTGGCGGTGGCGGCGGCCGTGGTATGCGCGTGGTGCGCAGTGAAAAAGATCTGGAACAATCCATCGGCATGACGAAAGCGGAAGC
>NZ_JASGBX010000054.1:0-341 GCF_030053335.1 Pantoea sp. EABMAA-21
GTGGCGATCCACCCGGGCTACGGCTTCCTCTCTGAGAATGCCGATTTCGCCGAGCAGGTTGAGCGCTCTGGTTTTATTTTCATCGGCCCGAAAGCTGACACCATCCGCCTGATGGGCGACAAAGTGTCTGCGATCACCGCGATGAAGAAAACCGGTGTGCCAACCGTGCCAGGATCTGACGGCTCGCTGACCGATGACATGGATAAAAACCGTGCCATTGCTAAACGCATCGGCTACCCGGTCATCATCAAAGCCTCTGGTGGCGGCGGCGGCCGTGGTATGCGCGTGGTGCGCAGTGAAAAAGATCTGGAACAATCCATCGGCATGACGAAAGCGGAAGC
>NZ_JASGBX010000042.1:0-1311 GCF_030053335.1 Pantoea sp. EABMAA-21
TGTAATAGCCCCCGTTTAAACCGGACACTTCACCAGTAAGACATAGTCATAGAGCTATGTTTAAGGAGTGTCCTGTGCAAAGAATCGAAGTGATCACTGGCGAGCAAAAACGCCGTCGTTATACTCCTGAAGAGAAAGCCCGTTTTGTTGCGCTCGCCATGCAGCCCGGCTACACCGTCTCACTCGTTGCCCGGCAATATGGCATCACACCCAGTCTTCTTTTTAAGTGGAAACGGCTCATGAACGAAGGTGGAAAGTCTGCGATCTCCGCTGGCGACGAGGTGGTCAGCGTCTCCGAGGTCAAAGCGCTGGAGAAAAAAGTCAAACAGCTTGAACAAATGCTGGGCCGCAAAACGATGGAAGCCGAAATCCTTCGGGATGCGCTTGAGATAGCCCAGGCAAAAAAGTTGATATCGCGCATGCCATTGCTGCCACCGGACGATACCCCCTCATCCGAATAGCAGAAGTGCTCTGCGTATCGCGTTCGAATCTTTATGAACGGCTGCTGAAGAAGCGCCAGCAGCGGCCAGCCCGCTATAGCAAAGATGATGACGCCCGACTGTTACCGCTTATCCGCCAGATATGCAGCGAGCGGGCGACAAACGGCTATCGTCGCGTGACGGCACACCTCAATCGTGCGCTGAAGGAACAAAACTGGCGGGTTAACCCCAAACGCATTTACCGGATCATGCAGGTGAATAACCTGTTGCTGGCAAAATCTGGCTATAGAAAGCCAGAGCGCAGTCATACCGGCAACATCGTGACACTCAAGCCAGATACGCGCTGGTGTTCAGATGGTTTTGAAATCCGCTGCTGGAATCGGGAAGTCGTGCGGGTAGTGTTCAGCCTTGACTGCTGTGATCGCGAAGCGATCTGCTGGTCGGCGACAACAGGTGGAATAAACAGCATTATGGTGCAGGATCTGCTGACAGAGAGTGTGGAAAAGCGCTTTGGCAATACGCTATACCTGCCACATGCCGTTGAGTGGCTGACCGATAATGGCAGTTGCTACATAGCCGACTCAACAAGAACGTTCGCCGCCTCACTCGGGTTCATCGTGTGTACGACGCCAGTGCGCAGTCCGGAGAGCAATGGGATGGCTGAATCGTTCGTTAAAACGTTCAAGCGTGACTACGTGCATGTGAATGATCTGCCCGATGCCATGACAGTGATGGGAAAACTGACGGAATGGATGGAAGACTATAATAACTGGCATCCCCATAAAGGGCTGAAAATGCAGTCACCAAGGGAATACAGAAGTTCGCTGCTAGCTATAAATTAACCGTGTCCGTTTTAGCGGGGGCAACTCCA
>NZ_JASGBX010000043.1:0-1168 GCF_030053335.1 Pantoea sp. EABMAA-21
CACAGGACACTCCTTAAACATAGCTCTATGACTATGTCTTACTGGTGAAGTGTCCGGTTTAAACGGGGGCTATTACATGAGCATCAGACTCAAGCGCACCGGATGTTTGAGCACTCTGTGCAAGCGCAGTGACCATCTGAAGCGCGCTCTGCAGTTCTGCAATTGCTGTATTCATATCCAGCATACTGCCCTGGGATTTTGGCTGTTTATCTGCGGAAATTAACACCCCTGCTCCGCCCCGAATCGCAATATGCTTGTCGGTCCGGAGTTCAGCCCCTTCACCGCGTAACTCCCGGGTTGCACTCACGTTATGCCCCAGATTCAGCTGCGTCTTGCCACCATACTCCGTGCTGAGCTTGATATGCTCCTCACCACGCTTGTCCTCCATGCGCAGTTTATTCAGCCCTGCCGTACGGATAACATTGCGGGTGCTGTTTTTCTCGGTGACGTGATCAACATGACGAGAATCATGCAGCGCATGAGCAATATACGGCTGGTCCGGGTCTCCCTCACGAAACGCTATTGCCACCTCCGTCCCCTGTATCAGCGGGAAGTGGAAGCCGTACATATCTCCACCGTAAGGTTTCGCGAGGCGAACGGGCATGCTTTCCAGGCCGCGCGCTCTACCCTCCTCGTCCGCATCAAACACTACACGGTATAACCCGGATGCATCCTGCCAGGCATAGATGTCGTTGTCTTTCGCACTGGTCACACGCGCCGTCATGGTGCCGCTGACTTTAGGACGAGCAATCAGTGCGGGACGCCAGCAAAGCGTCTCACTGTAGGGCACAGCATTCAGCGTGGCCTGGAAGGCCGAACGTCGGCTCGCACTGACATTGATTTGGGTGATTAAAACGGGACTCTGCAACTGTGCAGGCAGAGTGGGTATGCCTGTTTCGGTAACAGATAAAACATGTCCGGGGCTGATAAAAGCATCGTTGCAAACACCGGATATCAGCGTCTGCCGGGCAAGAAAACGTTCATGATCGAGACGGGCATAAAAGTTTGCGGTCTCGGTCTCCGGGGCAAACTTATCGCCGCTGTAGGGATGGCGGGGACGATAGTGATAAACCTCCCCGTAAGAGATATTCTCACCATCACCCCGCGTCATATCGGCCTTCACCGACCGCAGCATGCGCTGTGCCTCACGGTGGTTGTAATCCTTTGC
>NZ_JASGBX010000055.1:0-332 GCF_030053335.1 Pantoea sp. EABMAA-21
AGCGCGTTTGGCGGCCGCTATCCGTTTAAAAATGTCAGCAGTGAGGTGTCACTGCCGCTGCTGGCGAAATATCTGAACGCTGAGAACGGACGCATCACCCGCTTCCTGCAGTCGCGTCTGAGCGGCGTGCTGCACCGCGAAGGCACGCGCTGGATACCGGACAGCATCAACGCTCAGGGGCTGACTTTTAACCCGGCTTTTCTGCAGGCGCTTAATCAGCTCAGCCGGATTTCTGACGTGATGTTTACCCGCGGCGAGGCCGGGCTGCACTTTGAGCTGCGTCCTGGCACGGCTGCAGACGTGATGCAGACTGACCTGATTATCGACAGTCA
>NZ_JASGBX010000044.1:0-854 GCF_030053335.1 Pantoea sp. EABMAA-21
TCGTGCAGGCCGAGTTTTTTCTCCAGATAGTGGATGTTGGTGCCACCCTGCTGGAAATGTTCGTCGGACATGATTTTCATCTGCAGCTCGACGTTGGTCTTGATGCCGTCGATGATCAGTTCCGCCAGCGCATTTTTCATGCGCGCGATGGCCACTTCACGGGTGTCACCGTAGGTGATCAGCTTGCCGATCATGGAATCGTAGTACGGCGGCACGCTGTAGCCGGCATAGATGTGCGATTCCCAGCGCACGCCAAAACCGCCTGGCGCGTGGAAACGGGTGATCTTGCCCGGGCTCGGCAGGAAGGTATTTGGATCCTCGGCGTTGATACGGCACTCTACCGCATGACCGCGAACAATCACGTCTTCCTGTTTGATCGACAGCGGCTGACCGGCAGCAATACGCAGCTGCTCTTTGATCAGATCCACGCCGGTGATCATCTCGGTCACCGGATGCTCCACCTGAATACGGGTGTTCATCTCGATAAAGTAGAACTCACCGTTTTCGTACAGGAACTCGAAGGTACCCGCACCGCGGTAGCCGATATCGATACAGGCTTTGGCACAGCGCTCGCCGATAAAGCAACGCAGTTCCGGCGTGATGCCCGGCGCTGGTGCTTCTTCGACCACTTTCTGGTGACGACGCTGCATTGAGCAGTCACGTTCCGCCAGATAGATGGCGTTGCCCTGGCCGTCGGCCATCACCTGAATCTCGATGTGACGCGGGTTCTCGAGGAATTTCTCCATGTAGACCATGTCGTTGTTGAAAGCCGCTTTGGCTTCCGCTTTCGTCATGCCGATGGATTGTTCCAGATCTTTTTCACTGCGCACCACGCGCATACCACGGCCGCCGCC
>NZ_JASGBX010000004.1:0-347422 GCF_030053335.1 Pantoea sp. EABMAA-21
CACAGGACACTCCTTAAACATAGCTCTATGACTATGTCTTACTGGTGAAGTGTCCGGTTTAAACGGGGGCTATTACACTTACCCCATGCTTCTTGTGGGTCTTTTCTGTTACGGCGGATTGGGCGTGGCGGGTGCCTGGTTACCCGGCGCACCCCTGCAGATCATTGATCGTGTCCTATTAGGCTGTTTTACCGCCGTAGTGATGTCGGCTGGAACCAGTTTAATTGCCAGTTTTTATCAGGCTGAAGCACGACTTAAAATGATGGCGCGTCAGGGCATGGCTATCGAACTTGGTGGAGTGGTGTTTTTATTTATTGGCGGGATTCTGGCTTCCTTGAGTTGGCGCTATCCCTATGCACTCTATCTTTTGTCCTGGTTGCTGCTCGCATTGGTGGTCATTTTGTTTCCACGTCCGCAACAGCAAATCGTCACTGAAACCAGGGATGAAGGCGCAACCAACAGCGATCGGGCATTGCGTCCGGTATTGCTGGCGGCCATCTGCTCCATGATGTGTTTCTTTACCGCCATCATCATGCTGCCACAACGCTTTGCCGCGTTGGGCGTTAATGCCGCTCATATCGGGTATTTTCTGTCATTCGTTTCGCTGGTGGCCGTGTTGGCTGCAGCGTTGATGCCGCATGTGGCACTGCAATTTGGTCCTTATCCAACCCTGATCATGGCGTTCGTTTGTTATATGTTGGCGCACCTGGAGTTTGCTGCTGCACCGGACATGCTGCTGTGCCTGCCGGGCGGCATCCTGTTAGGCATAGGATTTGGCCTGTCAGTGCCTCTGGTCAACCATATGACGGTTGAAACCAGCCAACCGCATGAGCGTGGACGACAACTGGCGCGTTTATCGATGGCAATCTTTGCCGGGCAATTTCTCGCGGCCTTTATGGCTTATATTCCCGGCCAGGTGGCGATGACCTTTATTGCCGCAGCAATACTGGCCGTGATGAATATTGTTGCTTTGCGTAAGTTCGCCGTGGTGAGGAATTAATCTGTCCGAAAAGGGTCGATGCATGTCCTCATCCATCTATGCCTTACCGTTAAGATAGTGCGCAATCTCAATCATTTAGGATCCGCATGAAAACCATCATCAGTAAAAACTTTACTCCAGCCAAAGCCTGGGATGCCGTCGATATTGCCAATTTCGACGGTACCAGCGTCAGATTGCATTGGACTGATAAACCTTATCGCTGGCACATCAACGACGGCGAAGAGGTCTTTGTGGTGTTGGATGGTGCAGTAGAAATGCATTACCGCGAGCAGGGCGAAGTACAGAAAGTGATGTTGAATGTCGGTGATATTTTCTTTGCCAGTGTGGGAACCGAGCATGTTGCCCATCCGCAGGGCGCCGCGCGGGTACTGGTGGTTGAGAAAGAGGATTCGGTATGAAACCACACTAACCGTAATCGGTAACGATTTGATCCGTTAGGCGTAACAGGAGATGAGTGAGCAATCAGGTACAAGCTCGTACGAAAAGTAACCACGGCAGTGCAGCTGGCGTGGTTGGCGGTGGGAGGTGATTTATCCACAGGTTAGCGCGCAGTCTTTTCACCTGAAATGTGGATAACATCCTGATCATTATGACAGTCAATGTGACAGTAACGCTGCGCATGATTAGTTGGATCATCATGATCGCACTAATAGTTAATATGGTAATGGTAACCTGGGGTATTATTATTTCCATCGAAGGCACACAGCCTTCACAAACAACCCAAAGGAATAAAACCATGAAAACTATCAAAACACTGACCATCGCCGCTGCCGCCGCTCTTTCACTGATGTCTGCTGCCAGCTTTGCCCAGAGCATCTCCGTTGAGTCTTCAACTCTTGACGGTGCCGAAGCGAAAGTTGCCGCAGTCGCACAACAGCAGGGCGCTCAGTATAAAATCACTGAAGCGAACACCAACAACCGTGTGCACATGACGGCAGAACTGTACAAATAAGTTCAGTTTCCGCTTCAGCGTTAAGGCCGCCTTCGGGCGGCTTTGCTATTTAAGGCCTAATAAAACGTATTAGCTGATTGCGTTGACAAAACGCTGCGTTATTTGCTGAGGACGGGTTATCGCGCCACCGACCACCACAGCATGCGCGCCCAGTTTTAAACACTGCGCCGCCATCTCAGGTGTTTCCACATTGCCTTCTGCAATCACTGGCGCCTTCACTGCTGTTAATACTTCACGCAGAAAGTGAAAATCATTTGCCGCCAGATACTTTCCGCGCGTTTCCGCCGTGTAGCCATGCAGCGTAGTACCTACGCAGTCGAAGCCGAGTTCATCCGCCAGCAACGCCTCATCAACTGTCGCGATATCTGCCATCAGCAATAACTGCGGATAGCGTTGACGAATCGCCGCCACCAACTGCGGCAACTGCAGTTCGCCAGGCCTCTGATGTTGCGTGGCGTCCAGCGCGATCATCGCTGGATTCGCCGCCATCAATTCATCGACCTCTTTGAGCGTGGCAGTGATATATACATCACTGCCTGAATAATCTCGTTTGATAATGGCGATAATGGGCAAATCCACGGTTTGCATAATCTGCTCTACATCGATCAGACTGTTGGCGCGGATTGCCGACGCGCCACCTTGCTTCGCGGCTAATGCCATACGCGACATGATATAGGCGCTGTGCAGGGGTTCATTTTCCAGTGCCTGACAAGACACCACCAGTTTCCCTTTAATTTGCTCCAGCATGTTTACTTTCATAGCGCGAGTAACTCCTCAACTTCATTTTTGATAATGGTGACGTGCGGGCCATAGATCACCTGTACGCCGTTGCCACGCTGGATAACCGCGCGAGCGCCCGTGGCCTTCAATGCGGCTTCATTAAGTTTAGAACTGTCGTTTAGTGTGATACGCAAACGTGTGGCGCAGCAGTCAAGTTCGGCAATATTGTCTTTACCGCCCAGCGCTTCAATCACCTGCAAAGGGCGTTCGCCAGCGGCAACTGGCAAGGTATCGATGCTGATATCTTCACGGCCTGGCGTTTTAAAATTGAAACGAGCAATCAGCAGGCGGAAGGTGAAGTAATAGAGCAGGAACCACGGCACACCGACCAACGGCACATACATCCAATGCGTCTTCGCTTCGCCCTGCAAAACACCAAACAGAATGAAATCGATTAATCCGCCGGAGAAGGTTTGCCCAATGGTGATGTGTAAAATGTGGGCGATCATAAAGGCCAGGCCATCGAAAAGCGCGTGGATTACATACAACACCGGCGCCACAAACAGGAACGAGAACTCAATCGGTTCGGTGATCCCAGTCAGAAATGAGGTAAGGGCGGCGGACAACAACAAACCGGCCACACGTTTGCGGTTCTCGGGCTTGGCGGTGTGATACATCGCCAGACAGGCACCAAGCAGTCCGAACATCATGGTGATAAAACGGCCCGACATAAAACGCGCAGTCCCCAAGTAAAACTGCTGGGTGTTCGGATCGGCTAACTGAGCAAAGAAAATGCGCTGCGTACCTTCAACAAGATGGCCATTCACCATTTCGCTACCGCCCAATGCGGTGGTCCAGAACGGCAGATAGAAGATGTGATGCAAGCCGAATGGCCCGAGCATGCGGAGCACAAAGCCATAGATAAATGTGCCAAAATACCCCGTGGCATCGACCAATCCGCCCATGCCAAAAATCAGCTTTTGGAAGTGCGGCCATACGAGGGTCATTGCTGCACCAACGATAATCGCCACAAACGAGCTAATAATCGGGACGAAACGTGAGCCACCGAAGAAGCCAAGGAATTGCGGCAGGGCGATTTTGTTATAACGATTGTGCAGCAGCGCCGTGACCAGCCCAATCACCACGCCACCGAATACGCCCGTTTCCAGCGTTTGAATGCCGAGCGCCATGCCTTGACCCACGGCACTGAGATTACTGCTGGCCAGCACGCCGGTTAGCATCAAGAGGGCATTGATGGTGGCATTCATCACCAGATAGGCGAGCAGAGATGCCAGTCCTGCTGTGCCCTTGTCGCTTTTCGCGAGACCTACCGCCACGCCCACCGCAAACAGCACAGCGAGGTTGGCGAAGACCACCGAACCTGCGCTGGCCATGATGGTGAACACCCCTTGTAGCCAGGCGATATCCAGAAACGGATAGGCTTTAACAGTGTTGGGATTGGATAACGCGCCGCCAATGCCCAACAGCAAGCCGGCGGCAGGCAATACCGCGATCGGCAACATAAAGGATTTTCCAAAACGTTGCGCTTTTTCAAACCAGCCTCCTGAAGAGGCTCCACTGAACATTGACATAAATTTTTATCCCCGAAGTGTTGTTGTGGTAAAAATTATTATCACAATCTACTTAATCGGATGAAAATTACTACCATTAGTGTGATAGCTTTCACTTATAATGAATTCTGCTGGCACAAAGCAGGGCCTTTACGCACACTAAGCGCCATCAATATTGGCTAATGGAGAGGTGTCATGACGGACAATGGAAATATTTTGCTGCATCTGAAGCAGGGCCTGCCGGGTTACAGTCCGGCGCTGCAAAAGCTGGGCGACTTCATCCTGACCGAACCGCAGAGAGTGCTGTATCTCACCATTACCGAATTGGCGAAAGAGACGGACACCAGCGAAGCCAGCGTGACGCGCTTGTGCCGCAACCTGAGTTGCAAAGGCTACACCGAATTTAAGATGGCGCTGGCGCTGGATGTGCAGCAGAGTCAGCCCACGCTGGCAGCAACGGGCGATCCGGTTGATGCGCTGGTGGAAGAGTCGGTGCAGGCGCTGCGCGATACCGGAAAATTTATTGATCGCGAGGTTTTACAGCAGGCAGGTGCGGCGGTGCATCAGGCGCGTTCTATCCAAATCTATGGTGTGGCTGCCAGCGCGATAACCGGTGAATATTTGCATTATCGTCTACTACGGCTGGGCAAATCCGCGCAGCTGTTTGGTGATATGCATCGTGCGGCCATGAATGCTTCGACCCTGGGTGAAGGTGATTTGGTCATCGCGATCTCTGCTTCCGGTTCCACCAAAGATCTGATACATGTGGTCAATGTGGCGAAGAAGCGCAAAGCTCAGGTGCTGATGCTAAGTAATACGCTGCGCAGCCCGATGGGCAATCTGGCGGATATGTTGCTGGTGGCGGCGCGACCGGAAGGCCCACTTAATGCCGGAACGTTGAGTGGGAAGGTAGGGGCGATGTTGCTGGTTGAGGCGTTAATGGGGGAGCTGATGGCACATGATGCGCATTACGCCACTGCTAGTCAGCAAACGGCCAGTGCCACATTGCCGATGCTGATCTAACCGTAATGTAAGTCGCTCTCAATCCCAACATGACGGAAAAATCGGTGCGCAGCGATGCGCACCCGAGAAGATACATTTACTCACTCGCCAGCGCGGCGACCGGATCCATACGGGCAGCTTTGCGCGCAGGCAAATAACCAAAAATCATGCCGATAATAGTGGAGCAGGCGAAAGCTGCCCCCGCGGATTCCCATGAGTAGATGGCTGTCAGTACACCGCCTGCCATCAGGCTAATCAGCGGACCGATCACCAGTGAGAGTGCCACGCCGAGTGAACCGCCAACCAAACATACCAGCACCGCCTCAATCATAAACTGCTGCATGATATCGCCACGCCGCGCACCCACGGCCATACGCACGCCAATCTCATGCGTTCGTTCGGTGACGGACACCAGCATAATATTCATCACGCCGATGCTGCCGATCATCAGCGCAATCGATGCCACCATCAAAATCAGCAAGGTCAAGGTGGCTGCTGCCCCTTCAATCGCTTTGCGGTACTTATCGCGGTTAAACATCAGGAAGTCTTTGGTGCCATGGCGCGCAGTCAATAGTTGCGTGAGAGATTCCACCGCCGGACCGCTGACCACATCATCTTTAAGCTTAACGCTGATACTTGTGAGCGCTGTTTGCCCACTGATGCGGTACATCATGGTGCTCCAGGGCAGCCACACGCTGAGACGATTGGGCGAAATGCCGTTATCTTCATGCGCCACACCAATGACTCGCACCGGCACAGACCCTAACACGATCATTTTTCCGATGGGGTTTTCATTGGCTGCAAACAGCTTATTGCGCGTATTGGTATCAATGATGATCTCTTGCCGGGCATGGCGTTCATCACTGAAGTTGCTGCCTTCGGTGAGTTTGATGCCCTGAATCTCAAAGTAATCTTTGCCGACGCCCGATACGGATGCTTTTGACGAGTTGGAGAGATAACGGATCGGCTGGGTCGAGAGCAGCTCAGGGCTGACTTTGTCGACAAACTGCTGGCGAGTAATCACATCGGCATCCGCCATCACCAGCGTCAACACCGGATGCGCATCATCTTCGGCGAAATCGCCGCCGGCATACACGGACACCACATTCGTCCCGAGACCGGAAATACTCTCCAGCGTTTTTTCACGCGCACCTTGTCCAAGCGCGACGACAGTGACGACAGCGGCAATACCAAAGATAATACCGGTCATGGTGAGTGCGGTGCGTAAGCGATGCGTATTCATGGCATTTAGCGCCATGCGCATTGACTCGCGCAGGCGATCAACAAATCCGCGCAGCTTGCTCTGACTTCTGCTCACCATTGGCTGATAGCGCGATCGCGTCGCCTCTGTTTTTGGCCCGCTGTCAGCAAAAATTTCACCGTCCTGGATTTCGATGATGCGGTCAGCGTGCTGTGCCACTTTCATATCGTGCGTGACGATAATCACCGTGTGGCCATCACGATTCAGATCATGAAGGATGCGTAATACTTCCTCGCCCGAATGGGAATCCAGCGCGCCGGTGGGTTCATCGGCAAGAATAATTTCAGCGCCGTTGATGAGTGCGCGCGCAATGCTCACACGCTGCTGCTGGCCACCAGAGAGTTCGCCCGGTTTATGGTGTTCACGGCCTTTTAGTCCCAGTCGCTCCAGCAACTGAGCAGCACGCTCCCGACGCGACTGCCCTTGTAAATTGGCATAAATCGCCGGAATTTCGACGTTGCTTAATGCGGTAAGGTCCGGCATCAGGTGGTAGCGCTGAAAAATAAAACCAATATGTTCGCGACGGACTTTCGCCAGCGCATCCGGTGACAGTGAAGCGGTATTCTGGCCTGAAATAAAATAGTGACCGCTGTCGGCGGCATCCAGGCAGCCGAGAATATTTAGCAATGTGGATTTGCCTGAGCCGGAAGGGCCAATGATCGCGACCATTTCGCCACTGGCGATCTGCAAATTGATATCTTTCAGCACATGCAAAGATTCTGAACCGTTAACATAGCTGCGCTGAATGTTTTTCAGTTCGATCAAGCTCACATCACCACCTTGTCCGCACCGGCGGCTTGGGTAGCAAGGATGACTTTTTCACCGGCTTTCAAGCCGCTGAGAACCTGAATATCAACGCTGTCTGAAATACCAGTGGTGATAATACGTTTCTCAGGCTGATTCTCCTTGTTCGCCACCTCGACAAAGGTCTTGCCTTCCGCGTCTTTTTTCGTTGCCTGTACCGGAATCAACAGCGCGTCTTTCGCAGTGTCGCGCAGCAGATTAACTTGCGCGGTCATTGAGATGCGCAGGGTGTTATCGGGATTGGGAACATCGAGTAACGCATTGTAATAAATGGCAGCATTGGTACTGCTGGCCGGCGTACTCTCACTGTTGCACATCAAGGCATCATCTTTCATCACCGATTCGGGTGCCAGTTCAATGCTACGCAGCGTCGCGTTGTAGCGTTTATCGGGATTGGCGAAGGTGGTAAACCAGGCTTGCTGGCCGGGGTGGATGTTGGTGATGTCCGCTTCGGAAACCTGCACTTTAATGGTCATGGTGCCCAGTTGCGCCAGCTTGGCGATGGTCGGCGCGCTCTGCGCGGCGTTAACCGTCTGGCCCTGTTTGGTCACGATGGCGATCACCGTGCCATCCATCGGTGCCATGATGCGGGTATAGCTGAGATCGAGCTGCTTCTTGTCCACCTCAATTTGTGCTTGAATGACGCGCGCTTTTTGCGCCGTCAACTCAGCACGTGCGGTGCTCCACGCTTCTGCCGCTTCGTCAAAATCCTGACGTGACACCAGGTTGGCTTTAATCATTTGCTGCAGGCGTTTGAACTGCGCATCCTGCCTGACCAACGTCGCTTCACGTGTTTCCAGATCGGCTTGCGCGACGCTCAGTGCAGCCTGCGCGTTGCGTAAATCACTGCGCTGTGGCTGGTCGTCAATTTCAGCGATCAGCTCGCCCTTACTGACGTTATCTCCGGCTTTGATATAGAGCTTTTTCACCTGACCTGAAACCTGCGCACCGACATTGACGCGCTCAATAGCGTCCATCTTGCCGGTCGCAGCGATGACGTTTTCGATGTCGCCTTGACGCACCACGGCAGTGACCAGTGGATTCGGTTTTGGTCTTGAACTGCTGTAGGCCCAGACCAGAATAATGATCGCCAAAATAGCGATCGCGACCAAAAGCCGCTTTTTAGAGGTATTCAACATAAGCATCCCTTTAATGAAGCGAGAATAGTAATCATTAAATGCAACAAACAGGAGAAAATTCGTCAGGATTTCTGCATTAAGTTGGGTGCGTTGAGAAAAAAATGAAAATTTTTCGAATAGAAATCGTCGTTGAGTTGTTTACCCCTAAACCACTCACTATTTGGGAAATGCTATGTCCGCTCCGGCGCGCCAAAACTCACGTCAACGCTATGACGCTTTCAGCATGACGCTGCACTGGATCACTGCGTTTAGCGTCATTTTTCTGTTTGCCTCGGCGCACATTTGGGAACAACTGGAAAAGGGCACACCGCTGCGCAAGGGTTTACAGGCGTGGCATATCTCTTTTGGCATTTTGCTGGCTTTAGTGATGATTGTGCGCCCACTGTGGCGTTTCTATTGCCAACGTCAGACGCATTTGGCCGTGGCGCCAGCTGAAAGCAGCACGCCGATGCGCATCATCGCGCATGCCGTTCATGGCTTGTTGTACCTGTTGTTATTCACTCAGGTTGTATTGGGTTTTCTGTTTCGTTGGTCGCAACAGGAACCGTTTAATTTCTTTGGCCTGTTCGATATTCCAACCTTTATTCATGTCGATACCGCACTGCGTCACACGCTGGCGGGATTACACATTAACGTTGCCTGGGCACTGATTAGCCTGGCAGGTGCGCATGCGCTGGCGGCGTTACTCCATCACTACGTTCTGCGTGACAACGTGCTGCGCCGTATGCTGCCGTTGCGCGATTCGATGCCCCTCCGCGAGGATAAATGAATGATGAAGATGATGAATCAGGTTCGCTGGTTTGCCGTGCCAGTATTGCTGATGGTGTTACATGCACAGACTGCATTCGCCATGGGAGATGACGACAGTGACAAGAAAACCCCGGACTGTCCGAAAGGGCAGGTTTATGACAGCAAAACCAAATCCTGCGTGCCGGAAAAAACCAGCATGCTGAGTGATGAGGATAAGACGAATTACGCCTACCAACTGGCGAAAAAAGGCGAGTATCAAGCTGCGCTGACGTTACTGGATACGTTGCACAATCAGAACACCAAAGAGGCATGGAATTATCGCGGCTACGCCACACGTAAACTGGGCCGCACCGACGAAGGGATGCGTTACTATCAGAAATCGATCGCACTAGACCCCAAATATGCCAAGGTGCGTGAATATTTAGGTGAAGCCTGGATGATCAAAGGCCGACCGGATCTGGCTAAAGAGCAGCTCACTATCATCAAATCGCTGTGCGGTGTGAAGTGTGAAGAGTATCAGGATTTGCACGCGGCCATTAATGGTCACCCTGAGTCCTGATGACCGCTGTTGACGGAGGATAGAAACATTACCAGCACTGAAGTCCGTCAACATCTGGCGGCGCATCTGACGCGTATGTGGCGTTACGCGATGGTGTTATCGCGTAATAAAGATGTGGCCGAAGAGTTAGTGCAGTCCACCTGTGTGCGGGCGCTGGAACGCAGCGCCCAGTACACACCGGGCACACGCATCGATCGCTGGCTGTTTACCGTGCTGCACTCCGTTTGGATCAACGAACTGCGCGCGCAGCGGGTGCGCATGGGGCAGGGATTCGTCGAGAGTGATGAATTGCTCGCTCCCGACCATCAACAACACAATGAACAGCGCATGCAATATGCCAAAGTGATGCAACGGGTTGGGCAGTTGCCAGAGGCACAGCGCAACGCGGTATTTTTAGTTTATGTCGAGGGTTTTACCTATCAGGAAGCCGCCGACACGCTGGCCGTACCGATTGGAACCATCATGAGCCGCCTCGCTGCGGCACGCACTACTTTAGCCAGCGCAGTGACAGCGCGGCCTGCGGTACAGGAGAAACGCTTGTGAATGCACCACGATTTACCTCGCCCTATGCCGACGAAGCTATCGTTGCCTGGCTGGATGGTGAAATGCGCGCGGAGGATGCTCAGGCGTTTGAAACCGAATTAAAGCGCAGTGAAACGTTGTCAGCACGGACGGCTGAGCTGATGAAAAGCAATCAACCTTTTGCGGATGCGTTCGCGCCAATGCTGGATGAGGCGCCGCTGGAGCGTATGGAGTCACGACTGGCGTACCTGCTCGAAAACACGCCATCCGCACCGATAAAAGAGGCTGTTCAGGTTAGCCGCCGTGCGTTGATCGCAGCATCAGTCAGTTTTCTGCTGGTGGGCAGTGCCGTCGGTTTTTGGGCCAGACCCGTCGCGAAAGCTGAACAGGATGAGAGCGCGCGAATACGTGAACTGGAAGCACAATATATGTCGCTCTATAGCCCGGAAACGTTGGCGGATGTCGACAGTTCGCCACAGGTGTTAGCGCGTTCATTACAACGCACGGCGCGCGACCTCGATCTGCGTCTGACGACTGAGCAATTGACGCTTCCTGAAGCGAGCCTGAAAAGTGTGCGTATGCTGCGCTACGACGATTCACTGATCACTCAAATCGCCTGGAATCACAGCAATTACGGTCCGATGGCCCTGTGTATTTCGCGGGAAGATGCGAGTAAACAGAGTGCATTGGCGCAGGAAAAACGGCACGGTATGAATCTGGTGTGGTGGCATCGCAGCGGATATCAGTACGTGCTGATTGGGCGCAATCCTGCTGATCAGTTAAAACGAGCGGCGCAGGTGTTGAGCGCCGCTCTGGTGTAATTTATCAGTGATCACTCATTATGCCCTGGGATGCAGGATACAAATATCGCAGGGGCGTATTGATGGGAAGTTCGCTTAAAGGATGCCCAACTGCTGTTTCAGTTGCGCAATCTCATCGCGCCATTGTGCCTGCAACGCCGGTTTTTGATGTTTGGGCTTACGCTCTCTATCTTCATCCAGCTTGCTTTCCAGATCACACAACGCCAGCAGCAGCGCATCTTCATCGTTGTACGATTCAGACGTCACGGACAGAACATTTACGGTCTCGCTGTCTGACGGTTGTTTGGCACTCAGTTGCTTAATCACCGGTTCAAAGTCATGCCACTCGCTCAGTTGCTGATCCTGAATCAGCCAGAAACGGTTACAGCTGCTGGCGATCAGATTGCGATCGTGCGACACCAGCAACACCGCGCCCTCGAACTGATTGAGGGCGGCTGCCAACTCCTCTTTACCCAGCATATCCAAATGGTTGGTGGGCTCATCCAGCAGCAATAAGGAATAGCGCGCGAGTGTCAGCCCGACAAACAGCAGGCGTGAGCGTTCACCGCCACTCAGCGAGCCCACTAATTGCTGATGACGGAGATAAGGGAACCCCGCACCTATCAGAGCCATCTTTCGCTGGTCGTCACTTAGAGGGGCAAAATGCGCCAGTGCCTCGTTGAGGCTCTCCTCATCAAGCAATTGCGTGAGGCTTTGGTCGTAATAACCTAGCTTTGCACGCGGATGAAACAGTGTGGTGGTCTCACGCTGGTATTCCAGCCAGAGTTGGCGCAGCAGCGAAGATTTCCCGCTGCCGTTGCGGCCCACTATGGCGATGCGGTCGCCGCTTTTAACCTGCAGGCGGGGTAACGAAAACAACGCAGGCGCGTTCTCCGCTGGGCGAATGTGCATTTCAGTCAGCGCCAGCACCCGATCGGCATCCAGCGCTTCTCCCAGTAATTGAAGACGCCATAGACTGCCTTCGGTCAACGTGGTTTGTGCCTCTTTCAACCAACTGGCGCGTTTCTCCATTTGCTGCGCTTTACGCGACAGACCTTCGTTGTCGTAGGTACGTCCCCAAATTGCCAGCCGTTTGGCACTTTTTTCGACGCGCTCAATCTCATTCTGTTCTGCCTGATAACGTTGCGCATCGGTTTCATCCTGCTGGGCCAGCGCTAGTCGGGCAGCGGAGCAGGGCAGGCGGAAGAATTGCAGGGTTTGATCGCGCAGGATCCAGCTGCAATTGGTGACCTGATCCAGCAAGGTGCTGTCATGTGACACCAGCACAAAGCTGCCTTTCCAATTTATCAGGAACTGTTCCAGCCAAAGCAGCGTTGGAAGATCCAGATGGTTGCTGGGTTCATCCAGTAACAGCAGATCAGGCTGGAGAATAAGTGCACGCGCCAGCAGTAACCGCATATGTTGACCGCCACTCAACGTGGCTGCCGTTTGGGTATGCTGTTCAGCATCGAACCCCAGCGAAGAGAGTAGCGCTTCCGCTCGCCAGGCTTCACTGACCTGTTGCTGTTCTGGCAGACGCGCAATCACGCTTGTCAGCAGCGTGGCTTGCTGGAGCAGAGTGGGAAGATGTTGCTCAATTCGCGCCAGCAAACAGTGGTTGGCTAACGTAACGCTGCCCTGACTGCTTGCAAGTTCACCGCTGAGGATTTTTAGCAGGGTACTTTTTCCCGTGCCGTTATCACCGAGCAGCCCAATGCGATCACCTTTTTTGAGGCTGAAATTGATGTCGTGAAAAAGGGTACCGAAGGCGTTATCAAAGCCGACAGCGTGTGCGGATAGTAATGTGCTCATGTGCTTACTCATAAGTTGCAGGCATGCGAACGCCTGACGTCAAAAACTGCTGACGACAACCCGGTAAGCCGGAGGAAGGGTTGAGAATTTCAGTAGACTTCGCTCAGGCGGATTATCGCAGCACGAATGCAGAGATAGCTGAGCGCGGCCAATTACTATAAAAGTGTGAGTAAATAAACAATTCACACGATGGCATAGTAATCCTCCTTATTTATCAGTAGTGAGTAGGGTGGGTTGATGATAGTCACCTGGGCTGGCATTATCCACAGAATATTCGCGATGTTGTGAAGCCACAGGCCATGCCCGGTCAAAAGATATGATTTTCCAACTTGCGTAGTGCAACGGTATCTCCCCCTGAACAGGTTCCTCGAGCTAGTGACAATTATTCTCGATTAGCTGGAAAAATCAGTACGTCAAATTTCAGATTTTATCTAAAGCTCCATTGAATGGTGATAACAAATACCGAGGGGATAATAATCCCCGATTCAATGCCGAAATAGGGTGTGAAATTATATTGAAAGCCATGATAAATATAGGGTGAGAATCCTATTCCGGTGGCCTTTTTAAAGTCGTGATAGGAACCGTGATCGCCACAATCCTTAAAGGCATCGAAAAAAAACTCACCGGTGTAGCCGTAGATACCTTTAAAGGTCCAGCCATCATCCCAGGTTTTCCAGTCTTTTCTCACCCCTAACGCAAGACAGCGATCGTCAAAGCTGTTTTTCATGGTGCCGATCAGGACGCTATAGGTGGAATCTTCGGACAATTTTCTTTCTACCGAAAAGAAGTTATTCTCAAAATTTTCAGTGTATTGCCCATGATTCCCGGTCAGATGATAAACGTAGGAACCCGTGTTGATGGAATATAGGTTAATTTCGCTCGCTGGGCACTGCAGCGAAATGAGTGTTAATACAATCAGTAAGCCCCATAATAATCTGAGATTTGTTCTGGGGGAATCTTCTGTTATTTCATTCATTTTTTCCTCACCACTGGCAATGCGATAATGAAAAAAGCGAACAGCAACCTGATGGGTTGACTCAACATGTTGATTGACAAGTCAGAATGATCAGAGCTTTGAAATTTCAGATAAAGATATTTTATACTGATGAAATCATAGACGATGACGTATTTTAGCAGCTTTTTTGAAAGGGCAATATTGCGAAGAGAAGCGCATTATAAACATGCCTGGTTATATGATTAATAAATAAGGGATTCGTTCAAATAAATCATTCATGTACACTTTTCACTGAATGATGTGTTCCTCATCCAATAAGGGGTAACCCGTGATAGGTTGCAAGCCTGCAAGTTATTGGTCATAAGCCGATTGAAGATTCTCCACCCCAACGCTGCAGCATAACCAGAATCTCACGCCCGGTTATGCTGAACTACACAGGGATGGAAAGTAGAATGACTTCATTCCTGAGTGCAGTTTTAACCTTGATCCACCCAGATGAGCCTATCCACATCAAACCCCAGCCTTTGCGCGATAGCCAGGTACTGTTTTTTCACTTGATTCGGAAGCTTCGGCTCTCGCGACAAGATCCATAAATAACCCCGATTTGGACCGCTCACTAGCGCGTATTGATAATCATCATCCAATGCGATCACGTTATAGCCGCCATAGAACGGGCCAAAAAAGGAGACTTTAAGCGCTGCGGTATCCGATTTGCCGGTGAAATAGGCCTTGCCCTCACTCTCACTCCACTCTTTTTTCACCGAATCATATCCACGATTCAGCACGTTTATGCCGCCATCGTTGCGTTGAGTATAAGTGGCTGTGACATGATCTTTGCCGCGCTCAAAGCGGTGATCCAGGCGGGCGATTTCGTACCATTTGCCCAAATAGCGGTTGGCATCAAAAGGGCTGATAGGCGTGACACCTTTTGGTGGCGTCGGGGATTTACAGGCAACCAGCGTTAACGATAACGCGGCAAGTGCGGCGATGGGCCATATTTTCATTACTGCTCCTTAATCGATCCTGATCCGTATTAAAGGGTATGTCAGCATGATTATAGGCCAGAAATATCGAGGCGGCCCTTAGGCCACCTGATGCAGGGGATTATTTCTTCTCTTTATCTTCGTCAGCCGGAATCAGTGGCTCATCAATCGCAATAGAGGTGCCTGACTTTAACAACTGAATATCGAGTATCACGTAGGTCATGGTGGTGATAAACAAAGAAATCACGCTGCCAATCACGCCGCTGGTGGTAAAGGTGAAGTAGTTGTACATCACCACCCAGGTCACACAAATAAACAGGGCAAGCGCAACGTTAATGGCTGACTGTGAATAGTTGGTAGTGCGAGCGCCCATCTCATTGATTTGCTTATAGAGGTTGGTGCCAACGTATTTCTCCAGCACAAAAATGCCTTGATCCCAACTGCGCAGGCGTCGCGCGCTGCTGCGGGTGAAGAACAGGAATAACAACGAGACAAACAGACCGGAAAAGGCGATCAGCACGGGGACAGCTTCTAATGCATACACCAAACTTTTGTGGCTGGGTGCTTGTGCGGTGAGATCCAGCGTCAGCGAGGCGCCCAGGACGGCATAGAAGAAAATAAACAACGCTAAAAACACCGCATTGCGTTTCCAGTCGAGTTCCGCTTCGTGATTTTTCTGCTGCCGAGCGATGTCGAGGGCGTGTTGTAAACGCGTGTCGCTGGATTGGGTATCCACTTGCCCTATCTCTTCTCCGAGCAAACGGTGAATAAACGGCTGATCGGCCGAATCAATGGTGATGCGCATAACTATCCTGATGGCGTAACTATCGAGGTGCACAGTGTAACGCAATTTCGGCCGCAGGCAGGAATCTGCGAGACAACACGCAGTTTCAGTGCTGCAGTTGCTCATGATTTGCACATCATTTGTACACTTTACTCTGCGGTCACTGTCGGCCGTGTACAGCACGACGGAGGAATAGCCTATGTCGTACGTAGATGGTTTTGTCGTTGCGGTGCCTGAAGTTAATAAAGAGGATTACCGTGCCATGGCGGCCAAAGCAGCGCCGCTGTTTAAGGAGTTTGGTGCCACCCGCATCGTGGAGTGCTGGGCAGATGATGTACCTGAAGGCAAGCTCACGGATTTTTATCGGTCGGTGAAAGCGGAAGAGGGAGAAACAGTGGTGTTCAGCTGGATTGAATATCCCTCACGTGAAGTGCGTGATGCGGCCAATCAGAAAATGATGTCCGATCCGCGGATGAAAGAGATGGGCGAAAACATGCCGTTTGATGGCAAAAGAATGATTTACGGCGGTTTCTCGATTCTACTCGAAGAGTAATGTGCAGGGCGCGTCGGCGCCCTGCACATTTCTGTCGCGGTCAGGCATGCGAGAGGCTACGGCCACTG
Source organism: Pantoea sp. EABMAA-21 (assembly GCF_030053335.1). Taxonomy (NCBI): domain Bacteria; kingdom Pseudomonadati; phylum Pseudomonadota; class Gammaproteobacteria; order Enterobacterales; family Erwiniaceae; genus Pantoea; species Pantoea sp. EABMAA-21. Next base: position 16,236 of record NZ_JASGBX010000004.1, read on the forward strand.
CTGACACTGTATGACGGTTCGATAACCATCGTGATCTTGATACGTTTTTCCGTTTTGATCCCAATATGGGTTGAACGAATCAATCTGTACAAATCCCGCCAATACCATTTGCTGGCATGTTTGCTGCCACCTATCACGCTCGGGTAAATACAGCACCAACAGATCTTCTGATGAGGGTGAAGGGATGACCGGATGCGAAGTGCATTGTGTGAATTCCAGATGCCAGGGCACATCTGCTTTTCCCAGCATCACGCCATTGAAGCCTTGGTGGTCTTCAAAGGCGCCAATCACATCCAGTCCCAATCCTGATTGATAAAGTTCACGACTGAGCTCCAGTTGTGAAACTGGTCGCGCTACGCGTAGGGTAAGTGTTGCCACAAGTTTAACTCCATGACGATGAGGTTTAGTCCTGTCACTCATACTGTAGCGGCGACAAAAGAGTGATGGCGCAATGCGTGCGCATTGTGTATTGGCGTTGCTAAATCGTCATGAATTAACGCTATTTTTTCTTAATTCTAAACGGGATGGAGAACATGATGAGCTATGTCAGCGAGATGAGAACCTTAGTTGGACATCGTATGTTGCTGCTTGTGGGAGCGAACGTCATCATCCTTGACGATAAGCAACGTATTTTACTACAACAGCGATTAGACGGAAGCTGGGGACTACCCGGTGGGTTGATGGAACCGGGTGAAAGCCTCGAACAAACCGCTGTGCGTGAAGTGAAAGAAGAGACGAATATTGATATTGATGAACTTCATTTTTTGAAAGTCTTTTCTGGCAAAGAATTTACTTTTACGCTTAATAATAACGATGAAATCAATGTTGTCACCGCCCTTTACTGGTCAAAAAAATGGCATGGTAGTTTAATAAATGATAAGAGTGAGGGGTTGTCATTGGCATTCTTCACCACTGATGATATGCCCGATAATATGAGCGAAGAGTATCAGCTCTACCTTCGTTACTTTGTCTCAAAATAAATCGTCATCAGATTGGATTACGTGGCCATACTCAGTACAACAAACGCCACTTCAACAAGGAGTTAACATGCTGGATATCATCCATTTTCCCCTGTTCCTCGTTTCGGTATTTCTGCTGTGTATCACGCCGGGTCCGGACCTCGCTTATGTGGTCGGGCAAAGCGTGGCCAATGGGCGACGCAGCGGCGTGATATCTGCGAGCGGTGTGGCGCTGGGCAGCTGTACGCATGCGTTGGCCAGTGCAATAGGCTTAACGGCGTTAATTATCGCCTCGCCGATGTTATTTACAGCGATTAAATATATCGGGGCTGCTTATCTTATTTATTTAGGTGGCAAGATGGTGTGGGAAACATTTATTGTCAAACCACAGGGATGTCGCTCACAGACTCAGGTGCCACGCTCCAATACACGTAATCTTTTAGTACGCGGTTTTATTACATCTATCACTAATCCCAAAGTGTTATTGTTTTTCATTTCGTTCTTCCCACAATTCGTCGTGGTAGAGGGTAACTATCATGCGAGTTCCTTCCTGCTGTTGGGACTAACATACGCGGTGATTGGGTTGATCACTGATGTGACGTTTGCCCTGCTGGCGGGCGGTGCTGCGAGTGCAGTATCGCGCAACATTACGCTGCAAAAGCTGCTGGATCGTATCGTCGGTATGACATTCATTGGCCTGGGAATTCGCCTGGCCCTGACCCGACGTTAAAAATGCAGAAGAGACAGCAAGTCTGATGATTGGCGATAGCGACTTAATCGGGTAACGTGAAGTGTCTTACGTTACCTACAAAATAATGACCGCACGCTAAGTTGCAGGAGAGCTCGTTCATGGCCGTTAATCCCAATATCATCGGCATCGTCAGCGATGAATTCACCAACCCAAATACCGTCACGATGCTGAATGAAATGACGCGCCAGTTAAACGCGCGTGGTTTAGTGACGCTGTTGCTGAATGTCGATTCAGCAGAAAGCTATCAACGTATGTTGCAGAATGCCGCATCTTTGCCGCTGGCGGGGTTGGTATTTCTGACATCCCTGTTTGAGGATGAATTGCATACCGCAGCAAAACTATTGCCTGACGTGGCGACGGTGCATTTAAGCCAGAGCCGTGAAGCAGGTGCTGAGGTCGTGATTGCCAATGGTTTCGATGCGGGTGCCGAGATGGGGTTATTGTTACTGTCTCAAGGACATCAACGCTTTGGCTTTATGCACAGTCATCAGCAGGCCGATCCCGCGCGTCAAATGGCAGGCATGGTGTCCAGCCTTGAGGCAGAACATAAAACGCTGAACATTCAGCTGGTGGCCGGGGCTAACGATCGAGAACTGGCTTATCAGACCATGATGGCCTACCTGAAGAAAACCCGTGCAGCCGAGCGCATTAATGCACTGTTCTGCGAAAGCGATGTGCTGGCCTTTGGTGCATTGCAGGCAGTGCGCGATTTTGGCCAGGGCGCACACGTGGCAGTCGTAGGTTTTGATGATGTGGATGAAGCCCGCGCCTCAACCTGGCATCTGACCAGTTGGGCACAGCGTCGTGACTTGCTGGTCAACGAAGCACTGAATCGTTTACTGGAAAACCGTGCTGATACAGGCAACGCCTGGCAGCAAGGTGAGTTGCAGGTGCGTCACTCCCATCACGGAAAATATGTCCCGGGTGAAATGTCGCAGTGTGGTTGTGCGATTCGACACTAATTTTATTGGGTCGCCAGGCCGGCGACCCGCTGCAATCAATTCTCTAAACGCCCGACCAGGCTAGCAGAACCCAGCGCGTGACCTTTCAATTTTGCGACTAACTCAGTGTGACTGAGTCCTGCGGGTAAAGTGCCGTTCGCAAGGTCGGTCGCCACCAGCACAAAATTGTAGTGGTGATAGCCCGCGCCTGCGGGTGGACAAGGGCCATAATAGTTTTGCGTGCCGGGCGTATTGGTGCCATAGCTAAAATTTCCTCCTTTGCTTAACTCACCCTGTTGGAATTTGTTACGCGTAGCATCAATGTTGTACGCCAGCATATGCGTCACCCCCAAGCCTTTGGCGCCAGCCGGATCGTTCAGCAGTAGCACATAACTCTGGGTGCCCACGGGCGGATTGGCCCAGCTAAGCGCGGGCGACAGGTTTTTGCCGCTGCAGGAGAGATTGTTCTTATCATTGCCACCCAATGCTTTCTTCATCACGCCGTTATCGGCGAAGTCTGCTGACTTAAGCGAAAACACCGCCGCATGGGCAAACAGTGGCAGGCTGCTTAAGCAGAGTAGGGTCATTAACTTCTTCATTATTGCTCCTCAACAAGGACGGGTTGTGCGTGCGACAGTCGATCCCACGCGTGAAAATTAGCGCTGGGCTAGCGCCATTGGCTGACGCGCCGAATAGAGCACAACGATGGCGGAAAACAGGGCAAATGCTGCAGCACACAACAACATGCTGGCAAATCCATCGGCGTAGCTGGTAATGATGAGTGGTTGTAAAGAGACCTGATGAACGGCGTCATACATCGCCAGTGCATGGCGGAAATCGCCGGCAATAACCTGCGCGCTAAAACCGGGTTGAAGGGGCAACTGCGCGTGTAGCATCGCTGATTGTAATTGCCACTGTGTGCTGGCCGCCAGAATCGCGCCCAGCGTGGCAAATCCTAACAAAATGCCGGAAAAACGGGCTGTTGTGCTGATACCCGATGCCATTCCTGCCTGCTGCGGCGGTACGGTTGCCATAATCGCCTTTTGGGTTTCGCCATTGAGCAGCCCACCGCCACTGCCGAGTAGGGCCATACCCGCCAGGGTCAGCAGCAAATGGTGGTGGTACACGGCAGTCGCAATCATCATGTTGCCAAAGGAGACGGTGACCAGGCCAAGAGCCAGTAAAGTGGCGGCATGCAGGCGTTTGCCGAGCCAGCGCGCCATAACAGGAAACAGCAGCATTGCCAAAGCGAAAGGCAGCATACCCGCTCCGGCCATTAACGGCGTCATTCCCTCAACATTCTGCAATAACAGCGGCAGTAATGAGGTCATAACTTGCGCGGTGGCAGCGTAAGCAAACATCGCTAATACTGCGCCAATAAAGGGGAACGAGCGGAAAAGTTGCAAATTCAACATCGGCCTGCTTTTGCCACTTTCCACACGGACAAATAGGCCAAACCACAACGCGCCGAGACACAATCTGCCCACCACTTCACGGCTCAACCAGCCATGTTGCGGCGCTAATATTAATGCCCAGGTCAAACAGAACATGCCTGCGATAAACAGCGCGATGCCAGGTAAATCGAGTTTACCCGCGTGTTCATGCCTGGATTCCTCAATGTGGCGGGTGACGGCCAGCATCAGCAGGGCACAAATAGGAATATTGACAAAAAATGTCCAGCGCCAGCCAAGCAACGTACTGATCATGCCACCGGCCAACGGTGCCAGCACCATGGTTAATCCCATCACACCGGCCCAAATCGCCCATGCCCGGTTACGTGCCTGACTATCGCGAAAGCTGTGCGCGATAATTGCCAGTGCTGGCGCCAGCAGAAATGCGGAGCCAATACCCTGAACCGTACGGGCAATATTGAGTGCCAAAACGCTGGTCGCCATGCCACAGGCGAGTGAGGCCAGTGCAAAGAGTAAAATGCCGCCGAGAAAGAGTCGGCGTCGGCCAAATTTGTCTGCCAGCGACCCTGCCGGCAAAAGGAGTGAGGAAAAGCTCAGCACGTAAGCGCCAATGACCCATTCCATGTCTGCAAAAGAAGCATGCAGACCTTTAGCGATGGTTGGCAACATAACGCCGACGATATTGGTGTCGATTACCGTCAATGCGCACCCGGTTGAGGCAACGAGTAAAACACGATTCAGATGGCGATGGTCGAGTGCAATGGTAGCAGTGGACATCTTTTCTCCCGCGAGCAAGGTAGTGAATGCTTTACAGCTTGAATCCATCACGGAAGTCATTCAATAAACAGTACTGGAGTTATTGTTAGGCAAAACCTAACAACATTTATATCGCTGGCGTTTCCGTTTCAGGTAATGATCGACATGTTCATCACACAAGATAAGTAGGAGGTAAAACGTGGAATTACGCCATCTACGCTATTTTCTGGAACTGGCAAAAACGCTGCATTATGGCGTGGCGGCTGAGAATCTTAATATATCCACGCCGACGCTGTCGGTGCAGATTAATCAATTGGAAGAAGAATTAGGTGCGCCATTATTTTATCGCACTCAACGTAAAGTCGAGTTGACGCAGATTGGAGAAATTTTCCAACAGGAGGCGCGTGAGACTCTACAACATGCGGAGCAGGCCAAATCCCGAGTACGTAGTGCCGCTCGCGGCGAACGCGGTTATATCCGCGTGGGCTATGTGGCATCCGCACTATTATCTGGCATTTTAACCCGGTTATTGACGAGCTTTAGTGCCAGCGCACCTGATATCTCAATCAATGCACGTGAATCAGTCATGGATACACTGGCCACTCAGGTCAGTGAACGTACTATTGATGTTGCCTTTGTGCGCGGTCCTGTGCCGTTGCCTGCCGATGTCGGATACATTGAAGTCGAGCAAGATCACTTTGCATTGGCACTGCCGGATAACCACCCGCTGGTTGCGCAGGAACAACCCATCGAACCTGCGCAACTTAAAGGGGAAACCTTTATTTTGCCCGAACAAGTGTCTGGCACCGTGACCTTTGCACAGCGTGGTGGGTTTATTCTTAGTCGTAGCTGGTCGGCGGGCAGTTTAAATGAAGTGCTGGCCAATGTCGCATTAGGTAATGGTGTCGCGGTAATACCGGCTATTCTGGTGACTCAATTAAAATTAACCGGCATCACTTATCGCGAAATACCCGGAGCCGTTATTCCTTCATCCATTTGGTTCTTATATCGTAAACGTGAACGTACTCCCGCAGTGAATAAGCTGGTGCGCATGATTGAACGAAGCACCTGACTATTTTATTTGCAACGTCGCAACGCGATCTTTCAATGCGCGTTCAATCGCCTTGCGGTGATAGGGTGACATTTTGCGCCACTCCTGTGCCTCTTTACGCGTACGGCCGCAGGCACGACACCAGCCATTTTTTCCCTCAAAAATACAGACATCAGTACAAGGCGATTTTACAGACATGGAAATAATTCCTTATTGGGTGAGGCCACTGTAGCCATGGAACATCATATAGACGCCCACGATGGCAATCAGGGCACTAGAGAAGTAAGGTGCACGGCGTGCAATATCGGCGAAACCTTTCCATCGACGGGATACATGCCGAACACTTAGCGCCGCACCTACGCCGACGGTCACCAGCGTAAGCGCCAGGCCGATGCTGAAGCAGACCACCAGCGCCGCACCAAGACTAAACTGCTTCACCTGCAGGCAGAGAAGGAGGACCGTGATCGCTGCGGGGCAGGGAATTAATCCCCCCGTCAGGCCGAAGAGAAGAATTTGCAGATTGCTGATTTCACGGCCATCAAAGCGTCGGCGTATGTCTTCCGCGTGCGCGCGCTCGTGTGCATCCTGATATTCCTGAGAACCTTCCGCGAACCTGGCCAATTCGCCATGATGTCCGTGTTCATGATGAGCATGCTCATGATGATGCCCGTGCTCATGATGATGCCCGTGCCCATGATGATGTTCATGCTCATGATGATGCCCGTGCCCATGATGATGCTCATGTTCATGATGATGCCCGTGCTCATGATGATTCCCATGTTCATGATGATGATCCTGCGTATGTTCATGATCGTGTTGCTGATGCCACGCTTGTGCTTCAGACCAGGTACGCCAGAACATCCAGGCAGCTGTTGCAATGATAATGAGGCCTGAAATCAGCTGCAGCCAGGGTTCGGCAGCTTCGGCAGTAAACTGCCGACTGATATACATCCCGCCCATCGCAATCAGCCATACCACCGCAGTGTGGGAAAAAGTGGCTGCCAGACCCAGAATCACCGCCTGGCGAACACTGCCACGGATGGCGACGATAAATGCCGCCATCATCGTCTTAGAGTGACCCGGCTCCAGGCCGTGCAACGCCCCAAGCAAGATGGCGCTTGGGATAAACAGCAACGCGCTAGACGTGCCCTGGCTCAGCAGGGCAGCGAAATCATTCATGGTGTGCATCTCGTGTCGTGATAAGTTGAAAGCGGCATTGCAGTGCCGTAAAATCAAAAAATTCAAAGAAAATATACTATACCCCAGTATACATTAAGATCAACAGGAGCCGAGAATGGGCCATACACTCAAGCATCAGAAAAGCCTGTTAACCCGCGTACGTCGTATTAAAGGGCAGGCAGCTTCGCTCGAGACCGCATTGGAATCGGGTGAGGAGTGCCTAAAAGTGTTGCAGCAGGTAGCAGCGGTACGCGGGGCAGTTAATGGTCTAATGGCAGAACTGCTGGAGGGGCATATCAAAGAGCACCTGATGAATGAATCTGCCACCGAAGCGGAGCGCACTCAGGATTTGGAAGAGATTGTCAGCGTTATACGTTCATATCTGAAGTAGGAGCAAACCATGCTGTGGCTCATCGTAAAATACGCCATCACGGCGGGCATGGTGGTGCTGATTTCTGAAGTGGCGAAACGCAGTGACCGTCTCGGAGGGTTGATTGCGGCGCTGCCATTAGTGACGATATTGGTGTTGATCTGGATGAAGCTGGAAGGTCAGAGCCAGGCAAAGATCGCCAGCCACGCCTGGTATACCTTCTGGTACGTGGTGCCAACCCTGCCGATGTTTGTCGCCTTTCCATTTCTCTATCAGCGCTGGGGATTTTGGCCCACGCTGGTGGCGAGTTGCCTGTTAACTATCGTGCTTTTTGTCCTGTGGGCAACGTTGCTAAAGCGCTTTGGCATACAGTTGATGTAGTCTGATTTTTTATGCCTGCACCCGTTTTCTTTACCCCTTTTTTATCTCGCGCTTGATGAATGCGGAGGGAGAATCCAGCACACAGGTTTATCAAAGTATTTTACTGGGTGCGGGATTCAGCGGGCGCGCGCGGTACTGAGGTCAGGGCGCGATATTGACCGCGCCCAAACATTCAAATGAGCGCGTCAGCCATAGCCGCCAGTTGGGCAAACGGACCCGATAGCGTTTGGTTATGATGGGCAATGATCTGGGATGCACTCATCTGCCCGTTGTCTGTCGTGCTATGTGCATCGCTGATTATTACCACGCGAAAGCCTAAGTCTGCCGCTGCCCGGCAAGTCGTATCCACGCAATATTCTGTTTTCATACCACAAATCACCAACTCTTCAATTCCGGCGAGTTGTAGCGAAGCAAGGAGCGTCGTGCCACGGAAACAGTTGGGGTAGCGTTTCACAAACACACCATCCAACTCGGCATCTATCGCCAACTGTGGAATAAGCTGCGTGAGCGGACTGCTCTCGGCAAGAGGTGTTCCCTCAGGCCCGGTATGGCGAGCAGCAAAGATCGGAGCTTTTGCGTCGCGTGCACGGGCAATCAACGTGTTGATATTGTTCAGCAAAGTTTCTGCGGCAAATGGCTGCTGCGGCGCAAAAAACAAACCGTGTTGCATATCGATAATCAATAGCGCTTTTTTACTTGAGGATGGCATGGTGTGTCTCCTTTCACTGGGTGATGAACGGAGACAATCCCCGTCCATTGGCTGACGGGGTGAGGATTCTGTACGCTTACGTTTTTGCTACAGATACACTCACGCCGCCGATGAATGCGGTGGTGGTTGTCACTGTGCTCAACGTAATGAACCAAGACATCATCGGCTCGCGGCAGATTGGGGAATAAATCTGACGTTAGCACAACATCGTACAAAATCCCTGCGGTTTTTTTTCTGCTGAGAGGAAAAGGCGCTAAAGTAGCAGTCAGTGTGTATCTGCGGAGAAACGACGTTGGTAAAGCCCGTCCACTTGTCACGCGTTCTGCATAGCCCTATGGCGGGTACAGAGGCCATGGCGCTGCAGAGCGAACATACCTTCCCGCGCCATTCCCATGATCACTTCGGGATGGGTGTCATCTCGCAAGGTGCACAGCGCTCATGGAGCCTGCTGGGGCAGATAGAGGCCGGCCCTGGAGATGTGATTATTGTCAATCCGGGAGAAGTGCACGATGGTATGCCGCTTCAGGGCGCGCGTAGCTGGCAGATGGTCTATCTGGAACCTGAACTGTTGTGGCAGGAGTTACGGATGGAGAGGAGTGATGCCGATGCAGTGCTCAAGCCGTTAGTCAGAGACAACTCTCTGAGCCATCGTCTGTTTCAGCTTTTTTTTGCCTTAAATCAGACCAAGGTTGAACCGGGTTTTCTGGAAGAGACGTTATTACAATGCTTAATGCACCTCTGTCATCACCACCTTCTGACCCTGGCTTTCCCGCCCAACATGACACCCACGATACAAAGGGCAAAGCAATATTTAGATGATGCTCCATCACGTCAGACGAGCCTGAGTGAATTGGCAACGTTGTGTGGGCTAAGTCGATTCCAACTTTTGCGCAGTTTTGCTCGTGAAGTTGGAATGACGCCCCATACCTATCTCATGCAGTTGCGCGTCCGTAATGCAAGACAATGGCTGGCAAAAGGGAATAGTGTGGCTGATGCCGCTGTTATGAGTGGTTTTGCCGATCAAAGCCACCTCACGCGTGCATTCTCGCGCCAAATGGGTATCACGCCGGCACGCTATCAAAAAGCCATTCTGATGTAATCCTCTGCAATTTTGTTCAAGACGCAGGCATTTCGTGAATTGATACTCAGGCGATACATTCGACTGAGGGATTAAAAATGCACGCTGGAATAGAGTTTTATGTCACTACTTTGGTGGTAGTGATGTCACCGGGCCCTGGGGCTATGTTAACTATTGCCAGCGGTCTGAATCGAGGAATGCGTGTAAGTTTTATTACGGCTTTAGGGTGCACGCTCGGTATTGTGCCGCATCTTCTCGCTACATTGCTGGGATTAGCCGTTATTTTTCATACCAGTGACTACGCATTCAACATGTTGAAGCTAATCGGCGTTGGCTACTTGCTCTACATGGCGTGGATGGCGCTACGTGAGCGGACGTCACTGACAACGGAGGTGGAGAGTAAAAAATCCGCATTGCGTATTATTAACCATGCTCTGTTACTCAATCTCTTTAACCCTAAATTATCGCTGTTTTTTCTGGCTTTTTTACCGCAATTTATCGCTTCAGAGAGTTCGACGCCGACACAAGATATGTTAGTACTGAGTGCCATTTTTATGTTGCTGACGCTTTTCATCTTTATGTTGTATGGCGCTTTTGCCGCGCTGATGAGGCGTCGGGTGCTCGAAAAACCGCGCGTGATGCGCTTTATGAACCGAATCTTTGCGTTGAGCTTTGTTTGCCTGGGCATCAAATTGCTCATCAGTTCGCGATAACCCATTTATAAAGGAGAAATCTTGATGGAATTTGACTCTATTGATGCAGTCAGGGAAGAAATTGATAAAGTGGATCAACAAGTTGTGGCACTGATTGCCCGGCGTGGAGAGTGTGTTAAGGCCGCTGCACAGTTTAAACAAGACCGCGCAGCGGTACGCGCTCCCGATCGTGTCCAACAGGTGATTGATAAAGTGAGATGTCAGGCAAAAGCGCAGGGGTTATCTGAAGAAATTATTGAGCAGGTTTACCGTGCGATGATTACGGCCTTTATCGATTATGAGCTGCAACAGCATGGTGAATTGAAAGCGTAGTGAAGCGCCCGACAAAAAAAGGCTGCAATGGGTTAAAATTGCAGCCTTAAGTTATGAAAATTTCATTAACAAGAGGGTGCCTCGAGGCCCCGATTTTAATGCTGTGTGTCTTTGCCCGTATTATCGCGGTTGCGAAAAATGTGTGTGACGTTGTTGGTATCTTTGAGTGCCATGCTGTCCTGAGTGGAGGATTGCATGTTGTTCTTCACTTCTGCCATGGCGCGGCTTAGTGCTTTTTGGCGGCCAGCATCGGGTTCAACGGACGCCATCAAACGAAGCTTATCGAGCAGGGCGCTGTTCGTCACCGGCCCCTTTTTTTTCAGCAGCTGCAGTACGGCATCGCCCATGACGATATCAGTTAATCGTTCATCTTTACTTCTGTTCATACACGTTCTCTGGTTACCGCAAAGACCTGCGACAGGTAACAAAGTGGATTCAGTCTAACGTGAAATAACCTATGAGGCGGAAGCCACTTTGTCCGATGTCAGGTCGGTGCGCATGTTCTCAGGATCATCGCTCGGAGGTAAACATCAGGCCAATTAACTGTTGGCAGTGCAACTCTTCTTCCGGGCTGTTGGCCTGTTCCAGTCGGCAAATCAGCTTGGTGCAGATCGTTTTGCGACTCAGTGAACGGCCTGAACGCAGTATTTCTCCAACGATTTTACCCAGGATTTCCTGCTGAGAAGGCAGGGAAGCCTCATTAAAATAACGCGTAATCGCATCCGACGTTGATAGCAGGTTGCTACCCTGACGCATGGTTCCATCCTCCAGGTTAACTAATGAGCACCAGGCCCACTAAAGTTATACAAAGAAAAGCCTGTTGTACATAAATAAGGTTAACCATCAGGGGAGCTATTTTTTGCAAAAAGTGCTAGTCTATTAATTACAGATGCTTATGTAAAAGCACTCTTTTCAGGGCATTTAAACTTGATGTCTGGGCCAATAAGATAGAGATTGAGTTAACCTATGGTACTTAGTACTATAGATATTGCATGTGTGGACAAGGAGCGTCCTTATCAAATCACAGTCAGGAGACACCATGGCAATTTATGTTTTAAAACCATTCGACAGAAATACCAATGCTGATGGGATTGACGACGGCAAGCTATGCATTGCAGCGTTAGAAGTTATCGCGGGTCGATATGAAGCTAATTTAGGCGGTGGGGTATATAAGAAACGCATTCCCTTAACCAAAGGTTAAAGTAGTGGTGCCAGAGCTGTCATTGCTTTCAAAATTGATAAGCACCTCTTCTTTGTAAATGGGTATGCTAAGTCAGCAGTCAAAAGCACAATACGAGAAATGACCGAAACTGAACTGCTACTTTATAAGTATAAGCAAGTTGCCAAAGAGTTATTCAACCTCACCACTGAACAAGCAAGACGAGCGATTAGGGCGGGGAAAATGCGAGAGGTGCAGTGTGATGGTTAATCACCTTAAAGATCTTCAGGAAATCGCACATGATTTCAATGAAATTGGCGTTGTCTCTGATGATCTTAAAGAAAAAATCGATTCAAGGGTAAGATTGCGCGAGTTGCGAGCGGCACTGCCTGTTCAGCCTATGATGTCGGGCCAGGCTATTAAAGAATTGCGTGAGCGTTTGGGCTTGAGTCAAGCAATGCTGGCGGCTTGCGTTGGAATGTCAGTCGCCACGATTATTAAATGGGAACGAGAAGAAAAAAAACCAAACGGCGCGGCGCTGCGTTTGCTCAATATTATTGATCGTAAAGGTTTGAGTGTTCTTCAGTAATACCAAAGCCCCTGAATCGGGGCTTTAAGTTCCTTATTAATTATTTGAACCCCCAATGTGCTAATTACTATTACATTCCTGTAAAGGTCAGTAATCACCATCTGTTGAACGTGTCAGCGTTTTCCACGCCTCGATCTCTGCATTCAACGCCACAAGTTTATCTTTCACCAGCTTTAATGCATCGCTGCCGAGCAGCAAATGTGCAGGCGGATTATCGCTCTCAATGATAGCCAGCATCGCGCGCGCTGCTTTCTCTGGATCCCCAAGCTGTTTGCCGCTTTTCGCTTCTCTTGCCTGGCGGATAGGATCAAAGAGAGCGTTATAATCACTGATGCTGCGCGCGCTTCGCACCATTGAGCGGCCTGCCCAGTCAGTACGGAATGAACCGGGGGCAACGGCCGTTACATGAATATTAAATGCGGCGAGTTCTTTGCTAAGAGTTTCTGAGATTCCTTCCAGCGCAAACTTACTCCCACAGTAATAACTAATGCCCGGCATGGTGATAAATCCGCCCATCGACGTGATGTTAAGGATATGCCCGCGACGCCGTTGGCGCATGAAGGGCAATACGGCTTTGATCATCGCCACGGCACCAAATACATTAACGTCAAATTGGTGGCGCATCTCCTCCAGCGAGGACTCCTCCATAATCCCTTCGTGTCCATAACCCGCGTTATTGACCAAAACATCAATTGGACCCTGATCAGCTTCAATGTCGGCTATAAGGTCATCAATAACAGCGAAATGAGTGACATCGAGTTCAAACGCCAGCGCATTTTGCGGATGGAGTTGTTCAAATGCCAATTTAGCTTCTACATTTCGCACCGTCCCGATCACGCGATAACCTTTGGCTAAGGCCTCCAGCGCCAGCGCACGACCGAAACCGCTGCTTACACCAGTAATCAAAAGTGTTTTAGAGGTAGACATCGTTTTTCTCCCTACATGAATGATGCATGCATAATATTCTCTGGAGGTCAGCGCTATAAGGCCGTATCTTCTGCTTTTATTGCCTAATCTTATGAGTGAGGAGGAGTGGTGGTAGATTCAGAGGTACAACAACGTACGGTGGAATTGCTTAAATCGCTCGCGCCGCATGAGGGCTACAACCTGACGGCACTTTCTGATGTGCGTATTTTGCGTTCAGATCGCCCACTAGCACGCACGCCAGTGCTTTACGATCCCGGTATTGTGATTGTCTGCCAGGGCACTAAGCGTGGTTTCTTTGGCGATCAAATCTACCTCTACGATGAGCAACATTATCTGGCGGTTTCTGTGCCGGTTCCCTTTACCATGGAAACCGCAGCGAGCGCAGAACACCCGTTGCTGGCGATCTACATGCATCTTGATTTCAGTGTGGCGACAGCATTGTTGCTGGAACTAGAGCAACAGCAAGTGCCTTTCACGGCGAAAGCGGCGCAGAGCATGATGTCGAGTCCCATGGATCAGCCGCTACGTGATTCAGTGCTACGTTTCCTGACGGCTCTGAGTCATCCTTTGGATGCACAGATCCTCGGCCCCGCACTGGTGCGTGAACTCTATTATCGTGTGTTGACGGGTGCACAAGGTCAGGCACTGCGTGCCGCGCTGACGTTGCAGGGGCAATTCGGCAAGGTGGGTAAAGCGCTGCGTCATATTCATGCCTGCTATGCCCAGACGCTCAATCTGGCGCAGTTGGCGGGTGAAGCAAACATGAGCGTGCCGACCTTCAGCGCGCATTTTAAAACCATCACCCAGCAGTCACCGATGCAATACGTGAAATCGGTACGCTTACATCAGGCGCGAATGCTGATGGTGCGTCAGGAGATGACGGCGGCCTCGGCGAGCCTTGCGGTGGGTTATGAAAGCGCATCCCAATTTAACCGGGAATTCAAACGTCTGTTCGGGCTGCCACCGGCGGAGGAGATCAAGCGCATGCAGCGCAATTTCGCGGTGCTGCCTGCACAGCAGGCTTCTGCATATGTCTCTTCGCATTAGGGCTCACACAGTGGTTTTAAGCACCATTACCGCATAACAACAAATGTCATCAGTCGCATTGGTAAACACGCAATCCGTTGGATCGCCCAATTCCAGGCAATCACCGACGTTCATTTCAAACAGATTGTCGCCCTCCTGAAAGCGCAAAGTGCCTTCCAGCACCCAGATCAACTGACGACGTGAAAGGTAGGAAATCGCTGGCATTGGCACGTCAGTGTGCGGAGGGAGCTCTACACTCACGACATCCAACGGGATATCGCCAGGTGAAATATGGCGGCGAATGTAGCCCGTTTCCGGATCCTGCCACACGGGTTGTTGTGCATGGCGCAGCAACGTCCCGGGTTGAACTTCCGTGAGGGCGATGAGCTGCGACATGCTCATAGCAAACGAGCCGGCGAGGCGAGCGAGAGACGTCGCAGTTGGGCTGCTCTCACCCCGTTCTATTTTATGGATCATCGCCCGTGAAACACCGGACTGTTCTGCCAGGTCGGTTAAAGACCAGCCGCGCTTCTCACGTTCGATTTTAATGTTCTGACCAATGCGCGCATTGATGTCATCTTCTTTACTAGACAACTCATCTAACATAATGGATAACTACAATAGTAAACGAAACATCCACTATAGTGACGAGGCGGAAATCATGCAAATACGAGCAGCAGAAGAGGGCGATGCCGGGGCGATCGCGGACATCTACAACGACGCAGTACTCAACACCACCGCGATTTGGAATGAGAATACCGTGGATATTGCTAACCGCATCCAGTGGATGGCTGCAAGCCAGGCCGCAGGGTTTCCGGTATTGGTGGCGATTCAGGAGCAAGCCGTCATTGGCTACGCCTCCTATGGCGACTGGCGTCCCTGGGACGGCTACCGACATACCGTTGAACATTCAGTCTATGTCCATAAAAATGGGCGCGGCCAAGGTGTGGGCGGCATGCTGATGACCGCCTTGATTGAGCGGGCGCGCGAGCAGGGCAAACATATGATGATTGCCGGGATTGAGTCAGAGAACAGCGCTTCAATCGCGCTGCACAAGAAGCTGGGCTTCAATGATGGGGGGAGATTAAATCAGGTAGGCTGCAAATTTGGCCGATGGCTCGATCTGACCTTTTTGCAGCTTCAGCTTGATGCAAGGCCGCAGCCTTAACTTAGTGTTTCTGCAAAACGTATTCACTGGGTAAGCTGTCGATATCCTGCATGATCCGCGATACATGTTTGCGCATGCGATTACGTGCTAAGGCGGCGCCTTTTATCCCATCGAACGTTCAGCCAGTCGCCACGCTTTTGGCGACATTCCCGTCTCGCGTTTAAAAGCATGGCTGAAGGCGCTTTCTGAAGTGTAACCCAGCGTCTGCGCCACCACGGCCACCTGATCGGACTCCTCACGTAAGGCGCGTTCGGCTAATCGCATGCGCCATTGTGTCAGATAGGCAACCGGTGTCACACCCGCCACAGTTCGAAACTGCTGAGCAAAGGTGGTACGTGACATGGCGCAGGCTTTTGCCAACTCTTCCAGATGCCAATTTCTTGCCGGATCGCCATGCATCAGTTGCAGCGCAGGCGCAAGACGCGCATCGCCAAGGGCTCGCAGCCAACTGGCGGGGAAAGCATCACAGGTTTGCAGATGAGCACGCAAAATCTGAATAAACAGCAGTTGCGCCAACTGTGACGAGGCCAGTTGCGAACCCGGCTGTGTGGTACGACGCTCTTGTACTAACTGGTCCAGTAACCAACGGAACGAGGCCGCTTGCGGAGAGGCGGCAGGGACATGAATCCATGGCGGCAAAACGTGCGTCAATAAACGGCCACTGGTGGGATTCAGCAGGACATGCCCACCGATATGCGCAAAATCATCCCCTTCACCAATGGGTGCATGAGGTTTTCCGGCACCGAAAAACACACTCATGGCATCAACCGGCTCTACGCCGGGCTCGCTGGACAGCACAAAGGCGCGTTTTGCACTCAGTAAACCAACATCGCCGGTTGAGAACAGAATTGGCCTGGCGCCGTCGTCAAACTGAACCCAGCATTGTCCTTTCAGGACGGCGAAAAACTTAATCTTCTCGGGCGCAGGGAAACGTAACGCCCAGCGCCCGCCCGCGCTAAAGCCTCCCGTCACCAGGGATTCCGCGTGGACGAATTTCAGGATGTCGGAAAAAGGGTCGTTTTGCATTTCCGTACTATCACGCAACTTACACGCACTATCAAGCATTCAAAATCCGGTCATGGCTGTTTACTCTGCTCAGTATCACAACAGCGAGGCATTTTTCATGACTAAAGAAACCGTTTTGGTGACGGGTGGTACCGGTTTTATCGCGCAACATTGCATTATTTCCCTGCTTAAACAGGGATACAGAGTGCGCACGACGGTGCGTTCAGCCCAGCGGGAGAACGAAGTGCGACAACATCTCCAGCAAGGAGGTGTAGAGCCAGGCGAAAACCTGACATTTGTCGTGGCTGATTTAATGGCCGATCAGGGTTGGGATGCGGCCACTCAAGGCTGTACTTATGTGCTGCACGGCGCATCACCTACACCATCCGGTGAGCAGGTCACCGAGGCCGATTGGATCAACCCCGCGATTGAGGGAAATTTGCGCGTTCTGCGGGCGGCGAGGGATGCAGGCGTGAAACGCGTGGTGTTAACGTCGGCATTTGGTGCGGTCGGAGTCGGTCACGCGGCGGACTACCCGCGCCCATTTAAGGAGACGGACTGGACGAACCTAAACAGCGATTTATGGCCGTATCAACGTTCCAAAACCTTATCGGAACGGGCAGCCTGGGCCTTTATTGAGAAGGAGGGGCGGGGTTTAGAGCTGTCAGCTATCAATCCCGTGGCTGTACTCGGACCTGTGCTGGGCGCAGACTACTCACACTCAACCCGGATTATCAAAGAGATGTTAGAAGGGCAGCCGGGTTGTCCTGATATCAACAGCTGTTTTGTGGATGTGCGGGATGTCGCCAATTTACACGTCATCGCTATGAAGCACCCAGCAGCCAGGGGGGAGCGATTCCTTGCCAGTTCGGGCCATAGTTTGCGTCTGGTGGAGGTAGCCCATACCTTGAAAACGTCACTGGGTGACGCCGCCCGCTGCGTATCAATGATCGAACTCACGGATGAGAGTGTGCGGGCTGCTGCAGATAAGAATCCAGTGATGATAGGGATGGTGAAATTGTTGGGGGTAGATATGAACGTCACGGCAGAGAAAGCGATGTCTGTGTTGGGCTGGCAGCCGCGCACACCCCAACAGGCAATTATCGCGACGGCCCAGAGCTTTATTGAGCTGGGTTTGGTCTCACACAACTAGCGTCTGCGGGCAGCATGCAGTTATGTACTGACAGATACTGTGGCATTTATTCCCACCTAAACCTCAACACGATGCTATATAAATGATAACGATTATCATCAATTGCTTTATGCTGAGGTCAGGATGCAACCAACAGAACTCACCGCCGACTGTTGTATTGTCGGCGGCGGACCAGCAGGATTAATGCTGGGTTATTTACTGGCGAGATCAGGATTAAGCGTCGTGGTGATTGAAAAACATCCCGACTTCCTGCGCGATTTTCGTGGCGATACCATCCATCCCTCGACGCTGGAGATCATGCGCCATCTCGGGCTGCTGGATGAGCTACTGACCTTACCGCATCAGAGAGCCGAAAAATTACAGGCAGAAGTGGCTGGTCAGGAGATCACGATGGCTGATTTCTCGCGCTTGCCGGTGCAGTGCCGCTTTATTGCCTTTATGCCGCAATGGGATTTCCTCAATTTTCTCGCGAGCAAAGCGGCCGCTTTTCCCGGCTTCACGCTCTTACAATCCACCGCTTTTGATGATTTGATCTATGCAGAGGGTATGGTATCGGGTGTTAAAACGTTACAGGGTAACGCTACGCGCCTCATTCATACCTCGTTGGTGATAGGCGCGGATGGGCGTAACTCGGAGGTACGTGCCAAAGCCGGATTGCAGAGTAAAAGCTTTGGCTCATCCCGTGATGTGCTGTGGTTCCGGTTGGGCAAACAGGGAAGCGATCCCGAATGGGGTATGGGCCACAAAGGGCCAAAGCAGAATTTCATTGTGATTGATCGCGGTGACTACTGGCAATGCGGCTACACCATCCAAAAAGGAGAGTTTGACGCATTAAAGCTTGCCGGTCTGGAGACGCTAAAGCAGGCTATGGCTGAAGTGGCGCCCTTCAGCGCTGAGCGCATGGCGGATCTCGACGGTTGGGACAAATTGAAGCTGTTGTCGATTCGCATTGACCGGCTGGATCAGTGGATGAAGCCCGGCGTGCTGTGCATTGGTGATGCAGCCCATGCGATGTCGCCGATTGGTGGCGTTGGCGTCAATCTGGCGATTCAGGATGCGGTGGCAGCGGCCAATTGCCTGACTCTTCCACTGAAAAAAGGTCATGTCACACTACGTGACCTGCAGAAAGTGCAACAGCGCCGACAGTTTCCCACCGTTGCCACGCAATTCCTGCAAATTAAAATGAGCAGTAATAAACGTAAGCGCACTACGCCGAGTAAAGTGCCGCAGATGATCAGCCGTTTCCCGTTCTTGCGCTATCTGTTCGGTCGTTTAATTGGTTTAGGCTTTCGAACTGAAAAACCAGAACATCTCAATGAGTAAGTTTGGCTTTCCAATCCTGAAACCTGCTTCCATTTATCCCGATGCCTCCAGCGGCAACAATAGATTCACAGAGCAGACAACAGTGGGTTGTCTGCTAACCCTCATCAAAATGCAGGTGGGTATAAGCGATCTGCTTGTCATTTGTAACATTTCATTAACTTTATGATGGGGTTTTGATAATTTTTTCTAATGGTTTTTTAGCTGAGTTAATCTCTTCGTGCCTTTTATTCATTTGGATGCGCGCCAGACCCTCAATGTTTAATCAACAATTTGTTTATTTTAACCTGTTGATGAGATTAGTTTCTGTCCTCGATTAAATCCTTGATTTGAAATGACTCGCACGCTGTTACATCGCAATACCACAGTTTCACTATGGTTAATGAGCTCTTTTAAGACCATAAGAAACTGAGGAAACAGCAGGTATGAAATTAGAAAACTTATCTCGTCGAACCTTCATGGCATTTGCAGCGGGTGGCACCGTGGCGCTGGCAGCGGGTAAAGTTCATGCCCACGAGGCAACAGTGGCCACTTACCCAGCAAACGATCCCCGCCATCCCCGCGACCCCGGTCCACACGATCCTATCCGTGAGGGGCTCAATCCCGATATTGTCGATCCACCCGCAACAGACAGCGGTACATTACCGAATCTGCGCTTCTCTTTTAGCGATGCGCATGTACGCAAAGGCAGCGGAGGTTGGACGCGGCAGGTGACACAACGCGAATTAGGGATTTCCACTACCATCGCTGGTGTAGATATGCGGCTTGATAATGGCGGCATTCGTGAACTGCACTGGCATAAAGAGGGCGAGTGGGCGTACATGCTCTATGGCAATGCACGTATCACTGCACTGGACACCCAAGGTGGATGGTTTGTGGATGATGTTGGCGTCGGTGACTTGTGGTATTTCCCGCCCGGTGTGCCGCACTCTATCCAGGGGCTCGGTCCCGACGGCTGCGAGTTTTTACTGGCCTTTGATAACGGTAACTTTGATGAGGACAGCACTTTCCTGCTTAGCGACTGGTTTAAACACATTCCGCCTGAAGTGCTCGCCAAAAATTTTGGCGTATCAGCGGACGTTTTCAACACGCTGCCATCACCGGCCGACGAGTATATTTTTGCCGGGAAAGCGCCGGAGGGCGGGGATTCTGCAGCTGTGAAAGGTGGCGTGAAATCTGTGCTGAATTTCTCGCATAAAATGCTGGCGCAAAAACCGATTACCCTGCCGGGTGGCACTGTACGCATTACCGACACCAGTAATTTCCCCATATCAAAAACCGTCGCCGCTGCATTGGTGGAACTTGAGCCCGGCGCTATGCGGGAATTGCATTGGCATCCAAACAACGATGAGTGGCAATACTATCTGGAAGGTGAAGGGCGCATGGGCGTGTTTGCCTCATCGGGGCAGGCTCGGACCTTCGATTTCCGCGCGGGTGATGTTGGCTATGTTCCTTTCGCCATGGGGCATTACATTGAAAATATCGGTGATAAGCCGCTGCGGTTTTTAGAATTATTTAAAAGCGATTACTACGAGGATATTTCATTGAACCAATGGTTAGCCAGTACGCCAGCAGATTTGGTGCGGCAGCATCTGCATCTGGATGATAAATTTATGCAGGCGCTGCAGTTTGCTAAGCATCCGGTGGTGAAATAGCATGGAAAGCGCGTCGCGGGAGCGGCGCGCAATAAGGGTTTAATGCCTTAAACGATAGATATCAGCAAAGTACAGATAGCCTTTTCTGGCGCGCATCTCGTTTAGCCGTGTTTTTTCACTCTCGGTCAGAATGGCGCTGCCCAGCAGTTCATCGACAAAAGCGTCCCGGACATGGACTTCCATATACCAGTCACCGGTGTAGCAATTCTTCCAGGCACCTTTATCGATATCCTTCGCTTTGTACGACGGATTGACATGGAAGAAGAAGAAGAAATTACACACCGCAAAAATCAGAATGCAAACCACATATTCGATGGTGCCGAAAGAGTCGGAGTACAACAGCAGCGCCATGGTAAGAACAAACAGTATCCACATCAGGCTGAATAAACCGGGATAATTTTTGATAAAGGAGATATCAAAGTAGGGGCGGTCATTACGCTGCTCTTCTACGTTGATTCTATCCAGCTCGGTTTGTAGTCGCTCATCTAGTTGATTACTCATGCATTCACCTCAGTGGTTTCCTTATCCATACTGCGCCCGCGCGAGTCTAACAGATAACCACCACGATTTTAGCCTAACCTTGATGGTGATTAGGGGAATTATCTGTGGGGAAGAGAATGGAGTATGAAACCGTATTGGCATTCTGGTTTAACGCGCACAATGAAAGCTATTGGTTCAAACAGAATGACGGGTTTGATGAAGCGATACGAGATGGTTTTTATGATAACTGGGAAGCGGCTCGTCGCGGTGAGCTATCGGCCTGGCGGAAAGACATTCGGGGACGATTGGCAGAAATCATCGTGCTGGATCAATTCTCCCGCAATCTTCACCGGGACAGTGCTCTCGCCTGGCAGCAGGATGGCATGGCGCTATTGCTCGCGCAGGAAGCGGTGAAAACTCCGGGCTATGCGTCACTGAACCTGGATGAAAAAGGCTTTCTCTTGATGCCCTGGATGCATGCCGAGTCTCGTGTTATCCATCAACAAGCCGAAGTGTTGTTCGATGCGCTGAAAGGATCGTCTTACTATCAGAGTGAGTTAGAGCATCGGCAGATTATTGAAGTGTTTGGTCGCTATCCACATCGTAATCAGCGCCTAAATCGCCCATCAACGCCGGCAGAGCAAGCGTTTCTTAATGAGAGGAAACGCTCATTTTATTGACTCAACATCTGCCTCTGCTATTGGGATGGGGCATACATGGACAAAAAAAGCCCGCTAAGCGGGCGGGGTAATTAAACCAAGGAAAAATTCTCGTAGGCAACGCATTGCTGTGTGTTGCGTCACTATATTAGCAACGATAAGTGGCCAGTACATAAAATGATCGATGATTAAATTTTGCTGATTTGATAAAGGTTATATTTGTGACGAACGTGTTATTTTGATGTTTACAACTGCACGCAAAATAGGCGTTGAAGCGCCTTTTTCCCGGCTGGTGTGACATTTATCTCTCGATAGCCTGCCGTGCGGCTTAGCCATTGTTTATCAATTAGCAGACTAAGAAGCGCGGCTCCCGCTGCGCCACCGAGATGCATGCGGCGTTCACTCCAGTCGAGGCAGGCACAACAAGGTTTACGTTTACTACGAAGATTTCGCTGCATGCCGATGCCCTCTAACTGCCGCCGGCCTAAGGGGGTAAGAGCACTACCGTCGGCAACAACCCACTCGTTTTCTTGCATAAAACTGTATATCTCAACCGCCAGTTCACCTGCCAAATGATCATAACAGGTGCGGGCATGGCGCAGATGGCTGGGTGTAGCGGAAACCAGTGCTCGCTGTGGCTGCATCGATACCCCCATAAGGGTTTCAAGCAGGTGCGCAATATCGTTGCCCGCCAAACGGAAATAGCGATGGCGGCCCTTAGATAAACACGTGACAAGGCGGGCATCCAGTAGTTTGCCCAGATGTCCGCTGGTGGTGGAGGCGGCGATATCGGCGACGCCGCTTAATTCTGTGGCTGTCCAGGCACGGCCATCCATCACCGCGCACAAAATGCTGACACGCGAAGGGTCGGCCAGAGCGGCAGCCACAGCAGACATCGCCTGCTGCAAGCCTTGTTCCGCCGTCTCATTGGTGATTATGGGGCTGCTACGGCTTGCCATGCGGTGGTTACCTCTGCTGCACGTTCAGGATTATCGGTAATCAGGATCAACTGGTTGTTGTGGTCACTGTATTGAAGCTGAATGTTAACGCCATTGCGTGCTAGCACGTCAGCAATATCGCCAAGCTGTCCTGGTCGATCCTGTTTCAGCTTGCGGATCAGCGGCTGTTGTACTGAAACCACCTGAAAACCGGCCGCCATTAGCACTTGTCTGGCTTGCTCCCCATGCACAACTAAAAAATGCGCGTGACTTTGTTCACCCACCGTGAACACGCCGCCTCCTTCAAGTCCTACACCATGCTTGCCAAGGGTCAAACCTAATGCGGCTAACTCGCCTGGGACATTATTGAGCATCACGTGAATATCAAACATGTTGGCTTGCCTCGTGCGCGTATTCCCGCAGTACAGCGGCGATACGGATGTGGTAGAAAGAAAACAAGCTGTTTCGACCCTCCTGTTGAGCCTTTTGGTGCGAGATATTTCTCTTCCATGCCAGCACGGCCTCTTCGTTTTCCCAGTAGGAGAGGGACAGGATCTTTCCAGGATCGTTGAGGCTTGAAAATCGCTCTACTGAAATAAACCCAGGCAAACGGGTAAGTTGAGATTTCAGTTGTGCGGCGAGTTCAAGATAGCGGGCTTGGTGCTCAGGTTGGGTGCGTGCTTCAAACAGGACAGCAATCATGGTTCAGCTCCATCAGTCAGTGATGGCAGCAGTGTAGCGAGTGGAGATGAAGATGCTTCGGCGAACAACGAAGTATGGCGCAGCGCGAGTTCGCTGCGCCAGCCCACTCATCCCACCCAGCGAGACTGACGGATGACGCGACAAAAATTCATTGGTGAAAAACCAGGCTGCTTATCGGCAATGACATCGGCTTTAACATTGCCGAAGGTGGTATCAGGCTTGTTTTTAATCCCATCGTAGAAAGCCTGAATAATCTCCTCCTTAAATTGGGCTGGGCGTGGATGCTGTTCTACCACGGCTTCACGCTCCGCATCGCTGAAGTGATCATAGTTGATGCCCAATACATCCATTTCCACGCCAGCGGTGACTAATGCAATTTCCGGGGCCATAAATTGCGGAATGCCCGGGGTGGTATGCAGCGCAATCGCGGTCCAGACTTTATCGATATCGGCCTGCTCTACACCATACTGTTGCAAGAAATCGCGCGCCGCATTGGCGCCATCCACCTCAAAGCGTTTGTCGCAGCTGCAGTGTTCGTGCGTCAGGCCAACATCATGGAACATACAGCCGACATAAAGCAGCTCAGCATCCACCTTAAGATCTAAGCGGCGTCCTGCGAGTGCGCCCCAGTAATAGACGCGGCTGGAGTGGTGAAACAGCAAATCGGATTCGGTATCACGGACGAACGTCGTCGCGTCACGGGTCATTGCAGTATCGGGAATAGTGATGCCGTTAATGGAAAATTTCATGGGAGGTTCTCCGCTCGGTTAAGTTGCAACCAGCTTAATGCCGAGGCAGAATGTCTTAAATAAGCTTTTGGCGACCTTTTAAGACATTAAGACTTTTACAGACGGGAATAGCGCATGAATCACCATCTTGCGATTTTAGCGGTGCCGGGGGCGCAATTGCTCGATGTCTCTGGACCGTTGGATGTGTTTGCCGAAGCTAACCGACTGCTCAATCGTGCCGTTTACCAGCTGCAAGTCATGTCACTGGAAGGGGAACATATTCGTTGTTCCTCGGGCGTGCGCCTGATGGCGGATATTACACTGCACGATATCCAGCAAATTGACACGTTTCTGATCGCGGGGGCACCTGAGGCGCGGGATATGCAGCTAACTGCGCAGCAAACCGCTCGTCTGATTGAGCTATGCCATCACAGCCAGCGCTTTGGCTCGATTTGTACCGGTGCGCTGCTGCTGGCACAAACCGGGTTGCTGAGTGGTAAAAAAGTGACGACCCATTGGGCCTGCGCTGACGCACTGATGGAACAGGTACCGGATGCGCAGGTGGAGGCCGATGCGCTTTATATCGCAGATGGACGATTGCGTACCGCCGCTGGCGTCACGTCGGGGCTCGATCTTGCCCTGAGGTTGGTGGAAGAAGATTTGGGGCGCGAATTGGCTCAGGATATCGCTGCCAATTTGGTGATGTTCTTTCAACGGCCAGTGAATCAAGGGCATTTTGTTCGCAAACAACCACTTTCGCTGGGTGGGCGCAGTGCGTTTCAGGAGATGCAGAGATGGGCTTTGGCCAATCTGGCACAGGTGAGTTCACTCGATGATCTTGCCGCACATATGCAAATTAGCACACGGCATTTAGCGAGGCTTTTCCGTCAGCATATGGATGTACAGGCGGGCAATTGGCTGGAGAATGCGCGAATTGATCAAGCGCGTAAGTTGCTGGAAGCAGGATCAATGCCGCTGAAAGCCATTCCGGCCGCCTGTGGTTACCGCAGTAACGATGTTCTACGACGGGCTTTTGTTAAGGTGACGGGCATGACGCCATCGATGTATCGCAAGATGTTTATGCGCTAGCGGCGCGGCTCTTAGCGCATGCATGAGACGTCAATACTGGCAATATATTGCGTCGCTACGTTTCATGAGTAGAAGAGGCGTTGAGCACCGTAGCGGCGTGATTTATCACGCGTATTCAAAGCCAGGGTGGCACTGGAAGATGCGCAATAAATGTGGCCGCTACGGTTGGTGTGTATTATTTATTCCGGCCAGTTATCCAGAATGCGCTGACGTACTTCTTCCGGATAGCCTTGCGCGAATGAAGCATGCAAATGGCGCTTAGTCTGTAAGGTGTCAAACACGACTTTGGCGCCTTTCCCGGCAACGTATTCTGCCTCGTCGTAGCATTGTGGCAGGCGAATGACACGTTGATTCTCAAACACCGCACGACGGCCTACCGGGTGCACGCGCGTTGACAATGCCCAAACCACTTCACGCAGGTTGGTGGGATCAAAGTCATCATCCACGACATAGACTTTCGGGATAAATACCATCGCATCGGTTTTGAACAGCACTTCACCAATGCGTTGGGCCAACTCTTCACTGCTGACACCCGGCAGCAGTACGCGCCAGTTTTCTGGCATCACCACCAGCAACCAGTGCACGGTGGAATCTTCCGGAATCCAGGTGGTTTTGATCGGCAATTCCGCTTCACGCAGATAAGTCAGTGCATCCGCCGCTAAGCCCATTGCCCACAAGGTGTGCGATTCATCGGTGGGGCGACCGGTGATCGACATCGGCCAGATCGGATCGTCGCGATGGGTAATGGTTTCCACGTGGAAAGTGGGCTGAGCCGAAGAGCCTTCGCCCAGATAGCCGCCGTACTCGCCGTAGGGACCTTCCTGACAATCGCGCTCAATCGAGACATGGCCTTCAATCACAATTTCAGCCGTTGCGGGCACATCAAGATCGAGACTAATGGCTTTCACTACCGGCACTGGCTCTCCCGCCAAAGTGCCGATGTAATCGGCTTCATCCGCGTGGGCTGGGATCGGAATCCCTGACACACATGAGATCGCCGGCGCAGGACCTTGCACGAGTGCATAAGGCATCGACTCACCGCGTGCTACCCACTGCGTCCAGATCTGACCAATATGCTGACTTGGTACAATCAGACCAACCATGCGCTTGCCATCCACTTTCATCACGCGGGCAATAGACCAGTTGACCCATTTTCCATCCGGGGTTTTCACAATCAGCGTGCCCCAGGTGTTGGCGTAACGACCACCGTCTTTGTCATGAGCGAACGGGATAGGGAAGCGGTCAAGATTTGCCGCATCGCCACGTAATATATTCTGCTGGCATTCTGCCTGAGCAGACTCAACGCGGACAGGCGGAATACCGGGTTTAAAGCGGGCAGCGGACAGAGCTTCGATAATCTCCGGGCCGCTGGACTCAGGGGCTAAGCCCAGTGACATCGCGACGCGTGAGTAGGGCATATCGCTGCGCGACGATAATGCCGCAGGCGCACCAAACAGACGAAAGCCCGGCGCGACACCGGCGACCTTGTGAAACAGCGGCGCAGGTGACTGGATTTCATAGCTGCGGCGCGTGATGGCGCTGGGTTCGAAATCATCATCCACTTCACGCTGCACATGCATGATGTCGCCCATTTCATCGAGGGCAGTGATAAAGCTGCGTAAATCGCCGTAATATTTCATCAGGCTCTCCTTAAGCCAGGGTATAACGTGGACCCGTCCAGCGATGGGTAATGTCGTTATCAAGGCCGAACTGATCAAGAATGCGAGAAACAGTGTGGTTAATGATGTCGTCAACGGACTGCGGGTTGTTGTAGAAAGCAGGCATTGGCGGGAGCATCAACGCGCCCGCGCGGGTGAGCGCCAGCATGTTTTCCAGGTGTATGGCGTTGAGCGGCGCTTCGCGAGGCACCAGCACCAGCT
Organism: Pantoea sp. EABMAA-21; assembly: GCF_030053335.1. Taxonomy (NCBI): domain Bacteria; kingdom Pseudomonadati; phylum Pseudomonadota; class Gammaproteobacteria; order Enterobacterales; family Erwiniaceae; genus Pantoea; species Pantoea sp. EABMAA-21. The sequence continues at coordinate 43,326 of NZ_JASGBX010000004.1, forward strand.
TGCGTTGCTCCTTGAGCGTCACGTCAGCAGCGCGCGTAATCAGTCCATCGCCATAACCGCTGCGGATACCCGCCAGGGTTTTCATGCTGCACGGCACCACGATCATGCCATCCACGCGAAATGATCCGCTGGAGATGGCCGCCGCTTGATCGTGTTCGCTGTAAGTCCTGGTCGCGAGGGCAGCGACCTCCTGTACACTGTAAGATGTTTCCATTTGGATGGTGGCGCGCGCCCATTTGGAGATGACTAAATGGGTTTCGACTTCAAGTTCACGCAACGCAGACAGCACGCGTACGCCGATTGCTGCACCTGTTGCGCCGGTCATACCTACAACAAGCTTCATAAGTGATCCATTTTGCAGTATAGTTTAAGTTCAAACTGTTTGTGTTCGAACTATAAGTTTGACGATTTAAGGAGTCAAGTGCACCGATGTCACAAAATCCTGACTTAATTCTTGCCGCCCCCTTGTGGCCGCACGGCGATTGTTCGTTAATGCACCTTGTACGGCGTGCCGGACAACACTCGACTTTTTGTTGGTCTCAATCTGTGGATACCGGCCTGTCAGCCGTGCAGTACGCGATTCTGGTGGTATTGGCTGAGGAGTCAGCCTGCGATCAGCAAACGCTGGGTCAGCGTGCCGGGTTTGATAAAGCCACCGGCACCTATGTTATTGATCGAATGAATAAAAGCGGTTTGCTGAATGTAGTGACAGATGTGAACAACCGTCGTCGTAAACTGGTGTCGATGACCGCAGAAGGGGAAGTGATGCTGAATCGTATGATTGAGCAGGCAAAAAGCGCGGAGAAGATGATCACCACCGGCCTCGACAGCCAGGATATCGCCGATCTGAAGCGCTTATTAAGCAAACTGGGTGGATTGCAGGAACCTGAATAACATGCCGCAAACAGCTTTCGCCGAGCAACCTGGCGAACCGAAACCGGATCTCACCATCGGCTTTTTGCTGATGAAAAGTTTTACCCTGGCCTCCGTCGCGGGGCTGGTAGAGTCACTGCGTTTTGCGGCAGACGAATCGTTTACCAGTCGCCAGATCTTTTGTCGCTGGGAATGGATGACTTGTGATAACCAGCCAATCACAGCCAGCTGCGGACTACCGGTTTCGCCTACGGCTGACCTCGATTTCAGCAAGAACTGGGATTACTTTGTGGTGGCGGGAGGCTTACTGGAAGAAACACGCCAGTCGCCACCGTGGCTGTTACAGGCACTTCGCGACTTACATGCGCGTAATATTCCCATCATCACGCTATGTAGCGGCGCCTTTGTCGCTGGCAACGCAGGCCTGCTGGATGGACGGCATTGCGCCATTCATTTCACCACGCGTGATGAATTTCGCCTGCGATTTCCGAAAGCGATCCCGGTCATCGACAAGACCTACATCAAGGATGGTGGCATTATTTCCTGCCCCGGCGGCACGGCGATCGATCTCGCTGCCGATCTGATCCGCCAGCATTGTGGGCTGGTGCGTTCACAGAAGGTCTTAAAGTATTTGCTGGTGGAAGAGCCCGCTGCACCGGTCAAAAAGACACAGCAAAAGAACACGCTTAACGAGCCGGATGTGTATGAAAACGAGCTGGTGAATAAGGTCATCGAATTTATGAAACATCACCTCGATTCGCCGGTTCCGCTGGCCGATGTAGCCGAATTCGCAGGCGTCACTTTCCGCCAGCTCAATTTGATTTTCACCAAATGCACCGGCTACTCGGCGGCTGTCTACTGGCGGCGTATGCGGCTGGAGCTGGCGCGCAAGTTGATGGCGGACTCCAGCAACAGCATCAATGCGATTGCCACTGCGACAGGATTTGCCGATGCTTCACATTTGATTGCCTGGTTCCGTAAGCAGTATGGCGAAACGCCCAGCTCGTTTCGTAAACGGCGGCGTGTGGTGGAGAGATTGGTTAAGGAGTAGGGGCCGAAATGGCCCCTTTTTACTTAGTGCGAATGCTTAGAGAGTTTGCCAGAAACGGATGGCGCTGGGCTTTCTCCCTCCAGTGAGGCCGCATCATCCAGATTGCGCGATGCGGTTTCTGGTGCCAGGAACCACGACACGATCAGGCCGATAAACGTAATGCCTGCAGCAATGTACATGGTGGGACCAATGCCGATGGTTTGCAGTGAGATCGGTACCAGATATGTCCCAACCGCCGCGCCAATGCGCGACATTGAGGTGCCAATGCCGACGGCTCCGGCGCGAATTTCAGTCGGGAAGATCTCATTTGGATAGACCAGCTGCAGCACCTGCGCGCCGCCGATAAACAGGGCGTAAGCACCAAACATCAGCAGGATGATCATTGAAGGGCCATCACGCAAGGCACCGAGTAACAGCAGTGCCAGACCTGACCACAAGAAACTGTGCAACAACAACTTACGGCGTCCCAGTGAGTTCACCAAACGCGTGCCGATCATGCAGCCCACCACGAACAGCAAGGTAATGGCGATGGAACCGTAAGATGCCCAGTCACCACTGAGATGTAGCGCCTGCAAAACTTTGGGTGCAAAGGCGTAAACGGCGAACACCGGAATAACCGAGCAGGTCCAGAAAATGGTCACAAACGCCATGCGTTTGCCATAGCCAGAATGCAGCAAGCTACCGAATGACAGGTGATTGTTTTCAGGTTGTGGGGGCAGGTTCTTTAGACTAAAGCGGTCGCCATAGACGCGGCGGATAACGGCTTCTGCTTCCTGATGTCGTCCTTTGCTAATCAGCCAGCGCGGTGATTCAGGTGTGCCCATTCTGACAATGAAGAGCAGCGCGCCGATGACTGCCGTGCTCGCCAACGTATAACGCCATGCTTCTACACCGCCAAAATTCAGCAAAGCTTCACCCACCAGATACGCGGTGGCCGCCCCGGCAAACCACAGAATGGTGAGCGTGGCGAGGCATGGGCCGCGCGACTTCTTCGGCATAAACTCAACCAGAAAAGCGGTAGCAACCGGGTATTCAATACCCACGGCGACGCCCGTCATAAAGCGTAAGGCAAAGAGCGTTTCTCCGCTTTGTACCCAAAACTGCGCCAGCGAACAGACAATAAAGAGGGTGGGGCCGACGAAGTAGATCATGCGGCGACCCAGGCGATCGGTCAGTACGCCACCCATGAAGCCACCAAAGAAAATCCCGATCAGGGCTGAAGCCGCAATCAGACCTTCCCATAATGGGCTGAGACCCAAGGCCGGCGACACTTTCGTCATGGCTATACCAATAATACTGAGCACATAGCCATCGACGAAAGAGCCGCCGCCTGAGCGCACCGTTAATAAGCGGTGGAAACGGCTGATAGGAACATCTTCAATAGACATGTTATTTGACATGTTTTACTCCTGTTTCTTTTCGGCGTGAGGGAACTTCACTACGCCAATGCGACTGAATTAAGCACAATCTGCGATGGGTGCTTAACATCATCAGGACGCCAGATAAATATAAACCTGTAGCGGTGATTAAAATGTTATTCAGAACAGAAATTAAAAAAGAAGTGCATCGATAACGCTAGCGGGATTGTTTCATATATCATTTCCTCCGGTGCAGGATAGTCGGATAAATATAACTGAGAGCTTTATCATTTTGATGTGGCTTTTTTGCGGGAGGCGACCACGCCTCCCGAAGTGTTATTCAGAAATCTTACTGCTGACACTTTTGGTAACCACGGTACGTGTTGACCACCAGCAGACTAACGACCCAAGACTGACCATCGCCGTTCCTTGCCAAAACGACAGGATAAGGTGCGAGCTGAGAATAAAGGCCGCTAAAATCGACGAAATGATCGGGATAAAGTAAGACGCGGCGGCTAATACCGTTACATTGCCATGCAAAATGCCGACGTTCCACGCCGCGTAACCGAATCCCATCGCCATCGCCGCCAGCGCCAGTGAAATCCACGTATTAAAAGAGGGTGCAAATTCGGGTTGCGGCGAAATGAGGTATTTAACCCATAATGTTAATGCTGTTAAAACAAAGAACAGCGTAATACCGTTATTACCGTTGGCAATTCTTTTGGTAACCACACAATAAATGGCCCAAATGATTGCGCCGGTAAATGCCAGACCATAGCTTAACGGGTTTTCCATTATATTGTTCGTCATTTCACTGAGCGAAAACCCTTGATCGCCACCCAGTACGCGACATATTCCTGCCACGGCTAAAATCACGCCCGGAATAATCAGCGGGCTGACTTTTTGCCGGTTAACAATCACCGCCAGCACAATCGTCATACTTGGCCATAGATAATTCACCATGCCCACTTCAATTGCTTGCCGTCCGCTATGGGTAAATCCGAGTGAGAGCGAAAGGCAAAGTTCGTAGCAGACAAACAGCACGCTGCCGATAATCACATAACGGCGGGGGAATTTTTTCAGGTTGGGAAATCCCACGCTGAACAGCAGCAATATGGCACTACAGCTGTAGATCAACGCCGCCCCAGCGATCGGACCGAAGCCTTCGCTAACACTTTTGATCAATCCAACAATCGCGCTCCATAACAGGATGGCAATCAAACCTATGAGCGTCGCTTTCTTTTGGGGCATCACCCGCTACCTCTTCTACACAATGTTCACCTGAAATGCCGGTGCAAGCTTACCTGTTAAATTCAGGTTAAAACCAGCATAAAACTATGCCGCCTGACGCACAGTGTAAATACGTCAAAGGGGACGATAGTTGTGGAATGTGATCGTTATCTGAATTCATTTAGAAAATTATTACGTCACTAAAAATAATTTAAATTGTTGATTAATAGTGAATATAAGTTAATTCCTGGTAGGAATGTTCCATCTGATAGTATTTCCTTTGTATTTTTCACGTATACAAAAAACTTATCCCGATTGACCTCTCTTCATGCGATATGCAAATTGTTAACAAACGCAACCATACGGCGTTGCATTTGGTCCTGAATTCACCTGGAGATTTCGTGATGACATTTGAAGGTATCTACACCCCGGCAATTACCCCTTACGCAGCAGATGGCAGCATTGATTTCGCGGCGTTCGCCAACGTCCTCGAATCGCTGATCGAAGCGCGCGTGCACGGCATTATCATCGGCGGATCAACCGGTGAGTATTATGCACAAAGCGCAGAAGAGCGTCTGTCTCTGGTTGAACATGCACGTAAAGTGATTGGCAACCGTCTGCCACTGATTGTGGGTACCGGCGCTATTCGCACTGAAGACGCGGTGGCTTTTGCAACCCACGCTCGTGAGCATAAAGCCGATGCCATTCTGGTGACGTCACCGCCGTATGCGCTGCCAACTGAACTGGAAAACGCCCACCATGCGCTGACCGTTGACAAAGCCGCTCAGTTGCCGATCATGCTGTACAACTATCCGGGCCGTATGGGCATCTCCATGGGAGAAACTTACTTCCGCGAAGTGAGCCGTTCGAAAAATGTGGTGGCGATTAAAGAGAGTTCAGGCGACTTCAACAATCTGCATCTGCTGGCCTGTCAATTCCCGAACATCGCGCTTTCTTGTGGTTGGGATGATCAGGCGCTGGAGTTCTTCGCCTGGGGCGCGCGTAGCTGGGTGTGTGCGGGCTCTAACTTCATTCCACGTGAGCACGTCGCGTTGTACAACGCCTGCGTCGTGGAAAAAGATTTCGATAAAGGACGTAAGATCATGGCTGCGATGATGCCACTGATGAACTTCCTTGATGGCGGCAAATTTGTGCAGTCGATTAAATACGGTTCTGAACTGGCAGGCCTGAAAGCAGGCCAGGTGCGCGCACCGCTGCAGGCACTGGAAGAAGAAGAGAAAGCGCAGTTGCAGGCCGTGATCGACGGTGTGAAACGCAATGTGGCAGCCGTTGCAGTGCTTTAAGGAGTGCGCATGAAACAGGTACAAACGCTGAGCGATGTGGTGAACGTGGCGCGAGAACTGCGGTTCCCGGATCAGGCGTTCATTAACGGACGTTTTACTGCGGCGGTCTCCGGCAAAACACTGGAAACCACCAATCCTGCTACGGGTGAGATTCTGACGCACATCGCTGCTTGTGAAAGCGCGGATGTGAACCTGGCGGTACAGGGCGCACGTAGCGCGTTTGAGTCAGGCAGCTGGAGCCAGCTTCATCCCGGCGAGCGCAAAGCCGTATTACTCAAGCTGGCTGACTTGCTGGAAAACGAAGTCACGCAACTGGCGGTAATGGAAAGTCTCGACAGCGGCAAACCGGTTAGCGAATGCCTGGCAGTGGACGTGCCAGAGACGATTCACGTGATTCGCTGGCATGCGGAAGCCATCGACAAGCTGTACGACCAGACCGCGCCAACCGGCAACGGGGCGATGGCGATGATCGTTCGTGAGCCGATTGGTGTGGTGGGCTGCGTGCTGCCATGGAATTTCCCGCTGCTGATGCTGGCGTGGAAAATCGGCCCAGCGCTGGCTGCTGGCTGCTCGGTGATTGTGAAGCCGGCGGAGCAAACTTCGCTAACGGCATTGCGCGTGGCTGAACTGGCGCATGAAGCGGGTATTCCAGCCGGCGTGCTCAACATCGTCACCGGTACCGGGAAAGAGGTGGGGGAACCCATCGGCCTGCATCCTGATATTGATATGGTGAGCTTCACCGGTTCAACGGCGACCGGACGCCGTTTCCTGCACTATTCCGCGGAATCGAATCTGAAGAAGATTGTGCTGGAATGCGGCGGGAAAAACCCGGCGCTGGTGTTCGATGATGCCGAAGATCTGGCCAGCGTTGCCGCCAATGTGCTAAACGGCGCATTCTGGAATATGGGTGAAAACTGTTCTGCAACTTCCCGACTGCTGGTGCAGGAAGGTGTTAAGGATAAACTGCTCGCTGAGATCGCGGAGCAGATCGGTGAATGGCGTATGGGCAATCCGCTGGATCCAGAGAATCGTCTGGGTACCATGATCACCACCGATCATTTCTGCAAAGTCAGTGACTATCTGAAAACCGCGCGCAAAGAAGGATTACGCATCATTCAGGGCGGATTCACCGATCGCGGTATTTACGTGCAGCCGACCATTGTGGATGGCGTGACGCCGAAAAGCGCACTGTTCCGCGAGGAGATCTTTGGGCCGGTGCTGTGTATCACCACCTTTAAAACGGAAGCCGAAGCCATCGCACTGGCAAATGACACTGATTACGGTCTGGCGGCATCGGTTTACACTGGCAAACTAAGCCGTGCAATTCGCGTATCACGTGCAGTCCGCGCGGGAACGGTGACGGTCAACTGTTTCGGTGAAGGTGATGCAACCACGCCATTTGGTGGCTATAAACAGTCTGGTTTTGGTGGACGCGATAAATCGGTGTACGCACTTGATCAGTACACCGAGCTGAAAACCATCTGGATTGATGTGCCTGCTGAGTAAGTTTAATGCCCGCCACGGATGGCGGGTATACCCTGGAAATAGGATAATTCTCTGCAGATGACGACTCGTATTTTTCTTCTGTAACTCCTTGTAATATAATCATTCCCTTTTCTGTGATCCACCGCAGAATGCAAAAAATATCCCATAATTATTTTTGCTGTATACACACTTTTTCTGTAGGTTAAGCAGGAATTGCATGCGGAATGTCATCACAGGAGATCACTTTGAGATCGGGAAAAGCAGCGTTATACGAAGATTTAAAACGCCTAATTTTGACCATGGAACTGGACCCAGACGAGTTGCTGGATGAAGCCAGCCTGACGGGACAATACGGTTTATCTCGCACGCCTGTGCGTGAAGTTTTCCAGCGACTGGCAGGAGAGGGTTACTTAGAAATCGTCGAAAAACGCGGCGTGCGCGTCATCCCGATGAGCCATTCCACACTGCGCAATTTCTTCCTCGTCGCACCGATGATCTACGCCGCTACCGGTCGCCTGGCGGTACAGAATTTTAAACCTTCCCAGCTGAAATCGCTGAAAGAGACGCAAAAGCGCTTCCGTAAAGCGGTGCAGACGCGTGATGCCGAAGCGCTGGCACTGGAGAACAATCGTTTCCATGAGATCATGGGCGAGATGGCAGCCAATCCCTATTTACAGCCCAGCCTGGGCCGTTTACTGATCGACCATTGCCGCATCGGCCACACCTTTTTCCGCCCGCAAAATGAAGACATGGAACGCCGCCTGCAGCTAGCCGCCGAGCATCATGATGCCTTTATCAGCGCGATCGAAGCGCGAGATGAGCAGAAGGTGGTGGATCTGGTGTTCGAACATTGGGAACTGTCACGCGAAAATATGGAAATCTTTATCGCGCCGCAGGGATTAAAAGCAGACGATCTGGTGCAGTCACCGGAAGGGAATAAGTTGTAGTTTCAGGGTTGTCGATTTTGATACGATAAGGCGGCCTTATGGCCGCCTTGAAATGCGCAGAGTATTTTTAAACAACAGGGCTTACTCGTTACCCCACTCATTCAAAAAGTTAGCAATCTCATCGATTCGCACCGCTTGAATACCCGCTTCACGGGCCATCTCTTGCTGCGACTCTTCGCTAATCTCTTCGTTATTGCTAAGACGAGTCAGTAACAGCTGGAAGTAGTGCGCCAGTGCATCGAGTTCTGCTTCGCTCACATCGTGTTCAGATTCCGACGCGTATTCTTCAGCAATGTCATAATACTTCAGTGGAATATTGTTATTCATTATCAGCTCCCCTTTAAACTTTGAGCATTTTCACTGCGGCATCAATGTCGATCTCATCTTCAGTAAAGATCAGCGTCGTCCCCTGGAAAGTGGTCACCGCCAGTTTTTTTACTGAGCGCATTTCATCAGGCTTAACGTCTGTCTTGGGTTTGATGTTGTTCATCAGAAGGCCCACCGACAGAACGGTGTTTTCTTTATCAATGCGGGTATCAACCGGCTCTTCTTCACTGTAAACCACGAAGGATTTAATCGATGTGAGCTTCAGACGCTCACCGGCGATAAAGATGTATTTGCTGTCCGGTATCACTTTCACCGAAAAGGCCGATAAACCTTTGTTATTGGTGGTCGGTTCGAACGTCACTGCCGCGTCTTTTTTAATCAGATCAGGGTTGGCGACCTTAATCACATGGAAATAACGGTTGTCTCCGTTTTCATCTTTGATAAATCCAAAACCTTTGTCTTCAAACCAGGTTGTGATCGTTCCGTTCATCGCCGTTACCGCCTACTTAATCGTTAATCTAATCAGTTTTTTGCAGCGCGCAGTGTAAAGCACATTGCCTGCGCAGACTACGCCTTTGCTGTAAGTCTGGACGATAAATTTCTGCTGTGCGAGCGCGAGCCTGTGAGAAGAGGGCAAAATTCGTCAGCCCGCTGAAAATTGGTTATCATCCGCACCCACTTCTCAGCCTGGCAGTCCGATGTCCACCATTATCGATACTTTTATAGCTCCGCCGTGTTCTGAAGAGATCTCGATTCTCTATCAGGATGAGCATCTGGTATTGATCGATAAACCCACGGGGCTGCTCAGCCTTTCAGGTAAAAATCCGCAAAATCTGGATTCCGTGCATCACCGGTTGGTGAAGTTATTCCCCGGCTGCACCTTAGTGCATCGCCTCGATTTCGGGACATCCGGATTAATGGTGGTGGCGCGCAACAAAGCGATCAACGCCTTGTTGTGCCAGCAGTTTAGCCAGCGCAGCGTGACTAAAATTTACACGGCGCTATTGTGCGGACATCTCAACCATAATGAAGGGTTGATTGACGCCTCGATAGCAAAAGACCCGGCGCTGTTTCCGTTGATGTCGATTTGTGCCGAGACGGGGAAACCTGCGCGTTCGCGCTATCAGGTAATAGAACGCTTAACTCGTGAAGGGGATAATGGCGTGATATTGCCGGTTTCGCGGGTGCAGCTATTGCCAGAGACGGGCCGCACCCATCAATTGCGTATCCATTGCCAGCAATTGGGCCATCCGATTCTTGGCTGTGATCTGTATGGCGGGTTACTGCAGCCGGGTACGGAAAAAACACCCCGGCTGATGCTGCACGCCAGTGAATTGCATTTTGTCCATCCCATTAGCGGGGAGAACATCACTGCGCGTCATGCCAGCCCGTTTTGACACGGGCGGCATGTATTACCACATCAAATCATCCGGCACTTTGAAGTCCGCGTACGGATCGTCTTCATCCTGCTCTTCCTGACTCAATGCACTGTTCAATACAATGCTATCTGCATCACGCTGCGCAATTTTATCAGCCACGCTGGCGGGAATAATCGCGTATTTGCTTTCGCCACTGCTATCCGCCGCCAGGCGCGCAATCGCCAGACGGCCATTGATCAACTGTGTTTGCGTGGTCTTATCCACACTGATCTTTTTAATTAGGTTGCTATCGGTGAAGTTGAAATCAATCGTCCCTTTGGCAATGGTGATCGCGTTCATTTCGATCAGTTGCTTAACCTGTGCTTTGTACTCTTTGGACAAAGTGGCTTGCTTCTGCTGCTCACTTAGCTGCTTATCACGCTCAATTTGCGCTTTTTTATTCTCTTCCACCGCTTCACGCGCTTCACGTGCCTGCACACGAGACTTCTTGGCAGTGCGCTGCACTTTGGCCATTTTCTTGGTGGAAACTAATCCAGCTTTGAGCATCTGCTCTTGTAAGGTGAGTTTTGTCATCTTCGTCTCTAAAATCCGTTAAAACCTGGCCGGATTATACCTGTAATGCGAGGGCTGATCACGGCGAGGTTTGAGATCGTGATAAATCGTCGTATCAGCGCAGGAGTAATGCCAGCAAGGCAATCAGAGCGGGAAGGGCCTGCACATAGAGAATTTTTCGACTGGCGGTCATCGCGCCGAAGATTCCGGCAATCAACACACAGATGAGGAAAAACAGAGTGACAGGCACACCGTTTTCCCCCAGCCATAACCCCCAGAGTAAACCTGCCGCCAGAAAACCGTTATAAAGGCCCTGATTGGCCGCCAGCACTCGGGTTTCGCGCGCAAAGTCGACGCTGAGTTTGAAGGCTTTCCGGCCGGTTTTCGTCTCCCACAGAAACATCTCCAACACCAGAATGTAGATATGAATCACGGCGACGAGAGCAACAAGGATATTGGCTAACACGGAATTCCTTAATTGAGTGTTCTTTAGATGTATAGAAAGTTTAAGCCAGATTAGCGCCGGTTATTTTTTGCGGAAAAAAAGGCTAGTGATGGCGGTTAAAACCCCTATGAACGGCATCGTTATAGCCCCCGCCCGAAAATTGTGCTGGTCTATGCGTTTTTCTTTACGGATGTCTTCAAAGCGAGAAAGTGCTGCCTTTTCATCGGCCGCGCTGACTTCTTCAAACTGTTTTTCGAATCCCTGACGGGTTAACAGAGTTGCTCTCACATTGTCTGACTTTTGCAGCGCCACGATCTGGTTTCTTTTTTTATAAAAACAATATTCAGGCATTCGATATTCCTTATCAAAAGAGGTAACGGCAATTTATCAGCAGGAACGAAAAGGTACCAAGGTGTCAGAGGTTTTTTTCATGAATATGTGACTTGCGTTATTAGGCAAGTAATACCATGCGACGAGGAGGTACATTTGTTATTGAATCCGCGAAGTTCAGCGCAGATGTTTTGACGCATTCCCAGACGTGTCAGAGCAGTCGCTGACCATCTAATCGCACTGTTCGAGGTTAATCAGCATTCACTGCAGCAGCCCTGAAACAGCACGGCGAAATCAGCACACGCCTGGCGAAGGTTTTGCGCTATATTGGCAGCACTAACACCCGAATATCTCTGCGAAACAGGTAACATTGGCAATGGCTCTGATCCCGAAAAACTATGCACGGCTGGAAAGCGGCTACCGTGAGAAAGCATTAAAAATCTATCCTTGGGTTTGTGGACGCTGCTCACGTGAATTTGTTTACTCCAATCTGCGTGAACTCACCGTGCATCATATCGATCACGATCATACTAACAACCCGGAAGATGGCAGTAACTGGGAATTGTTGTGTCTCTTTTGTCACGACCATGAGCACTCTAAGTACACCGAAGCTGACATGTACGGCACCAGAGTGGTGGCCGGTGAAGATGCACAGAACGATGTAGAAGCAGCAACCTACAATCCCTTTGCTGATTTAAAATCGATGTTAAATAAGAAGAAATAATCGGCACTGATCATTGATGCTGCCAGCATGCCGAACAGAGGCTGGCAGCCTTTACCGTTTGATTTACTGGCGTAACTTCTCTAAAAGTTGCTCAGCCCCTTTATCAATTCCTGTCTCTGCTGCACTAAGTGAACCAAAAGTCGCACCCACGTTCATCGCATTTGGATATTGTTCCGCAACGTACGCCAGTAAGAGTTCGTTTGATGCCGCATCTTTCACCTCCACGGCGAAATTCACGTAGCCACTCATCAAGCCACGTCCTCCACGTACCGACTGAACGATATTGTATGGGCCGCCGGCTAAATCAAACTTTGTGAATGTACCAATCACTTGCGGCGTGGTATCGGCGCCGGTCAGGGTCAGTTTCAATTTGAGCGCAGGAGCCGCCCCGGCAGGGGGATTGGTGATGAATTTCTCCGCTAGCACGTCTTCAAACTTCTTACGCATATATTCAGCGAGTTGACGACGATCATCCACAGACAAGTCATTGAATTGCGCATCATTGCCGCTGTAAATGTCGACCGGTTCAATGCTGATGCTGCGATATTTGCTCCAGTCTACGGGAGCGGCATAACGAAAGGGAATGCGATCGCTATCGTCAGACGTATTCGGCGACATGCGTGATGCTGACGCGATACCAGCATATTTCACCGGGCTGGTAGAGGAACAACCGACAGCGGCAAAAGCGGCCGCTAATACAAGGCTACGACACAACGGGCTGAACAAACGACTCATCTTGATACTCTCCGATAGAAGACATAAGTGAACTGTACGGTTTAGTTAATATCAGTTAGCATAAATCTGTCAAGAAGAGGTTTCAGGGTGTGACATCGTGATGCGGGGGCTGAGAGGTGAGTGCAAGACGTTCGTTAGTGTCGGGTGAAAGAGTTAACGGAAACTATGCAGGATGATGGCCGTATTAGCGGCAATTTTGCTATTGCTCTTCCGCGCCATCCGCAATTTAGGCGAGATACTTCATCTCTGGCAATTAGGTATAAAACGAGGCGGGTTTTATGCCGTCAGGGTTTGGGGCGCGCGCCGCAAACCCTTATTGATGCTGCTGGTTATCGACACCATTGTGGTGGTGGCGCTTATTTGCATTCTGTCAGCCAGAATTCAGATGTTGTGAGCAGCACCTCTGAGGAACAACGAAACGGCGTTTTGCACCATAGTCGTCACCTCACTTTTGGTATAATTCGGCAACGTTCGCTGAAGGAATAATTCATCGACTTCAGCTTTTACTAACGCTGAAAATTGTTTGGCGCGTAATGCCGGGCTGCCGCCGATCAATTCCCCGCTGGCGATGTGATGCTCCATTACCGCCGTCAGGGCGTTCATACTCTCACGCACCCCGGACTCATGAAAAAGCGCGCCGATATCGGAATGGCCCGCTTCACCGACCACCATTCTGTACAACTGCAGAGCCTTCCAGTCTGATGTCAGCGCGCCCAGCATACCTTCACCAAAACGCTGTAACTTCTCACTTAACAACAGGGATTGAGTCTCCGGGTGGTTAAGTTCATCAGCCGCACGCATCAGAAAATTTGTACTAAAACATCTGACAACGGCTTCAAACAGGCTCTCTTTAGAAGCGAAGTAATTATAGAGTGTCGCCTTCGAGCAACCGGCCTGCTTTGCAACGCTATCCATTGAAGCTCGCTCATATCCTTGTTCCAGGAACACGGCTGAAGCGGCGTTGATAATGTCAGTTCTCTTTTGTTCGGTTAGCGTGCGCATCACTCTCTCCTTTGTCGGCGATAAATATTAACAAAACCGGCTGGTTCATTAAAGGAGAGAGGATGGTGGATTCGACGTCTGGAAAATGTTGAGTGAAACCTTAATTGCCACGAAGGGATGTGCGCTGCACAAGCAACACGCTGATTAAAACGATGACCAGTCCGACAAAAGCCGTACCGCTCATCACCTGAGATAGCACTATCCAACCCAGCAGCACGGCGGTGATCGGGCTGAGTAATCCGAGCGATGCCACCGCAACGCTGGGCAGGCGGCCAATTCCCCTGAACCACAACCCGTATGCCACAAATGCACCGGCCAGGGAGAGATAGGCATAAGCGGCCCACTGCGGCAGCGTCAGTGTGGGCAGTGGGGCGTCAATCAGCCACGCTGCGGGTAGCAACATTATTCCACCCAGTATCAGCTGCCAGCCGGTGAGGGCCATCACCGGCAAATCCGTTTTCCAGCGGCGTGTCAGCCATACGCCTGTGGCCATACAGGTCGCGCCCAACAACGCTGCCACAATGCCGACCGGTTCGAACACTGTTTGCGGAGAGAGTAATAGCAAGGCCATCCCGACAACCCCGGCCAGCGCGGCCCATAAAGTGATTCTCGCTGGCGCCCGATGTTCAACTCCCCATGCCAGTAACATCACCAGCAGCGGTTGTATCGCGCCCAATACGGCAGCAAGCCCGCCAGGCAGCCGATAGGCAGCGACAAACAACAGTGCCTGGAAAACACCGATATTCAGCGCACTAAGAATAATGAGCCGTCCAATATCACGGCTGGCGGGCAGGCGACGAGTGAACAGCAACATTAATACCCCTGCCGGAAGTACCCGAATCAGCGCCGCCGTAAAAGGGCGATCGGGTGGCAGAAATTGTGTTGTGACGATGTAGGTTGATCCCCAGATAGCCGGGGCCAGGGCAGTCAATATCACGTCACGCCAGTACGAAAGAGAGAAAGAGGATTGCATCACTTTGCCTTTATCTTCAATTCAAGATAAAATTAGTGTGTCCACCAATTACCTTGAAGTCAAGATAAATGAATGATCAAACTGAAACCCGATCTGATGCCGTCGATCTCATCCTTCAGCAGTGGCAGCGCGAGCGGCCAGATTTAGACTGCAGCCCGATGGGACCGATTGGACGTCTCAAGCGTTGCACGGCGCTGATTGAACAGCGACTTGAAGAAGCTTTTGCCGAGTTTGAATTGAGCATGTGGGAGTTTGATATGCTGGCAACACTGCGCCGTGCCGGAGCACCTTATAGTTTAAGTCCTACCGAGTTGTTTTCGACGCTAATGGTCACCTCGGGCACCATGACGCATCGCTTAAAACGCCTTGAATCCAGAGGGCTGATTACCCGACAGGTAAATGCAGAGGATGCGCGAAGCATGCTGGTGCAATTAAGTCAGGACGGACTGGCGTTAATAGACCGTGCGGTAGAAAAACACGTGGATAACGAAAGAAAGATTCTGTCTGGGCTCTCTCCTGAAGTGCTGATGGCACTGGATAGCCACCTGTCGGGTTTATTGCGATCGCTTGACGGATCCCATCAGCGCTAATTGCCCCATTCTCACGCGTCAGCGTTGTGACGTCGTAATGAGTATTCCCCTATCAGGACACCAAATTTATTTCAGGTCCGGTGCTGTGGCGTAAGTTGAGCACACCGGATCCCTCTAACACTTTCATGCCAATCCCCGCGCCTGAACCCCCGATTTTTTGCGATCCATAACACAATCGTATCGTGATTATATTGACAACATTTCATGAAATTCAGTAAAACTTTATACATAAGGTATACATGATAAATACCCGTGAAATTCATTAAACACTTACGCTTTACACCGCTAAAAAACCCTACGTTGTACGGGCAATCCGCCAGTACAAACAATGAAAACGTGTATTGGAGTAACGAAATTGCAAAAGATCACCTCACTGCCTGCCGATGATTCGATGCCGGGTTGGTTTCATACCAGTGCCGCTCGTACGCCACGCCCGGCGCATATTGGTCAGAAAAAAACACGCTTCGCGATTGTGGGGGCGGGCTTAACGGGTCTGGCAGCTGCGCGACAATTAGCGCTGAATTTCCCCAATGATGAAGTGGTGCTGATTGAGGCGCAGGAAGTGGGATATGGATCGGCAGGACGTAACGCTGGTTTTGCCATCGACGTACCGCATGATATCGGCGCGAAGGATTATATTGGCGACGTCACCATTGCGAATAAAGTCCTCAAGCTGAATACATTAGGGCAAAACTATCTGCGTCAGATTGTGCAGGAACACGGCATCGAATGTCAGATGACCGAATCCGGTAAATATCAGGCATCAGTCGGTGAGCAGGGCACAGCGATTCTCGAAGCCTATCGTAGCGGATTGGCAAAGATCGGGCGCGAATCCGAAATGATCTCGGGTAAAGATCTGCCGGATCACATTGGCACTTCTTATTACAAGCAGGCGCTGTTTATTCCCGGCACCATCTTGTTGCAGCCTTCAGCATTGGTAAAAGGTCTGGCGGATAATCTGCCCGCGAACGTCACGCTGTACGAGTACACACCCATCACGTCGATTGACTACGGTGACAAAGTGACGTTGGTGCATGACAAAGGGAGCATCACCGCTGATACGTTGATCCTGGCTAATAACGGTTTTGCGTCGCACTTTGGTTTCCTGCAGCGCCGTTTGCTACCGACTTTCCTTTACGGCAGCCTGTCACGTCAGTTGACTGAAGAAGAACAAGCGCGTTTAGGAGGCAAAGCGGTGTGGGGGGTGATTCCGGCGCATCCGTTTGGCAGCACCATTCGTCGCACAGTGGATAATCGTATTCTGGTGCGCAACAGTTTTAGTTTCCATCCGGATGGACGACCACGCGAGAAATACCTTAAGCAGTATCTGGAAAACCATCGCAAATCGTTTGAACGCCGTTTCCCAATGCTGCCGCAGGTGGATTTTGAATACACCTGGAGCGGCGCGATTTGCCTGTCGGAAAACCACGAAGGCTTCTTTGGCAAACTGGCACCGAATGTTTATGGTGCGCTGTGCTGTAACGGATTAGGCATAACGCGCGGCACGGCAACCGGCAAATTGATTGCCGATATGATCGCCGGTGAGAAAAACGAACTGATCGATTTCCTCACCCAATCACCGGGTCCAAACCGCACGCCAGCTGAGCCTTTCCTTTCGATTGGCGTGAACTCGGTGTTGAAGTGGGGCCAATACCGCGCAGGCATGGAAGTATAAGAAGGAAATTGCCGCCAGCATTAATGGCGGCTTTTACCCTTGGCTGCTTACCACTTCATCTCACCAGTATTCACTTTCGCACTCAGTTCCAGTGAACTTTCATCCGGCAGATTCGGATAGGCTTTTTTCATCGCCTCAATCACTTCTGCTGATCCCTTGTGCTGCTGGAGTGCTTTTTCAAAACTCTGCAGATAGTTAAGGGTAAATGTCACCGCGCCATCGCCCGCCGGACGTGAGCCAATGTAGTGTCCTGGAATGACCACTTTCGGTTTAAGCTGCTGAATCTCTTTGAGCACGCTGCGCCACTGCTCACGGCTGGCTGGCGTTTGCGTATCTGCGGTCCAGACGTGGATGCCCGCTGCCACGGCGGTGCCCCCCAGCACGGCCTTATTGGCTGGGATCCACAGATAAGCGGATTTATCACCCGCATGACGCAGTTCAACACGTTCACCATCCACGTTAAACGAAGTCTGATGGGTGATCTGCGGTACATAAAGTTGGGTAGGCGCACCATCCGGCATTTTCGGGCCCCAATACGCTAATTTGGCGGCTTTAGTAGCTTCGATATGCTCAACCACTGTTGGTGCTGCGACAATTTTCACCTGAGGGAAGGCTTTGACGATGGGCTCGAGGCCAAAATAGAAATCAGGATCGCCTGAGGTAATCAGGATTTGAGTGAGTTTTTTGCCGCTGGCTTTGATCATCTCTACCAGTTTCTCGCCGTCTTTCGGGCTGAACTGTGCATCGACCAGCAGCGCTTCGTGTGGCCCGGTAATCAGCGTTGACGATACCGGAAACACGCCTTGTTCCTGCGGATTGTAAACTGCCAATTGCAATGGGGCAGCAAACGCCGGGCCGGCTGCCAGTGCGAGCAACAACGTCAGTGACTTCATCTTCATCTCATTTTCCTTTCAGTGCCAACATGGCTGGGAAGCACATCATTGTAAGGATTTTTATGTCTGCTAGAATTCCCGCAAATAGAGATGATCAGTTTCATAAAACGATCAGATGGAGAGCAGATGGACAGAGTCAAAGCCGCTTCAGTATTTAATCGCATTTGCGAACTAGGCAGCCTGAGTGCCGCAGCGCGGGCGCTGGATATCTCACGGCCAATGGTCAGCCGTTATCTGGATGAAATGGAGAAATGGGCAGGCGCACGTTTACTACACCGTTCATCACGTCGCTTGACCATTACCCCGGCCGGGGAAAAAGTGCTGGAGAAAACCCGCATGCTGGCACGGCTGGCCGATGAGATAACCGGACAGGGCGAACCGGGAGAACCGCAGGGCACATTACGCGTCGCCTGTGCGCACTCCACCGCGACCCATATTCTGGGGCCGATGATCCCGGCCTTTTTGGCACGCTATCCACTGCTGCGCATTGAGTTAGAAATCAACAACCAGCCGGTGAGTTTAGTGGGAGAGCGCATCGATGTGGCGGTGAGGATCACGGAAAATCCTGAACCGGGCGCAATTGCCCGCCTTCTTGGCGAATGTGCTTCGGTGGTGTGCGCATCACCCGATTATTTGCGCAAGCATGGCAATCCTGAAACGCCGCAGGATTTGAGCCAGCATAATTGCCTGCACTATAGCCGCTTTGCCGGGCAGAGTTGGCAGTTCAACGATGCCAATGGCGATGCACTGAGCACAGCCGTGAGCGGAAATTTCAGTGCCGGCATCTCATCGGTATTGTGCGATGCCGCCATCGCCGGATGTGGGCTGGCCATGGTGCCAGAAATGGAAGCGCGAGCCGGGATAGCAAACGGTCAGTTGCAATGTGTACTGCCGGACTTTACGCCAAAAACCCTCGGCATTTATGGATTGTATATGTCGCGCGAACGCCAACCTGCCGCGCTGCGGCTGTTTCTTGATGCGGTGCAGCAACAGCTGGCTTCATAAATGCTTTACGCATAACGTCATACAGTTGTGCTATGTCTTGAGAATCTGACACGCAAGGAGAACTCAAGATGCGCATTCCCGACTACCCTTCGCAACATAACGAACAGTGGGCTCAGGTCGATAATTACTTTGCAAACGCATTGGCAGCCGAGGATGTGGCGCTGAAAGCTGCATTAGCGCATAACGCTGCTCAGGGCTTACCGGTGCACGATGTTTCGGCATTACAGGGCAAATGGCTGGCATTGATGGTGACGATTACAGGTGCAAAGCGCGTACTGGAAATTGGCACATTAGGGGGATACAGCACAATCTGGATGGCTCGGGCTCTACCGGAAAACGGCCAAATTATCACGCTCGAATTCAATCCCCATCACGCTGAAGTGGCCCGTCACAACCTGGCGTTGGCACGTGTTCACGATCATGCAGAAGTGATCGTTGGCGCTGCATTGGATAGCTTGCCGATGCTGACTGCGCCGTTTGACCTGATCTTCATTGATGCCGATAAAGTCAATAATCCTCACTATCTTCACTGGGCATTGAAACTTGCTCGTGTTGGGACCGTGATCATTGCGGATAACGTGGTTCGCGGAGGGGCGGTAGTCGCTGCGGATAGTGAGGATCCTAATGTCAGCGGCCTGCGTGAGTTCGTCGATATGATCAACCAGGATAATCGATTGGAAGCCACGGCACTGCAGACGGTTGGCGAAAAAGGCTGGGATGGACTGATCATGGCGGTGGTGAAAAGTTTATAAGCGCTAAATGGGTGATAGTATCCATCAGCAAGTATCACTGAACGTTAATAATGGAGTATTAACTGATGCGCCACTGGGCTACTGACTTTGTTCTCATCTTTGGTTTGATGGGAGGGAGTCACTTTGGCTTGCCAGCACAGACAGCCGGCGCTACGCAACTCGCGGGATTGATACGTGAGCCGCTCTCATTAACCATAACCTTCCCCAACGGACAACGCGCGGTGCTGGATGCTTATGTCACACGACCAGACAAACCCGGTGTGTTTCCTGTTGCACTGATCACCCACGGCACCGATGGCAGCGAGCAGAGCGATCGCCAGCATCTCACGCCGAACCGTTTCTCAGCTGCCGCCATCACCTTTGCCCGACATGGTTATGCCGCTGTGGTGGTGATGCGACAGGGCTATGGTCAATCCACCGGCCACAACGATTATCAAGGCAACAGCTGCGCCCAGCCGCAACATGCTCTAGCAGGGAAAATGGCACGAGACGATATCCTTGCTGCACTGACGGCGATACGGGTACAGCCCTGGGCGGCAAAACATCAAGCTGTGCTGGTCGGCCAATCATCTGGCGGTTTCAGCGTGCTCGCCGCCAGTGCCCTGAATCCACCGGGTGTACAGGCTATCATCAGCTTTTCAGGTGGACGCGGAGCCATGGGTGAGGGCCAGGTTTGTGATAAAACCTCACTGCTGGCGACGCTGAAATCTTATGGTCAAACCGCACGAATCCCAACACTCTGGCTTTACACTGCCAATGATCAGTCGTTTTCACCCCAGCTTGGCGAGGAGATGTTCAAGGCTTACCATCACGCAGAGGCTAAGGGTAAGCTGATCACTCTGCCGGCTTACGGTAACGATGGGCATGATTTACTGATTTCAGCGCCGGAAGGATTCTGGTGGCGCAGCGTCTCGTCGTTTCTTAGCCAGCAACATTTGCCGAGCCATGAAGTGGTGTCCCTTACTGAAGTCGAGCTTGCTGCACCGGCAGGATTAACGCCATCAGGTCAACAGGCTTTCAAACACTATCTGTCAGATCTCGGCTATGAGAAAGCGTTCGCGACCAACGGCGAAGGTGTGTGGGGCCGCGCCCACTGGGCTCGCACCCAGCAGGATGCAAACCATGAAGCTCTGGCAAATTGCGAGCAGTATCGTGAGAAGGAAGAAGCGGCGTGCACCATTTACGCCGCTGGAGATCAACGCTCAGCGGCGAAATGACGCGCTAGGCGATGGGCGTGACTTGCATAAAGTGCATGATCGCCACCAGTGTAACGATCGACAGCACCGTGGAGATGAGGATCGCGCCAGAAGTGATTTGCGCATCACGCCGATAATACTCAGCCAGCATAAAGGGCCCGGTACCGGTGGGCAGTGCCGCCAGCAGAATCGCCATGTTGGTGAGATCTTGCGGCAGGTGAAACAGCCAGACGGCTAACATCCAGGTCAGCAGCGGCTGCATCACCAGCTTGGCCACCACGACCAGGCCCACCGTGGTGAAACTCATTTTCGCCGCGGTGGGCAATTCGCTGGCTTTGGCTTTTTGTCGGCTGGCTAGAAACACCCCTAAACACACCAGCGCGCAAGGGCTGGCCGCACCGCCGAGCAGTTTCAGGAAGGTTTCAACGCTGCCGGGCATGGTCAAACCCGCGCTGGAGCAAGCTGCCCCCAACAGCGGTGAGATAATCAGCGGGTTCTTTAAAATGGCGCGCAGTACTTTAATCGCCAGTCGATGAAATTCACGTTCACTCTGCAAACCAATCTCGATCATCGCGATGGCAATCGCGAACAGGATACACGCCACCACAATAGTCGCCGTGGTGGTGGGGATCAGGCTGCTTTTACCAAAAATCAGTAACAACAGCGGAAAACCCAGATAACCGGTGTTGGGATAGGCGGCGGCAACGCCATCGACGCTGGCATCGGCAGTGGATTTGCCTTTGAATTTTTGACAGGCAAACACGATAACAAATGAGGCGGCGCAGGAGAGGGCAAACGCCCAGAAGAATTCCGGTTGATAAATGGTGTGCCACGGCGTGTGTGCCATGATGTCAAACAGCAGCGCAGGCAGCGCAAGCCATACCACAAATTTATTCAGTTCCGTCGCCGAGGTTGGCCCTAATACACCTATCATGCGGCAAGCATATCCCGCCACAATTAAGCCGAAAACCGGCAAAAGAATCAGAAACGTCGCTATCATTGTGTCCTCCCAGTAAGCTGAAGGACTCTAGTGCCTTTAGTGATGCAGATCCAATAGCAAATTTGGCCGGGATTGATACGGAAAATGAATCATGCTTGATATGAAGCCGCTGCGGTACTTTATCGCGCTGGCAGAAGTGAAAAATTTCCACCGTGCCGCGGAGCGTCTGCATCTATCACAGCCGTCCTTAAGTCGTCACATCGCTGCACTGGAAAAAGCGGTGGGTACACAGCTGGTGGAACGCAATACGCGCCAGCTAATGCTGACGCCCGCCGGTGAGAGCTTCTACCAGGATGCACGTAAGATCCTCGAATCACTCCAGCAGGCGCAACAACTGGCGCGTGACACCGCCGCGGGCAAATCGGGTTTATTGCGCGTGGGTTTCACTATGTACTCTGCACATAGCGTGATCCCGGAGTATGTGCGATTGATTCGCCATCACTTCCCCAACATTGCTCTGGAATTGGAAGAGGCGGTCACTGAAGACCTGCCGGATAAAGTGCTGGCAGGTGAAGTCGATTTAGCGGTACTGGTGGAAGGAACTGCACGCGTGGGCATGCAGACATTGACCGTGTTAACCGAGCCTTTATGTGTGGCCATGTCGCGCACACATCCTAAAGCGAGAAGTCGGAAATTGCAGATCGAAGATTTGCGCGACGATCCTTTTGTGATGACCTCCGCCAGCGCCGGGAGCCGATTAACCGCGGTAATTATGGATTATTGCCGGGCTCATGGTTTTGAACCGATGGTCAGTCTGCAGGTTCGTCTGCAACACACCATGCTTAGCCTGGTCAATGACGCTAGCTATGTGGCATTGGTGCCTTCATCTGTTCAACAACTCAAAATGGATGGCATCGTCTTCAAACCGCTGGCGGATGCGCCGCAGGTTAATCTTGCCGTTGCCTGGAGCAGCGATAACCGCAATCCCTGCCTCAACAGTTTTATAAAACTGCTGATTCAACGACACGCAGCAGTGTGAAACCTACGCCAGCCGCATAATTCTCTGCGGCGCGATAACTACATTGAATTAAATCAATAGGTTAAGATGGGTGGGCCCTGCGAGTCAGTGGCGGTTTCAGCCTGAAATCGCCACAAATTCAGCATTGTGTTGTTCAAAAAATAAGCCAATATTTACTTTATCGTTAAGCCAATTTTAATCTTCACCACGTAGAGTGCCCTCACAGTCACAACCATCAGTAAACGAAGTCAGAATTGCCGAGGCGTAACAGAACTCCTGTTAGTTGCCCGCGTCTATAGACCGTGTTGAGCTGTGTTATCCGCTGGAGAGTACCTTTGCTGCGACTATTATTTCTGTTGATGGGTGGACCGGCGCTAAGAGCGGGTTGGCCTTATCTGACCGGGCTGGGCCTGCTGTGTGCTGGTGCGAGTACCGGGATCCTGATGGATCTGTTGCAACATGGAAGTTTATCGTTCCCCTTGCATGTGTTAGGGGTATTCCTTGCGGTCGAAGGGCTGGCGGAAGCAGTGAGTGCAATCTATTCGCCTGCCGGCATTGCCTGGCCACCTTTGATGAAATCTGCAGGGCTGATGCTGTTTGGCCTGTTGGTATTCATTGCACCGCATGACAGCAGCCTCTGCTTCTCACTGGGTTTTGCCTTGATTTTTCTGCTGGATGGCGGGTTCCGTGTCATTTCATGCAGCCTGATGCGCTGTCGGCGATGGACGCGGAAATTCAGCCTCGGATGCGCGGAAATCCTGTTCAGCCTCCTGATTGCCATCCATTGGCCGCTGGCTCCGCATGTGATCGTGCCGCTGTGTTTTGCTCTTTTGCTGGCGGGATGGGGCATCAATCTCTTGTTTATGGGAGCGCAAATTCATGCGCTGCCAGAGAACACCAGTGTTACCGCACTGCCTCTCTTTACCCGCAAAGGACTGCGTGCGCCGCATGGATTGAATTATGAACATCCGCCGCTGCAGGCTGGGCATACCAGTGTGCCGCTCAATGTCTACATCTGGACGCCGTTGGGTTCGGGCGATGTCGCCGGACGTCGTCCATGGTTTGACCGTTGGGTCGCAGCGATTGACCATCGCGGTAAAGTATCTACCGGCCATACATCGTTAGAGATGGGTAATGAACTCTATATCAGCCTCTACCCGGTTGATGACGTTTCACGCAGCTTGCGCGGTTTCCTGCAAACGCTGCGCGCAAAAGAGGAGTTCGACGTTGAGGGTTGTTTGCTGCCATCGCTGGAAAGTGAAATCAAAAGATGGTGCCGCCCTGATAAACGTCTGGTTCTTACGCACTACAATCAGGCAGCCTTGCGCAATTACTGGCGCGCGAATGCAACCGATACCCGCTATAACCTCACATCACGTAACTGTTCGACCAGCGTAATGCAGGCGCTGGACGTTGCTACTGAAGGCTTGTTGGGTGAACACGGTTTGAAAGGGCTTTGGGTCATCCTCAACCCCGATTTTTGGTTGTTGAGCCTGGTACGCAGCCGCGCAGAAGGCATGACGTGGACGCCAGGACTGGTGATGGATTACTGCATTTTGCTGCGCCGTGTGCTGGAAACTCAACAGCGAACCAGCCGCTATCGCAAAATCATTCATCGTTTAAGAGTCGAACTGCTCGGCGCACGCATGGTCGTGCGCAGTTTGTTACGTTGACCGTTTTTGAACAGCATTCAGGCAAAACCATTCTGTTGCAGAATGGCTCTGGCCGCTGTTGTACTGAGAAAGGCGGCAAGGGGATTAGCAGAGTGGGTGAATGTCGCCCATCCATATTCTGCCTGAATGTTGAACGGTTCCGGGATGCTCAACACCTGCAAATGCGGATGATTGATTAGACGTGGAGCATAGCTGGCGTAGCCAATAAAGAGATCTGCGTGCTGATGGTCGATTAACCATTGTGCTGCCAGTTCGCCCGTGGGGACAGCCAGGCTATCGATGCCACCCACCAGCTGACGCGCGCGCTGTTTCAACCTTTCACCGCAGCCTGGATAAACCTGTCCGATATTGTCAAACAGCTGCCAGGTGTAATCGCCGGAAGGGTCGCTTAACGGCGTCGATGTTGCCAGCCGCAGGTCGTCACGTTGTAAAAGTGAAAGCCAGGTGTCGCTTTCGGTGACAACGTCACTTCTGGTGGTCAAACATAAGCTGTTAGCGGCAAATTTGCCGGTGTGCATTGCAAGACCGCGCTGTAACAGCGTGGCCGGGTGCTTAAGATTGGCGGAGGCAAACAAATCGCATTGTGCACCTTGTTCAATCCTCAGCCGAAGTAAGCCAGCAGGGCCGAAGTGGGTGTCGGTCGTCAGGCCAGACTGATGATGAAAGGCTGTCATCAGATCCGGCCAGACACCGCGCAGACTACCGGCTGCCAGAATGTGCAGCGTTGTCATGATAGGCGGTCCGATAAAAATGCTGATACCAGCGATCAGCCTGCTGTTGCATATCAATATCGCGGAATTTTTCCGGATAGAGTTTCTTCGCCATCCAGAGCTCACCCAAGCCGATAGCTTCTGGCATTGGATAGCCCCAGGCTTTGGCATATTCCGGCATCAGCCAGACCCGATGATGCTTCACCGCGTCAATGGTGCGCCAGCGTGGATTTTGTTGGATCTCATCCACCACTTGAGGATAGCGATCCTGGACAAAAATCACCTGAGGATTCCACGCCACAACTTGCTCCATGCTGACTTGCTTGAAACCCTGAACGGTCGATGCCGCAACGTTGTAGGCGCCCGCGTGCAACATCATCAAACCGGTGTATTTGCCAGAACCATAAGTGGTGAGGTCCGGATTGGCCATGTAAGCACGAACACGCTGTTGCTCAGTTAAACCTTGCAGACGATCGCTCACCAGTTTACGTCCGGCAAACGCCGCGGCAATCAGCTCTTTGGCCTGTTGCTGCTTATTCACCACCTCACCAATCAAGGTAATCCCTTCTTTGATGCCGAGATCGTAAGCTTGATTCTCATTTTGCATGCTGGGGTTAATCTTGCCTTGTTCCCCTGCATCGTCATGGCGTAAGGAAATAGCCAATACCGGAATGCCCAGCGCCGAAATCTGGTCAATCATCTCTTTAGGCGCGTAGTTAGTGACAAAAACCACCTGCGGATGCAGCGCCACCAATTTTTCTAAATCCACATGGGTCAGATCGCCCAGCATGGCTTTCTGTGCCAGTTCAGGCACCAGCTGCGCGTAGCCATCACCCAACTGTTGCTTCCAGTTCGCGAGGATGCCGACGATCTTATCGGTCGCGTTGAGTTGCACCAGCAGGTTCAGCGTTTGGTGCTGTAGCACCACCACGCGATCGACCTGATCGGGGATCGTCACCTGACGACCAATTTGGTCGGTCACCACACGGCTGGCGAAGGTGTTCAAAGAGGTAAAGGTGAGTAAGCCCGCCAGAATCATGCGGTTAAGCGTTGTGTTCATGAGTTATCCCTGCAGCGTAATGCAAAGGATTATATAGCGCTAATTGGCAGGTGCCTATGACTGTTTCAGTGATACGCAGTCGTCGGACGACATGGCACAGCGTCATCTGCTACAATATCGGGCCAATTGCAGCGCGATCCGCTGTCAATTTTCACCTGTCAAATCAAAACAAAAGCCATCGGGCGAATCAACCTGCATGGCGGTGGAGTAGTGGTTGTTATGTTGCACGATGTAGGAATTATTAATGTCTGGACGTTTCTGGCGGGTGCGCTAGTGATTATTCTGCTGCCCGGCCCAAACAGTTTATACGTGCTGCGTACCGGGATGAGCCGCGGTGCTAAAGCGGCGTCTAAGGCGATAGCAGGGGTGATGATGGGTGATCTGATTCTGATCTTCCTTGCCTGGGCCGGTGTTGCGACGCTGATTCGCACCAGTCCGCACATTTTTATGGTGGTGAAGTATCTGGGCGCGATGTTCCTGCTCTATTTAGGCGTAAAGATCATTCTGGGTGCATTGCGCAAGCGCGAAGGTAACCAGCCCGCTGAAGCCGTTAAAATAGAAAATTATTTCCTGCGCGCACTGCTGCTGGGCGTGACCAACCCAAAAGCCATTCTGTTCTACGTCTCCTTTTTCATCCAGTTTATTGATCCAGCAGTCACTCACACTGCGCCTGCCTTTGCAGTGCTGGGCTCGATGATTCAACTGATCAGCCTGAGCTATTACCTGATTTTGCTGATGGCGGGCAACGTGATGGTTCGCTTTCTGAAAAATCGCACTCGTCTGGTAAAACTGGGGAATATGCTCACGGGCATGTTGTTCTTTGGTTTTGCTGTGCGCTTAATGAGTGCACAAAGTTAATTTTATCCCCAGCGCTAATATCCAGGAAACAGCAGGAAAACCTGCTGTTTCCGTTTTCGGGTAGCATTTAAATCATCCCCGGCTTTCTACTCCCACCAAAATTTGTTGTGACCCGCCCAGCTTTTTTCTTTTAATTTATTCGACGTTCTTAATGAGCAGGATATTGTTTGCCATAGTGCAGTGCACTATTGGTGTGCACCGTTAAGGCGCAGAAAAGATTAATGACTGCGGACACAAGCGGATATTTAACTGGCACCACTCTTGCATACCCTTGTATATACATGAGTGTATCACTTGTCGCTAACACCCCATAATCATAACAGAAGGAAATAACTATGTTTTCTCTCCATGCTGTGAAGAAATCAGTTTCTCATGTTTGCTGCTTAGGTTTATTCACACTCGCGGCACACTCTGTTTATGCAGCGGAAACAGCGCCTATCAAAATGGGGGTTGAACCCT
The DNA here is from genome assembly GCF_030053335.1 of Pantoea sp. EABMAA-21. NCBI lineage: Bacteria > Pseudomonadati > Pseudomonadota > Gammaproteobacteria > Enterobacterales > Erwiniaceae > Pantoea > Pantoea sp. EABMAA-21. The sequence continues at coordinate 70,870 of NZ_JASGBX010000004.1, forward strand.
GGTTGGGCTACGGCCAGTGGCACATAGCCTCGGCAAAGGGCCTTTTTGCCAAATCTGGGTTGAACAAGGTTGAAGTGATTAACTTCGCCGAAGATAAAGATATCAATGCGGCGCTGGCGAGTGGTCAGATTGATGCCGCCAATATCGCTACTCACACCGCTATGGGGATGATTTCCGCCGGGCTGCCGGTAAAAATCGTCCTGGTGCTGGATCAGAGCAACACGGCAGACGCCATCCTGGCGAGCAAAGAGGTCGGCAGCGTTAAGGAGCTCAAAGGCAAGCAGGTCGCATATGAAGAGGGCACCACCAGCGATATCCTGCTGCGCAGCGCGCTGGCATCGGCAGGATTATCCTTTAGTGATATTAAACCGGTGCCGATGCCTGCAGCTTCGGCTGGTAGTGCCATCCTGGCTGGAAGAGTACCCGTAGCAGTCACCTACGAGCCCTATCTCAGCGTGGCGAAGAAATCAGACCCCAGTATTAAAATGCTGTATAGCGGATCTTCCGATCCAGGTTTAATCAGTGATGTGCTGGTCGTGCGTGATGATTTTATTAAAAGCCACCCGGATGAAATAAAAGCATTAATTAAGACCTGGGGTGCGGCGCTCGATTTTTATAACGCCAATACCACTGAAGGCCGCGCCATTATTTCTAAAGCGGTGGGGGCTACGCCTGAGGATTTAGATACCGCCTTTGATGGGGTTAAATATTTTACCTTGAGTGAAAACAAAGCCTATCTCTCACATGATTTCACCACTAAAACCTTCCCGCATATTTTAAAAGCGGCAACCGAGGCCGGAATTGTGATCCAACCGGTGACGCCTGCTCAAACCATTGATGCAGAGTTTGCCAATCAGCAATAAGCGTTGATAGCGCCTCTCTGCCGCACCTGTCAGCGGAGAGGCATGGAAATCAGGAGGGGGCATGAGTTCAGTTGAGTTGCAGCGGGTTAATCGTCAGGCGAAGAAAAAACGCCGTCGGAGTCACCTTTTAACCATTGGTAGAGAACCCTCACGGGCCCAATTTTTAACTATCGCGATTCTGGTGTTCGTATTCTTGATTCTGGCCTGGTGGCTGGCCACATCCTCAGGAGCAATCAAACCTATTTTTCTGCCGGGCATTGAACGCGTCTGGCGTCAGATGGTGACGCTGGCACAGAACGGTACTTTGCAAAGTGATATCGCCAGCAGCCTGTATCGCATGGTGATTGCGTTCGCGATCTCCTCGGCGATGGCCATTTTCATTGGCGTTCTGGCGGGTTGCTACGGTTTGTTTAAAGCCATAGTTGAACCTCTGGTCGATTTTATTCGCTATATGCCGGTGGTGGCGTTTGTCCCTCTCACCATTTTATGGACGGGTACTGACGATATTCAGAAATTCCTCGTGATCTGGATTGGTACCTTCTTTCAGCAGGTGCTGATGATGATCGATGCCATCAAACGCGTGCCACCTGATTTCGTCGGGCTGGGTCGTACCCTTGGCTTATCCGATCGCAAAATCTTACTGCGAATTGTCATCCCCTCTGCTTTACCCGCAATTTGGGATGCATTGCGCATCAGCCTCGGTTGGGCATGGACGTGGTTAGTGCTGGCTGAATTGGTGGCTTCTACCTCAGGTTTAGGCTACCGCATTGTGGTTTCCCAACGCTATTTCCAGACCGAGACCATCATCGGCTACATCCTGTTACTGGGGCTGCTGGGCCTGATTACCGACCAAATCATGCGCGCCGCTGAGCGTGTGTTATTCCGCTACAACCGGAGACGTTCCTGATGGCGAGCTTAACAATAAATAAACTGGAGAAGAGTTTCGCTCAGGGGAAATCTCGCCGCCGCGTGCTGCATGGCATCGACCTGACGCTCAATGACAACGAGTTTGTTTCGATTGTTGGGGCTTCCGGCTGCGGCAAAAGCACACTGTTATCTATTGCAGCTGGTCTGGAGGAGTTTGACAGCGGCGATGTGCTGGTAGACGGGCAACCGATTCCCGGCCCTGGGCTGGATCGCGGCGTAGTGTTCCAATCTTACACTTTGCTGCCGTGGCTGACGGCGCGCGGCAATATTGAATTTGCCCTGAAAGCCGCAGGCACACCAGCCAGCCAGTGCCGGGAAATCGCGCAGCAGCATCTGGAACTGGTGAAACTGGGTGATGCCGCCGATCGCTGGCCCAGTGAACTCTCGGGAGGGATGAAGCAGCGTGTGGCCATCGCCCGAGCGCTCTCGTATCGCCCCAAAATTCTGTTAATGGATGAGCCTTTTGGCGCGCTGGATGCCATGACGCGTCACCAGATGCAGCAGTTATTGATTGAGATTTGGGAAAAGCATCGCCTGACGGTGATGTTTGTTACGCACGATATTGAAGAAGCCGTCAGGCTGTCGGACCGCATTGTCGTGATGGGCCCAGGAAAAATCGATACCACTTTCGCGGTGAACTTACCGCGCCCCCGTCATGAGGGGATCAATCGCGTACCTGAATTTATCGAGCTGCAGCATCAGGTGCTGAGCCGCATTCACCAACACGAATTCACGCACTGACAATATTGAGGATTAACTATGGCCGTTTCATTTCATGATCTGTCAACGTCTGACGTATTACCTGAGCAGCTATTCAAACGCACCGAATCTGACCTGTCGAGTTTTGCCGAAAAGGTGAAGCCGATTATTGAAGCAGTCAGAACTGAAGGGGATCAGGCGTTAATTCGTTTTGCCCGTGAATTTGATGGCGTGCAGCCAGAAACCTTTGCCATCAAGGCTGACGAACAGGAGTTCGATGCGGCATTCGAACGCGTTGATCCGCAGGTGATCGACGCGATCCGTTTCGCGGTGGAGAATATCCGCGCGTTTCATGAAGCACAGAAGCCCGAGGAGATGTGGTGGAAAGAGATGCGTCCTGGTGCTTTTGCCGGTGATCGCCATGTTCCGATTGATGCCGTAGCCTGCTATGTCCCGCGCGGTAAGGGTTCATTTCCCAGCGTATTGCTAATGACAACCATCCCCGCCATCGTCGCCGGTGTGCCGCTGCCCATTGTGATTACGCCCCCAGGCCCGGATGGCACTGTGGATGATGCAACGCTGGTTGCTGCGCGGTTGGTGGGAATTGAGCACGTGTACAAATGTGGCGGTGCACAAGGGGTGGCGGCAGTGGCGTTTGGCACCGAATCCATTCCGAAATGTTTAAAAATTGTCGGCCCCGGCAGTCCCTGGGTGGTAGCGGCCAAACGTCAGCTTACGCATTTGATCCATCCCGGTGTGCCTGCGGGTCCTAGCGAAAGCCTAATCTTAGCGGATGATTCGGTGAATGGGGCATTGGCGGCGCTCGATCTGATAATTGAATCCGAACACGGCCCGGATAGCTCGGCTTATCTGGTGACGTCCAGCCGTCGCGTGGCGGAAGAGGCCATCGCCGCGCTACCGGGCTACTGGCAGCAGATCGGTGAAAAAAGGGCAGATTTCTCCCAGCGCGTACTCTGTGGCGACCACGGTGGCGTGATCCTCACCAAAGACTTTGCCACGGCGATTGAATTCGTCAACGCGTACGCCCCGGAACATCTCGAAGTGCTGGCACACGAACCGATGGATGTGATGATGAAAATCCGCAATGCGGGTGAAATTCTGCTGGGAGAGCATTCGCCGATTGTGCTGGGTAACTTCGTGCTCGGGCCTAATGCGGTGTTACCAACCAACGGGGCGGCGAAAACCGCAGGACCGCTCTCGGTGTTTGACTATATGAAGCGTATGTCTATCGCTTATGTCACCAGCCGGGGCTATCAGGAATTGGCTCCTAAAGCCAAACGCTTTGCGGAATATGAAGGGTTCCCCGGCCATGCATTGGCGGTGTCAGATATCCGACAGACCTTACTGAAAGGTGGGCGCGATGAATGATCGCCTGCGTCCTCCACTTGCGGCAGAAGCGCGTCGTTTAACCAAAGAAAACCAGTGGGAACGTGCCAGCGAGAAACTTCAGCAGTTGATCGCAGATGTCACCGGGATCGAGGCGATCAGCCTGCAGATCAACCGCGATCAATACAGCCTGAACTCTTTAAATGGTCGCGTGGTGCTCGCGGATGGGCGCACGCTGTTTTTCAAATTCCATCACGAAGAAGGGGAAGAGCACACCATTGATGAGTATTACCGCGCTGAACTGTTGCGTGAGCATGGCTTCGCTGTCGATGTGCCGGTCTACACCTGCGGTGAACCGGGACGACAAATTCTGCTGTACAGCTTACGCAACGATCAGCGTCTGGCGGATGTGTGCCGTGCAGTGGAATCCACAGCGGACTGGAAGCAATCAGCAGCGATTATTGAGGCTCAGCGTCGCGCCGATAGCGATATTCTCGCTCACACGCTGCCGCCGTTGCGTATGGCAACGGCGGCAGAAGTGGCAGCTGAATCTATTCATCAATTGTTCTGGAATCGACTGGTTTCCGAGGGTGATCCGGATGGCTTGGGTGGGCGAGTAGCGCAGTTCTATATTGGGCAGCGCTTCACGCTGGGTGAGGTGCAGCTCGATTGGGAAACTCTGAGCCAGATGCATTGGCAGGTCAACGGCGTGTTATATCCCAAGACTCTTCACCAGCTGTTCCTGGCCGCGGGAGAAGTGTTGAAACCTGCTGCGCTGGCATCTCACGGTGTCGTGGTGGCACATGGTGATGCACACAATGCCAACGTATGGTACGAAACGCAGCACGGTGAACCTGAACTGGTGAGTTTCGACCCTGCTTTTGCGGGTAGCAATATTCCCGCTTTACTGGCTGAAATTAAAGCCACGTTCCATAACATTTATGCGCATCCGTGCTGGTTGTATGAACCTGACGATGCCGCCGCCCGCTATCAGGTCAATGTGCGGTGCGATGGCAACACGCTGATTGTTGAACATGACTGGCAACTCAGCCCGCTACGCCGCGCATTTCTGACCAGTAAAGGAGAGCTTTACTGGAAGCCTTTGCTTGCAGCCCTGCAGGAGAAAGGCTGGCTGCCCGGCAACTGGCAACAGATTATGCGGCTGGCGTTGTTCTGCTGTCCGACGCTGGTGATGAATTTACGTGCCGGCTCATCCAGTAACCATAATCCGACAAGCTCAGCGATTGGCTTCTCGGTTGCCGTGATGCTGGCGTGCGGCGGAGAGGATGAATTCACCCACTGGATCAACAGCCTGATCACGGAGAACTGAGATGAAAGCGATACGCCTCAAAAGTATTGGTCAGGTCACTGTTGATGAACTCTCCCCACCCGATTTGCCCGCCGGATGGGCCAGGATCAACGTGCACTCAGCAGGAATCTGTGGCTCCGATTTACATAATTTCAAAACTGGAAAGTGGATTGCTCATCTTCCGGTAACACCAGGACATGAGTTGTTCGGCGTCATTAGCGAAATCAACGGCGAGAGCGACCGCTTCCAGCCAGGCATGCGCGTAGTCGCTGATTCGCGCGTGTATTGCGGCCATTGCGCATTTTGCTCGTCTGGCGCGATGAACCTGTGCGAGTCCCTGGGCTTTGTAGGAGAAGTGTTTGACGGTGGTTTTGCTGAACAGGTGGCGTTACCGCTAAGTAGTTTGCTGGCGGTACCCGATGCGATTCCCGATGAGATAGCGGTATTGAGTGAACCGCTAGGCGTGGCGTTGCGAGTGGTGAATCAACTCAATCCCGCAGAAGGTGATGCTGTGTGTGTCACGGGCGGCGGAACCATCGGAGGTTTGACAGCGTTACTTCTGCATCGCTTGAAAAAATGTCAGGTGCAGTTAATCGAACCGAATGCGCAGCGCTATCAATTGATCGCTTCTGTCGTGCCGCTGTCCACGCCCCAAAAATATGCCTTGGGTGTTGAAGCCTCAGGATTTCCTGCCGCACTCTCGCAGCTGATCGCAGGGATAACTTCGGGTGGTCGCATTGCGATGGTCGGAATATTTCACCATACGGACGGCATTGATCTGAATGCTTTAGTGGAGCGGGAGATCACGCTGGTGGGTTGCAGTGTCTTCCAGCATGAACAGCAGGCGGCACTGGATATCATGGCCTTGCTGGCGGACGACTTAACAAGGCTTATCGCGCCACCGGTGCAGCTGGATGATGTGCCTGAAACCTATCAGACGCTGATTGAGGGCAAATCGGCCTTCCTGAAAACGGTAATCAAATTATGAGTGTCATGACGTCATTTTCCTTACAAGGTAAAAACGCATTGGTCACGGGCGGGACACGTGGCATTGGTTATGCGCTGGCACAGGCGTTGGCTCAGGCCGGTGCGCGTGTGACGATCACCGGTCGTGATGCGGTTACACTAAAAGCCGCGGTGGCGCAGTTGCGCGCCTCTGGCGTAGAGGCACAGGGACTGATTCTGGATGTCACTCAGGTTGAAAGCATCCAACAGACGCTAGCCGCTGCGGGGCGGGTGGATATTTTGATTAACAATGCAGGCACCGAACAGATTCGCCCTTCGCTCGAAGTGGATGAAGCGTTGTGGGATACCATTGTTGGCACTAACCTCAAGGGCGCATTTTTTTGTGCTCAGGCGGTGGCGAAAAACATGGTTTCTGCGGCATCCGGCGGTGCGATCATTAATGTGTGCTCGCTGACCACCTGTGTGGGCGTGCCCGGCGCCGTTGCCTATGCCAGCTCCAAGTCAGGATTGGCGGGGATGACGCGCACGCTGAGCGCGGAATGGGCGGCGCATAACATCCGCGTGAATGGCATCGGTCCCGGCTACTTCGAAACGGAAATGACTCAGGTGTTTTATCAGGATGACGCGTGGCGCGACGCGATGCAGAAAAAAATCCCGCTTGGTCGATTTGGTGAATTCGACGATCTGGCCGGCAGTGTGGTTTTTCTTAGCTCGGAGGCTGCCCGATATATCACCGGGCAGATTCTGTATGTCGATGGGGGATATCTGGCCTCTATCTGATCTGCAGCATCTCTGGCCGCAGGTCTGCAAGGATGTTGCAGCCTAATTGGGCCAGCGTGCGGTCAACTTCCTGAACCAGCGCAGTGATCACCTCGTTCGCCAGTGCTTCGCCACCTGCGGCCACCGCATACAATAAGGGCCGTCCAATCAATACGGCATTAGCCCCGAGGATCAGCGCTTTAATCACGTCGGTGCCGCGGCGGAAACCGCTGTCGATCAGGATGATAAATTCATCACCGACCGCCGCTCGCACACTGGCAAGCACAGACATTGGGCTGGCGGTACAATCCAGTTGTCTGCCGCCGTGATTCGACAGGACAATGCCTTGAGCACCGATTTTTTGCACCATAAGGGCATCATCAACGGTCATGATGCCTTTCACATACAACGCGCCGTCCCACAGTGAGCGGATCCACGCCAGCGTTTCCCAGCTCAAGGTCTGGTCCATTTGCTGAGCGAAGTAAGTGGCACCGCCGGCTCCTTGTTGCTTTTCAGCGGGCAGGTAAGGCTTAAGATTGCCGAAGCCCGGCATACCGTGTGGCACCAGAGTGCGCAGCACCCAGCCCGGTTTCATCGCCACGTCACAGAGTGCCGGGAATGAGAGTTTCATGGGCCGTCGATAGTGCTGCTTATCGCGCTCACGATGACCAAAATGCACCGCATCAACGGACACCACCAAAGCAGTACAGCCTGCGTCTTTGGCGCGACTGATCAAATTCTCAGTTACTTGCTTATCTTTAAGGACGTAGAGTTGAAACCAACGTTCCTGATGACCAGTCGCTTGTATATCCTCAATAGAAGCGGTTGAAACGGTGCTCTGGATATGGCCAATGCCCGCCTGAGCCGCAGCGCGGGCGAGCATGAGATCGGATTGATTTCTCAGCATGCCGTTATAGCCAGTGGGAGCAACAAGAAGTGGGGCAGCCAACTGCGTGCGGCCAAGGGCAACACCGATATTCCGCTGACTGGAATCGCGTAATACTGAGGGTAAAAATCGCCACTGTTGAAAGATAGCCCTATTGTGATTGAGCGTCACTTCCCCCTCTGCGCCACCATCAATATAGTCGAAAGCGAAATGGGGCAGTGTGCGTCTGGCTTTTGCGCGCAGTTGTTCTGGATTGAGCTTCATCTTTATCCCTGTCTGTCATTCGAGGTTACCTACCTGTATAGACAACCTGCAAGCAGCATGCCAATGATTTCACTGCTGAGGTTCAGAGAAGCTCAATCCGCGAGTCAGCCCAACCAACCAATCAGTGCCGCAGCGCACAAGCAATAGCCACCGAACAGATGCCAGCGATCATGCTCCAGCCAGCGGGAAAGCCAGCGTAGCGCCAGAAGTCCGGCGACAAAACTTAATATCATGCCCACCAGGCTGGGCAGAAGCACTCCGCTGCTCACTGTGACCGTACCAGCAGAACCTGAACTGAAAGCACGCAGGCCCTCTTTAACGATCACCGCCGGTGTCAGCACCACGGCTAACGCAAAACTAAATTCTTCCGCACGTTTACGGGCCACACCCAATGAAAGACCGGTAGAAATCGTGGCGCCAGAACGAGAAAAACCGCGAAATGGCAGGCATAAACCCTGAACGAAACCAATACCTGCAGCGCTTAAGGGCGAAAGTTCGCCGCGATCTTTTTCTTTCAGGCGTGAAGAGAGGATAATTAATAAGCCTGCTGCAGCGAGACCACTGGCGATTATTTTACTGTTACTGAATAAGGATTCTATTTCGAACGTGTCGTCGTTCGCGGCGAAGAAATATTTAATCAGCTTCATTAGCGCTAAACCCACTACGCCGGTCACTGCGGTGGCGAGAATAATTAAAAATACATTCTTCTTAAATGCACGGCTCGAACTGAAATAGGTCTCCCGCCAGTTATTCCAGAAGTAAACAATCACCGCGAACATCGTGCCGGTATGCAGCATCACCAGCAACAGTGTCATATCGGGGGCCGCAGGGTCCAGCCCCAGGAGTTTCTCCGTCATAATGACGTGTGCAGAGCTGGAAACCGGCAGTAACTCTGCCAGCCCCTGTATTACGGCCAGAATGGATACATCGAAATAATTCACCCGTTCGCCCTCAGATAAAATAATGGGAAATGAGACCTGACTTAACCTGGCACACCCTGCCACATTTCTCATTTTAGCCGTGATAAGTATTATCCTATTCGTGATGTCGTTTATGAAATGTTTACTGAATTAAAAATCGAATAATACGCAGGTTATAACTGCATGACGTGGCGCTGTATTTTCCGATGATGTTTTATCCATCCAGTGACATTTAGCAACGCTGAAAGCAGCCTGCATCGGTGATGACCAAAATGGCGCATCGCTGCGCTATTTTTGTGCTTCCTGTTAAACCGAATGCATTAAAACGAAACATAAGTATTCGATCTTGTATCCAAGTCCGTATCCCATCAGGCGTTATCTCCTCGCCGCTGATTGTTGGCACCTTCTGGCACGCAAACTGCATTAATCCCGTTAAGTGACCAAATCGGGAGATGAATCATGTTTGAGGCTTTACTGGATGAGGATGCTACTACATTGGCAGCGCTGATCCGCAATGGCGAGGTGTCTGCCCGCGAATTAACGCAAGCCGCGTTGGATCGTATGGAAAAACGCGAACCACTGATTCGGGCTTTTTGTACGGCATCACCCGAATTGGCGTTACAGCAGGCATCAGTGGTGGATGCGAAGCGTGCACGCGGTGAAGCGCTGGGGGCTTTTGCGGGTGTGCCATTGGCGGTAAAGGATCTCATTTGCACGGCGGGTGTGAAAACCACCTCCGGTTCGGCAGCCTATGCCGATTTCATTCCTGAAGATGACGACATCACCGTCGAGCGCCTGCAGGCTGCTGATGCTGTGCTGCTGGGGAAAACCACTGCGCCCGAGTTTGGTTATAGCGGCGTTGGGCACAATCCGCTGTTTCCTTCACCGCGGAATCCCTGGGATTTGAGCAAAACGCCCGGCGGTTCAAGTGCCGGATCCGGCGCGGCGCTCGCCGCTCGCCTTTGCCCGATGGCATTGGGCAGTGACGGCGGCGGATCGGTACGTATTCCAGCGGCGCACTGCGGCGTTTATGGATTCAAGGCCTCGATGGGGCGGGTGCCGTTATGGCCTGGCTGCCGCGATGAACGCTTTCCCGGCGTCTCTAGCTGGGAATCACTGGAGCATATTGGCCCCATGACACGCATGGTGCGAGACAGCGCACTGATGATGTCAGTGATGGCAGGCCCGGATATGCGCGATCGTCACTCCATTCCCTGCAGCGACGTGAACTGGATTTCCTCTCTGGAAAAACCCTTAAACGGGCTGCGCATTGCGTTTAGTGCCGATTTTGGCTACATCGCCGTCGATAAAGAGGTGCGTGACGTTGTCACTAAGGCCGCTCGACATTTCGCCCGTGAACTGGGGGCGGAATTAGAAGAGGTTGATCCAGGGATTGCCGATGAAGGCGCCACCTTTGCCGCGCTGGTGGCCTTTGAAAGCGATCTCACAGGCATGCGTCAGATGCAAAGCGAACTGGGCTCACGCATGTCACCTCATCTGAGCGCCATGCTGCAACGCGAATGGCGCGCTGAACACTTTACCGACGCCAATACCGCACGCAAGAAGATCTGCAATCAGCTGTGGCGATTTATGCAGCGTTACGACTTGCTGTTGACGCCAACGCTGGCAGTGCCGCCGTTCCCGCTCAATATGCAGGGACCGGAAATCATCGATGGGCGCATGGTGCGAAGCGATCATTGGTTGTCGTTCTGTTATCCCTTCAATTTCACTGGCCAACCGGCGGCCTCAATCCCTGCGGGCTTCACCGCCAGTGGCTTGCCGATTGGTCTGCAAATCGTGGGTCGTCATCTGGACGATGGCCTGGTGCTGGCGGCAAGTGCCGCTTTCGAGCGCATCCAACCGTGGAATCACCTTTATCCTGACTTAATCGGAGTTGCCCATGAGTAACAAATCCTCCCCTGCGCTGGAGCAGGAATTTGAACACGAACCGGTACCTTTAAGTCACCGTCACTCGACGCGGTCGGTATCAGCTGTCTGGTTCGGTTTCCCGATGATCCTTACCAACGCGTTGTTTGGTGGCATTATTACCTGGCATTTGGGTTTCTGGCCCGCGCTGATTGCCATCCTGCTCGGCAATCTGGTGCTGTTCGCTTATGTTGGCGCTCTGAGTTGGTTTGCAGGTAACACCGGGATGAACTTCGCCCTGCAGGCAAAGCGTACCTTTGGCACTAAAGGCTATATCCTCGTTTCCGGTTTTCTCTCGACCGTCGTGATTGGCTGGTATGCGTTTCAAACGGGTTTAACTGGTACAGTCATTAACCAAACCTTTGGCTGGAACGCACTCGCGGTGACCGCTATCGCCATGGTGCTGTATACCGGCGTCACCTTCCTCGGCGTGCGTGCGTTGTCGATCCTGGGCATGATTGCCGCACCGTTGTTTGTGGTGCTCGGTTTGGTCGCACTGTGGTTGATTGGGCAGGATCACGATTTCAGCACCATCACTCAGTTCAAAGGCAGTACTGGTGCAGTCGGCGCCATGAGCATGGGAACGGCGGTGACCATGGTGGTGGCAGGATTCGCCGATTCGGGCACCATGACCGCGGATTTTACCCGCTGGTCGAAAGACGGCAAATCAGCGGTTATCGCGGCATTTTCCGCCTTTCCTATGGCGAACGTCATCTCATATCTGTTCGGTGTGGTGATTGTAGCGGTGGGCGCGGCGGTTGATCCGGTCAATAATGGCGGTAATTTCCTGCCAATGCTGATGAACCATGGCACGTTACTCTCCATCATCGCTTTCCTGTTTGTTTTCATTAACCTCGGCTCGGTTTGTACCCATTGTTTGTACAACGGTGCCGTTGGCTTTAGCCATCTGTTCAGCAGCAAGATGCGAGTCTGGACGTTGATCCTCGGCGCCATCGGCGGGGCACTGGCGCTGGCGGGCGTCTGGTCTTACTTCCTCGAGTGGCTGAGTTTGCTCGGCATCGTGGTACCGCCGTTTGGTGCGGTCATGATCGTTGACCTGATCTTCATGGCAAGAATCAGCGAGCAGCGCAAAACCCGTCGTCTGCGCGGTAGCGCTTTTGCCGCCTGGGCGATTGGCAGCTTGTGTGCGGTGATTGCCCACATTGAATTCCCGCAGTTTGGTGAAGCGGTGATTGGCCTGGTGACGGCTGCTGCCAGTTACACTTTGATTGTCAAACTGAAACGTGAAAACGCAGCGAGCCTGATGGAGCAGAAAAATGCCTGAATTCACCATTGATTCAACACCTTATCCCTGGCCCTTTGATGGGCGGTGTACGCCTGCGGATACCGCACTGATCATTATCGATATGCAGACCGATTTTTGTGGCAAGGGCGGCTACGTCGATAGCATGGGGTATGACATCGCACTGACCCGCGCTCCGATAGCGCCTTTGCAGCGCGTGCTGGCACGCATGCGGGAGTTAGGCTTCCCGATCATCCATACGCGTGAAGGCCATCGTCCTGACCTGAGTGATTTGCCGGCCAATAAACGCTGGCGTTCAAAGCGGATGCAGGCGGAAATCGGTGCGCCCGGTCCCTGTGGCCGCATTTTGGTGCGCGGTGAGCCGGGCTGGGAAATTATCCCGGAGCTGGCGCCACTGGCGGGTGAAACCATCATTGATAAGCCAGGCAAAGGCTCTTTTTATGCCACCGATCTTGAACTGATCCTGCGCAGTCGGGGGATACGTAATCTTATCATCTCAGGTATTACCACCGATGTCTGTGTGCATACCACGCTGCGCGAAGCCAACGATCGCGGCTTCGAATGTCTGGTGCTGTCTGATTGCTGCGCCGCGACCGAGCTAAAACACCACGAAGCGGCACTAAGCATGATTCACATGCAGGGCGGTATTTTTGGTGCGGTGGCCAGTTCGGAGACGTTGCTGGCGGGCCTGGCTCAACCTTCCGCCGCGCTAAGCGTTTAACCATTGCAGATAATGTCCCGGCCACTCAGTCGTTTGTGTGCCGGGCTTACCCAATCCAAAACCATGCCCCCCGATGGGATAGCGATGCATCTCAACCGGCACATGCTGCTGCTTGCACGCGGCAGCCATGATCAAGGTGTTGTGTGGATCGGAAACAGGATCGTCTTCGGCCTGCACCAGGAAAAACGGCGGTGATTGCGGATTAACATAGGATTGAACCGACCAGGCGGTATCCGCGCTGAGTGATGCGTCTTTCCCGACCAACACTTTATGCGTGGAGGTGTGTTCATAAGGTGGCTCAAGCGTAATGATGGGATAGATCAGCGCGGCACGATCGGCCGTTGCGGGGAGATTGTCCATTGCATCACTGGCCTGATAAGCGTGAAAATCCGCGCGGTTCGCCGCCATTCCCAGCAGGTGCCCGCCAGCCGAAAAGCCCAATACGCTGACATTGTTCTCACGGTGGCGCACGATACGCAGTGCGCGCTGTGCATCCTGAAGTGACACTAACGCGCCATCTTTCCAGCCTTCCTGCGGCAGGCGATAACTCAGCACATACGCTGTGTAGCCTTGAGCCGCCAGCCACGCGGCAGCGGGCCAGGCTTCTTTGCCCATTTCGATACGCGTATAGCCGCCGCCAGCCGCAATCAGTACAGCGCGTCCCTTCGGCTGAACAGGCTTAAAGACGGTGAGCGTCGGCATGGCAATATTCCGCTGCGCACCTTTGGCACTAAACGTCATCGCCCCTAAAGGTCCACCGCCACCAGGCGGTTGTTTTGGCCACAAGGGCAATACCTGTGCGGGTTTTGCCGAGGAAGCGGCCAGGCTAAAGCCGCAGCGCGCAGCAAAGGGGGAGAGCAGTAAACCGGTAAGAAAGTGGCGACGGAGCATGGCCGATCCAGACTGAATGCAAAAAGGTATTGAATCAGAAGAATCGGCAGAGAGTATGAAGAAGATGTTGTTAAGTATGACCAATCAACTCATTTTCCTCACGCTATGTGATGTAACGTCTCACCTACAGCGTCAAACAAGCGATCCAACTCGGCAGGCTGTGTATTGAACATCGGGCCAAACTGCAGCGTATCGGCACCGAAGCGCACATAAAAACCGGCTTTCCACAGCGCCATGCCCGCTTCAAACGGCCGAATGGTGGCATCGCCGCCGCGCGGAGCAAGCTGGATGGCACCCACCAGACCGCAGTTGCGGATATCGATGACGTTCGGGCAATCACGCAGCGCATGCAGTGCATGGGCAAAATGCGGTGCCAGCTCGGCGGATTGCGCAATCAGCGCGTCATGATCCAGTAACTCCAGCGTCGCCAGGCCCGCCGCACAGGCCACCGGATGGGCAGAGTAGGTGTAGCCGTGAGCAAATTCAACCGCGTGTTCTGGCAGTTTTTGCGCCATAAAGGTGTTGTAGATTTCGCTGCTGGCGACCACGCCACCCAGCGGCACCGCGCCATTGGTGATCTGCTTGGCGAAATTGAGGATATCGGGCGTGACGCCAAAATACTCAGCGCCGCTCCAGCGGCCCATACGACCAAATCCGGTGATCACTTCGTCAAAAATCAGCAGGATATCGTGCTGCGTGCAGATTTCACGCAGGCGCTGCAAATAGCCTACCGGTGGGATAATCGCCCCCGCAGAGCCGGAAAGAGGCTCAACAATAAGGGCGGCGATGTTGGAAGCATCATGCAGCTCAATCAATTTCAGCATCTCATTAGCCAACGCCACACCGCCGGTTTCGGCCTGGCCAGCAGTGAAGGGCAGATCGGTTTGCAGCGTGTGTGGAATATGGTCAACGTCCATAAACTGACCGAACATCTTACGATTGCCGCCAATGCCGCCCAGGCTGGTTCCGGCGATATTTACGCCGTGGTAACCTCGCGCGCGTCCGATAAATTTGGTTTTCGCCGGCTGGCCTTTGATGCGCCAGTAAGCGCGCGCCATCTTCACCGCCGTGTCTGCTGATTCCGAACCCGATCCGGTGAAGAACACATGGTTTAGATCACCCGGCATATGCTGGGCAATCTTGTCTGCCAGCTGAAATGACAGCGGATGACCGTACTGGAAGCCGGGCGAATAATCGAGCGTACCCAGTTGTTTCGCCACCGCCTGCTGGATTTCACTGCGGCAGTGGCCCGCGCCACAGGTCCATAAACCGGAAAGGCTATCAAAAATCTGCCGTCCTTTATCATCAGTCAGCCAGCGGCCTTGAGCGCCGACAATGATACGGGGATCGCGCTGGAAATTCCGGTTGGCAGTAAACGGCATCCAGTGCGCTTGCAGATTGAGATCGGTAGTGTTGACAGCATCAGACATGATGTTTCTCCAGACGGGTGTATGAAGAGTTTGCATTTAACGGTTAGTTAAGTTAAATCCCTATTAATTCATCTTCAGTTATTGATTTACTCACCTATATGAAAAGCAAATCGCTCGCGCAGGTCACCGACTTTGATCTCAAATTATTGCGCCTGTTCAAAACCGTTAATGAGAGCGGCAGCTTCTCTGCGGCAGAAAGTTTATTGGGGATGACGCGTTCGGCTATTAGCCTGCACATGGGCGATCTGGAAAAGCGACTTGGCATGCGATTGTGTCAACGCGGACGGGCGGGTTTTGCCTTAACCGAAGAAGGGCGTGAGATCCTGCGTCACAGCGAAAGTATGATGGCGGCTATCGAGCAGTTTCGCCTGCAGGTTAATCAGATGCATAAGCAGCTGCGCGGGGATTTGAATATCGGGATTATCAATAATCTGGTCACGCAACCACGCATGAAAATTACCCATGCGCTGGAGAAACTGCATGAGATAGGTCCCGACATTAGGCTGAATATCAGCATGATGACAGCTGCAGAGATTGAAAGAGGGCTGATGGATGGTCGATTGCACGTCGGTGCACTACCGGTCACTTCGCCAATTTCCGGTCTGGATTACATGTCGTTATATGATGAGCGGTCGCAGCTTTACTGCAGCGACACCCACGCGCTGTTTTCCCACGAACCTGATGATGCACAACTGAAAAGGTGTGATGCCATCGCACCTGCATTTCGCATGACGGCAGAAGCCATTGCCATGCATCAGAAACTCAATTGCAATGCAACGGCAACCGACCGCGAAGGCATTGCCTTTTTGATTCTCACCGGCCGCTTTATCGGTTTTCTGCCCGATCACTATGCCGCACAGTGGGTGGATAAAAAGACCATGCGCGCCATTGCACCGGAACGTTTCCACTTCACCAGTAAGATCGCTGTGGTAACACGCAAAGGGCGCAATCAGAATGCCATTCTTGAAAGATTTTTACAGGCGATTGATTGGGAATGAGTTTTAACAAAAGATGTAAAGCAAACGCGTTACTAGTTACAACATACTTTAAAGCTGCATCAATACGCTAAATGCCGGCAATTGTGCGTCATCAGTCTACAGGAAAGAAGGGAGCGTCAGTCACTGCAGAATATGACGAACCTCCCTGCTTTAAGTTGTAAAAGGGGGTGCATGATGCCGCAAGACGCGATCAACTGGGCTCAGATGACATTAAGCTTGAGTTACAGCGGCTGATTATGGCTTATCTGCAAAGCTAGCTGGAAATGAGCAGGGTGACGAGAGCCACCCTGATAAAAACGGTTAAGCGCGCTTCGGTTCACCACGCACCGGCAGATCGCCAGCGACGAAGTAATCTGCTTCGCTACGCGGCAACGGCTGGCGACCACGAATGTTATCCGCGATCTTTTCACCGATCATGATGGTGGTGGCATTCAGGTTGCCAGTGATGATCAACGGCATAATTGACGCATCTACCACGCGCAACGCCTGCAATCCATGCACACGACCTTCACCATCAACCACCGCCATGCTATCGCTGCCCATTTTGCAGGTGCCGCAGGGGTGATAGGCGGTTTCCGCATGGTTACGCACAAACTCATCCAACTGTTCATCAGTCTGGCAATCGAGGCCCGGACTGATTTCTTTGCCGCGATACTTATCCAGCGCGGGCTGATTGATGATCTGGCGCGTAATACGAATCGCGTCACGAAATTCCTGCCAGTCCTGTTCATGTGCCATGTAGTTGAACAAAATAGCCGGATCACGACGCGGATCGCGCGATTTAATCTGCACATGCCCACGGCTCGGTGAACGCATTGAACCTACGTGACACTGGAAACCGTGCGCTTCAACGGCGTTAGAGCCGTTGTAGTTAATCGCTACTGGCAGGAAGTGATACTGAATGTTCGGCCAGGTAAACTCTTCGCGGCTGCGAATAAAGCCACCGCCTTCAAAATGGTTGCTGGCACCGATGCCGGTCCCGTTAAACAGCCACTCTGCACCGATCTTCGGCTGGTTCCACCATTTCAACGACGGATAGAGTGACACCGGCTCTTTGCACTCGTACTGCAGGTACATTTCGAGGTGATCCTGCAGGTTTTCGCCGACGCCCGGCAGATCATGTACCACCGGAATGTCGAATTTGTTCAGCAGCGCAGCAGCGCCCACGCCAGAACGTTGCAGAATCTGCGGCGAGGCGATGGCACCGGCGCACAGCAAAACTTCACGTCGCGCATGCACCTGATGTGGCGTGTTGCCCGATCCCTGCAAATATTCCACGCCCACCGCGCGCTTGCCTTCAAACAGGATGCGATCGGTGGTGGCATGGGTGACGATCTTCAGGTTTGGACGCTTTTTGGCGGTATCGAGATAGCCACGCGCGGTGCTGGATCGACGACCTTTCGGCGTGACGAAGCGATCCATCGGTCCGAAGCCTTCCTGCTGATAGCCGTTCAAATCTTCCGTGCGTGGATAGCCGGCTTCAACACCGGCTTCGATCATCGCAGCAAACAGCGGATTGTTATCGGGTTTACAGGTGGTGATGCTGACCGGGCCTTCACCGCCGTGATAGTCATTGGCGCCAATATCGCGGGTTTCTGACTTGCGATAGTAGGGCAGGCAGTTCAGGTAGCTCCAGCTTTCCAGCCCAGGCTGCTGCGCCCAGTTATCGAGATCCATCGCGTTGCCGCGGATATAACACATACCATTGATCAGCGATGATCCGCCCAGACCTTTACCGCGTCCGCACTCCATGCGGCGGTTATTCATATGCGGTTCTGGCTCGGTTTCATACGCCCAGTTATAGCGTTTTCCCTGTAGCGGATAAGCCAGCGCGGCTGGCATCTGCGTGCGGAAATCGAAGCGGTAGTCAGGGCCACCCGCTTCTAAAAGCAGCACATTCACGCTGCTGTCTTCGGTCAGTCTTGTTGCCAAAACGTTCCCTGCGGATCCGGCTCCGATAATGATGTAATCAAATTCCATTAGTCGCTCCTCAGGTTAAAGCTCAATTAAAATACGGACTGAAAACGGGATAACTCGACCTGCACCGACTTCACCTGGGTGTAGTTTTGCAAGGTCATCAGGCCATTCTCACGGCCAATACCAGAGTGCTTGTAGCCGCCCACCGGCATTTCGGCGGCAGATTCGCCCCAGGTGTTGATCCAGCAGATACCCGCTTCGATCTGGTGAATCACGCGGTGTGCGCGGTTCAGGTCTTGCGTCACTACGCCCGCAGCCAGACCGAAATCGGTGGCATTGGCGCGACGTACCACTTCTTCTTCGCTTTCGTAAGTCAGAATCGACATCACCGGCCCGAAGATTTCTTCACGCACAATGGTCATCTCATCACGGCAGTCGGTGAATACGGTCGGTTCAACCCAGGCTCCGTCATCGAAATCGGCGCCGCTCAGACGTTTGCCGCCGCACAGCAGACGCGCGCCTTCGTTGATACCGGATTCGATATAACGCATCACGTTGTCACGATGGGGGAAGCTCACCAGCGGGCCGAAATTGGTGTCAGGATCGTTGAGGTCACCCGCTTTGATGCGTGCAACACGTTCAGCGATTTTCGCTTCAAACGCGGCCTGGAATTTTGCCGGGATAAACACGCGCGTACCGTTAGTGCAGACCTGGCCTGAGCTGTAGAAGTTGGCCATCATGGCGATGTCAGCGGCCAGATCGAGATCGGCGTCATCAAAGATAATCAGCGGCGATTTGCCACCCAATTCCATAGTGACTTCTTTCAAGGTGGAGCCCGCAGCATTCGCCATCACTTTTTTGCCGCTGGCCACGCCGCCGGTAAAGGAGACTTTATCGATGCCCGGATGGTCAGTCAGCAGTTGACCAGTGACCGCGCCACGACCGTTCAGCACATTGAATACGCCGGCAGGCACGCCCGCTTCGGTGTAAATTTCTGCCAGCTTCAGTGCTGTCAGTGGAGTGACTTCACTCGGTTTAAAGATCATCGCGTTACCCGCTGCCAGTGCAGGGGCAGATTTCCATAAGGCGATCTGAATCGGGTAGTTCCACGCACCAATACCAGCGACCACGCCGAGCGGTTCACGACGGGTATAAACAAACGCCGTGTCGCGCAGTGGGATCTGCTGGCCTTCCAGCGTCGGGATCAGACCGGCGTAATATTCCAGCACGTCAGCACCGGTCACGATGTCAACATATTGGGTTTCGCTCAGCGGCTTACCGGTGTCGAGGGTTTCCAGCGCGGCCAACTCGTCGTTGCGCTCACGCAGAATATCGACGGCACGGCGCAGAATGCGTGAGCGCTCCATGGCGGTCATCGCGGCCCAGACTTTCTGGCCTTTTTGCGCGGCAGCGACAGCACGATCAACATCGGCCTGTTCCGCCTCATGTACTTCGGCCAGTACTTCGCCATTGGCCGGGTTGATGGTCTGGAATGTATTACCTGCGCTCGCCGCAATGAACTGACCATCGATATACAGCTGCTGTTCGGTGAATCGGGACATGATTTCTCCTTCCTCAGTGATTCAGTGCGCCAGCAAGTTGCTGACGGATAAATTGGGTGGTGAGCGTTTTCGCGACATCGATATTGAAGGGCAGACCGCTTAGCGCAGCTCGCAGCCAAAGGCCATCGATTAGCGATGCCAATCCGTGAGCCGCCAGTCGCGCCTGTTCACGCGGCAATTCACGGTGAAACTCGGCGGCGAGAGTTGAAAACAGGCGTCGACTACTGACCCGTTCCAGACGACCCAACTGCGGCTGATGCATGCTGCTGGCCCAGAAATCCAGCCAGGCTTTCATTGCCGCGCTGTGCACCTGCGTGTCATCGAAGTTACCTTCGACAATCGCCAACAAGCGTGCTTCGGTCTTCGCGCCCGCCAACGGTTTCAGGCGGGCAGCCACGGCATCACGTAACTGACGAGTGATATCGCGCATAGTGGCTTCCAGCAAACCGTTCTTGTCCTTGAAGTAGTGGCTGATGATGCCGGTCGAAACCCCCGCACGGCGGGCAATCTGCGCAATAGTTGCGTCATTAATTCCTACCTCGTTAATCGTATCGAGGGTTGCATCAATCAGCTGCCGACGACGAATCGGCTGCATTCCCACCTTTGGCATGACTCCAGCTCCACCACAATGTCAGAGGACTATTTAAACTTTTTTTGATTGCACGTTCAATATAAAAAAGAATTTTGTTAGGATACTGTGCTTCGATTGTTACAAAAGCGCAGCGGTGAACCGGGCTATGCGGCTCATCGTCAGAAGAAAGCACTACAGGGAGGGATAACAGGGGTACTGATAACAACAAGGCCTGGCAGACAGGTCTCGCTAATCCATTGAGTCATTACAGGAAATTAACCAGAGGTCATCGATGATTAATCCACCTGCCAGTGAAAAAGACAGAATCAATCCTGTGGTGTTCTACACCTCAGCCGGACTGATTCTGACATTTTCACTTGTCACTATTTTTTACAGCGAGCTGGCTGCCAGCTTGATTCAGACTGCGGTTAACTGGGTTACCGCTACGTTTGGCTGGTACTACATGCTGGCCGCGACGCTGTATATCGTTTTCGTTATCTACATGGCCTGTTCACGTTACGGCGCCATCAAGCTCGGGCCAGAGCAATCCAAACCAGAATTCAGCTTATTAAGCTGGTCAGCGATGCTGTTTGCGGCCGGTATCGGTATCGATCTGATGTTCTTCTCAGTGGCCGAACCGGTCACGCAGTACATGCAACCGCCTGAGGGCGCCGGACAAACCATGGAAGCCGCCCGACAAGCCATGGTGTGGACGTTGTTCCACTACGGCGTAACTGGCTGGTCAATGTACGCGCTGATGGGGATCGCGCTGGGGTACTTTAGCTACCGCTACAATTTGCCGCTCACCATCCGTTCTGCGCTGTATCCAATCTTTGGCAAACGTATTAACGGGCCGATTGGCCATACCGTGGATATTGCAGCGGTAGTGGGGACCATCTTCGGCATCGCCACCACCTTAGGGATCGGCGTGGTTCAGCTCAATTATGGCCTGAACGTGTTGTTCGATATTCCGGAAGGCTTTACCGCGCAGGCGGCGTTGATTGTGCTGTCGGTGATTATCGCCACCATTTCCGTGACCTCTGGCGTGGATAAAGGCATCCGTATTCTGTCGGAACTCAACGTTGCGCTGGCATTGGGGCTGATTCTGTTTGTGCTGTTCATGGGCAAAACCGACTTCCTGCTGAATGCGCTGGTGCTCAATGTCGGTGATTACATCAACCGCTTTATGGGCATGACGCTGAACACCTTTGCGTTTGATCAGCCAAGAGAGTGGATGAACAGCTGGACGTTGTTCTTCTGGGCATGGTGGGTCGCCTGGTCCCCGTTTGTTGGCTTGTTCCTGGCGCGTATTTCACGTGGTCGCACTATCCGTGAGTTCGTGCTCGGTACGCTGATTATTCCGTTCACCTTCACGCTGTTGTGGCTGTCGGTCTTTGGTAACGCCGCGCTGTATGAAATTATCCACGGTGATGCCGGCTTTGCTCAGGAAGTGATGGCGCATGCAGAACGTGGCTTCTACAGCCTGCTGGCGCAGTATCCGGCGTTTAAGTTCAGCGCTTCGGTCGCCACCATTACCGGCATGCTGTTCTACGTCACCTCAGCGGATTCCGGTTCACTGGTGTTGGGTAACTTCACTTCGAAGCTGAAAGACATCAACAGTGATGCACCGAACTGGCTGCGTATCTTCTGGTCAGTGGCGATTGGTGTTCTGACCATGGGTATGTTGATGACCAACGGTATTTCTGCGCTGCAGAATGCCACGGTGATCATGGGACTGCCGTTCAGCTTTGTGATCTTCTTTGTGATGGCCGGTTTGTATAAGTCTCTCAAAGTGGAAGACCATCGCCGCGCCAGCGCCAGTCGTGAAACGGCACCGTACATTCCGGCCAGCAACGATCGCCTGAGCTGGAAGAAACGTCTGTCGCGTCTCATGAACTATCCAGGCACACGCTACACCCAGCAAATGATGGAGAACGTCTTATTCCCGGCAATGCAGGATGTAGCGAAAGAACTGGAGTTACGCGGCGGTCGGGTTTCACTGGACCGCGTGGAGCCGGAAGAGGGCCATCCGTTAGGTTATCTGGATTTGCGCGTGCTGCTGGGTGAAGAGCAAGACTTCGTGTATCAGATCTGGCCGCAGCAGTATTCGGTGCCGGGCTTTACCTATCGAGCGCGCAGTGGTAAATCGACCTATTACCGTCTGGAGACATTCCTTCTGGAAGGTAGCCAGGGCAACGATTTGATGGACTACAACAAGGAGCAGGTGATTATCGATATTCTCGATCAGTACGAACGTCACCTGAACTTTATCCATCTGCATCGCGAAGCACCGGGCAGCAACATTACTTTTCCAAGCGTGTAACCCTACGGACAGCGGCAGCCCTGCCGCTGTCCGTGCACTTTCCCTGGAGCAAGCTACACTTTCAGCCTGCTCTAAGGGAGACTGAAATGAAATTGGGTTTTGCGTGTAAGTACTTCGATGCACAGGCTAAGCAGCCGTTTCCGTTTAAAATCACCACGCGTACGCGTTTCCTGAGTCTTGATCGCGAAGAACAAGCGCGTTTACTGTCGCAGCTGGCAACCAACAACCTCGAAAACCAATTCCTCACGCTGCAACAACTGGCGAAACTGCCGGATGCGATGCGCATGATGCGGATTGGCAGCGACCTGTTGCCGCTGTATACCGTACCAGAGGCCACCGCCATCTACAGCGAACTGATGCCCGACTTACAGCCGCTGCTGGGCCGCTGTGGCGAATTTGCCCGCGCTCACAACATTCGTCTCTCATTCCATCCTGGACAATATTCCGTACTCGCTTCGGATAATGAAGGGGTAGTGGATCGGGCAATTGAGGATGTGGAGTACCATGCGCTGTGTGCCGTGTTAATGGGGTATGGTCGCCAGTTTCAGGATTTCAAAATCAATATCCATATGAACGGCAAAAAAGGCATCGAGGGGTTTCGCGCGGCGTTTCAGCGTCTCTCTCCTGAAGCACGCAATATGCTGACGGTTGAAAATGATGAAATCTCTTGTTCGCTGGATGATGTATTACAGGCGCGCGATCTCTGTCCGGTGGTGCTGGATATTCACCATCACTGGGTGAAAGAGAATCAATTTATCAAAGCGGATGATGCGCGTATCCCGTTAATTATCGAATCGTGGCGCGGTGTGCGTCCGGTATTACACTATTCGATTGCGCAGGAAGGATTAATCCCAGAACATGGCTTCCCGGATCAGCACGATTTAACGGTGGCAAAAACCAAACTGCGTGCGCATTCTGACTACTACTTCAATCAGGATTTAAACGACTGGGCGCTGTCATTTACTGACTTCGACATTATGTGCGAAGTGAAAATGAAAAATCTGGCGGTCGAGCGCTTATACCGTTATGCGCTCGACCAGGGTGAGATTAAGGCGAGGTAATTACAATCGCCACACGGCGATTCTGCGCGCGGCCTTGTGCACTGTTATTGCTGGCAATCGGGGCGCTCATACCCAGGCCTCGGGTGGTGATGTTGGTTCGCGGTACATCAGCACCCAACGCCCATTGTGTTGCCACAGCATCAGCACGTTTCAGTGACAACTGCTGGTTATAATCCGCCTTGCCGTAATTATCCGTATGACCGTCAATGCGGACATGCTGAATGCCCGTCGCTGAGAGGTTTTTCGCCATATTGGCGATGTTGGCTTTACTGGTCGCGGTGAGTTCAGACTCATTTACCCCAAACAGGATTTTGTCCGATAAACCTAATCCCCAGCCTTCCATGTTTTCAGTAAAGCCCGCGCTTTGCATCGCTGCAATCTGTGCGGCGGTGAAACGACCTTTTGACTGACATCCCGCGCACACCAGAATACACAGCATCAGAAAGAGTTTGATTTTCATACCCGTACCTTACTTATCCCTTTATTTTTGTACATATGCATATCCGCACGTTCCAGAATTGATTGCACCGTATCGCCATGCTGCGACCAGGCGTAACCAATTGTGACCGAGGTGGTTATCGGTGTGCCTTCCGCGATCATAATCTTCTGCGCAATGGCTTCCCTGATCTCCTCTGTCAGCTGCAGCAGCTGTTTCTCAGTCGCGCGGCTGGTTATTAACATCGCAAACTCATCACCGCCGAGGCGCGCGACCATATCCTGTTTATAGGCCAGTGCAAGCAGGCGGGAACCGATGGCTTTCAGCACCTCATCGCCCGCCGCATGTCCCCAGTTATCATTGATGCTCTTGAATCGATCGCCATCCAGGAACAGCAACACAAAGCGCTCATGAGCGAATTGGTCATCAAGCAATCGGGTTAACTGCGTGACAAAGGCGGCGCGGTTGGCCAGTCCGGTGAGCGGATCTTCCAACGCTTTCGCCGCTAACGACCGGTTATCACGCAGTAACGAAGCCTGTAATGATTGCATCTCTGCGAGCAACGAGTTGAGATCGTCCGAAAACAGCTGAAACTCTTTGGTCGGGCTTTCGGGAATACGCAGCGAAAAATCACCCGAGCTGATGACGTAATGAATCGAGCTGGTGATATTGCGTAGCGTCTGCAAAATGCCCCGATGCAAGAATGCGCTCAGCATAAAGGCGACGATCAGCACACACAGCATACCGCTGGATAAAATCATCACTGAGTAACGGATAAAATCCGTCGCCCCTTTGACCGTACCCGCCAGCGTCAACGTCCCGACGACATTTTCCGCATGATTAATATTGACGCTCAGCGGGCGCGCGTAGATCCATTCGCGTAAGAAGTTCTCATACCAGCCATCCTGCTGCTGTTGATCTTGCCAGTTAACCAGCACCGTTTGGTCGTCCGTTACCAGTTTCGCCGTAGCAAACATGCCTTCATTGCCCAACATGGCAATTTTTTTGTGGGCGTCATAACTGTCTTCAAAGACGGTAGCAGCGGTCAGGCTGTTGCTCAACGTTGCGGCAATCAACTCCAGGTTGCGCTTCTCATAACGCTTGATGAAAAGTAACGAAGTGGAGGTCAGCAGCAACCAGCACAGCAACAAGATAACGGCGGAGTTGATGATGCTGATCTTGCGCAGCCTGATGCGGATAGATGATTTTTCATTTTTGATTTTTTCAAATTTCATCTTATTGGCTTCCTTTGCGCGACAGCAATAACACATCCGGACTCACGCGAACGCCACTGCGAGCCAGTGAATCAAGGTTTACGGCAAACATCGGATGATCGGCATTAAAAATAAGACAGAAAGCAGCTCCAATGGCGCAATCGGTATTATTTTCAGCCAGAGAGAGAACGGCGTGGCCTTTCTCCAGGCTGAGCAATTCGGTCTGTTGCTGCGGCGACTGATCGCCGAAATAGAGGGCATCACAGCGATTGCTGGCTAACTCGGTTTCACTGTTGAGATAGACCACGCTAAAGGGCAGCGCTGTCGCGGTGGCACTGGCAGGAAAATTGACGTGGCGCGCAGAATTGAACACACACAACTGTGGGGCGTCGTGCAACGCTGGCCAGCGGGTGAAGCTAATGATGCCGCTGACAATACGGTTGGCTTTGTCATCTTTCGTCGCGGGGTTTTGCGCCGCAGCGGCAGGCAGGGATAGCGGCAATATCAACAGTGCCAGCGAACCGATGCAGATCAGCGCGGCTTTAAGCTGAGCCAAAAGCAGAAATAAAACTTCACGAGGGTGAAGACGAGGTTCAAAACGTAACATGACGCTATTCCGCTGGATTCAACCCGCAAATAGTACCATCGGCATTTATAAAAGAGTACAGGTGTTCAATAGCGTAAAACGCGGACTATTTACTCTGGCAGGATAATCAGATCCAATCATTAATAGAGAAATTGAAGCAGTATTTATATAAACATGCCGGGCGAACTAACATCGCCCGGCAGTGAATCGCAAAGATTATTCACTTAAATCGCGGCCATTGCTGGCAATCACTTTTTTATACCACCAGAAAGATTTTTTGCGGGTGCGCGCCAGTGAGCCATTACCCTGGTCATCACGATCGACGTAAACAAAGCCATAGCGTTTGCTCATTTCGCCCGTTGAGGCTGCGACCAGATCAATGCATCCCCAGGTGGTGTAGCCCATCACCGGGATGCCATCGGCTATCGCTTCGCCCATTGCCTGAATGTGCTGCTTCAGGTAGCTGATACGGTAATCGTCATGAATCTCGCCGTTGGCATCGATTTCATCGCGCGCCCCCAGGCCGTTTTCCACCAAAAATAGCGGCTTTTGATAGCGGTCGTACATCATGTTCATGGTGATGCGCAGGCCTAAGGGATCGATGCCCCAGCCCCATGCGCTCCGGGGAATGTGCGGGTTGGTCAGCGATTTCACCACGTTCGCCGCACTGCTGTTTTTCTCGTTCATATCGGCTGAGGCACAGCGCGACGCGTAGTAGCTGAAGGAGACAAAATCCACGGTATGACGCAGGAGTTCTGCATCACCGTCCTGCCACTCAATCTCAATGCCTTTCTCGCGGAACACGCGTGCTGCGTAGGAAGGATAGGCACCGCGCGCCTGCACATCGATAAAGAACAGGTTCTCGCGATCTTTTTCCATCGCCGCCCAGACATCTTCAGGGTTACATGACCACGGATAGAAATTGCCGCCCGCCAGCATGCAGCCGACCTGATTTTCGGGGTCAATCTCGTGTGCAATTTTCGTCACCAGCGCACTGGCGACCAGTTCATGATGCGCCGCCTGGTATTTAACCTGTTCTCGATTATCCTCTGGTCCGAAGACCAGGCCAGCGCCAGAGAACGGGCTGTGCAGCAGAATGTTGATCTCGTTAAACGTCAGCCAATATTTCACCAGCCCGTTGAAAGCGTCAAAGCAGGTGCGGGCGTAGCGGGCGAAGAATTCAATCATCTTGCGGTTGCGCCATGAACCGTACTCGGTAACCAAATGCATCGGTACGTCAAAATGGCATAACGTCACCAGCGGCGTGATGCCATATTTTTGGCACTCTTCGAACAGGCTGCGATAGAAAGCGATACCTTCAGGATTTGGCGTTAACTCATCACCTTTCGGGTAGATGCGGCTCCAGGCGATGGACGTGCGAAACACCGTGAAGCCCATTTCCGCCATCAAGGCGATGTCATCTTTATAGCGACGATAAAAATCGATGGCATGGTGGCTCGGATAGTATTCATCATCACGCAAGGTGAAGCGCGGTTCCAGCCCGAGTTTGACCGGCATACGGTGTTCGCCATGCGGGATCATATCCACCGTGGTTAAGCCTTTACCGCCCGCCAGATAGCTCCCCTCCGACTGATTAGCGGCTAACGCGCCGCCCCATAAAAATCCCTCTGGAAATGTCACTTCAGACATAAAAAACCTCAGTTAATCAATTCACATTGACGGCTTTAGCAGGATCCACAACCGGTTTAGGCTGCGCTGTTTCACTCACCGGAATATCTTCAAAGCCAAGAATCAGGGTCAGAACAAATGAAAGCACCACCGACAACACCATCACGCCACCCACCCACACAATGCTCATCGGGTTGGCCGGATCAAAAAACTGTACGCTGGTAAACAAGCCGGGTGAGGCCATGGAGTGGCTGGCGAGCCCGCCGATGCCGGCTACCGCGCCACAGATAAATCCGCTGATCAGGCTGGCGATCAGTGGTCGTTTGAGTCGCACCGCAACACCATACAGCGCGGGTTCCGAGATCCCAGCCACGATCGCTGAAGCCGCTGCGGCAAAAGCGGTCTGACGCAATTCCGGATTCTTGGTTTTGAAGGCTACGGCCAGCGATGACCCGCCGAGTGACAGATTGGCGCCGATTTCAGAGGGCATCACCATGCCTTCTTTGCCCGTTTCCGCGATGGTCTGAATGATGGTCGGGGTGAAGACGCGGTGCATGCCGGTCATCACCAGCAGCGGCCATAACGCGCCCATAATCGCTACGGATAACCAGCCGAGATAGCCATGAATGGTGTAAACCAGCGCTGAAATACCGCTACCAATCCAGATGCCTAGCGGGCCAATCAGCACAATGGCAATCGGTGCGGCGATCAGCACAATCAGCATCGGTTTGAGGAAGTTTTTGGTGACCGCAGGGGTAAAGCGATCCACCCAGTATTCGATGTGCGACAGGATCCAGGTCATCACCAGCGCCGGGATGACGGTGTAGGTGTATTTCACCGCCGTCACCGGGATATAGGCGAACTCCACGACCTGGCCTTGTGCCGCTTTGGCCATCAAATCAATAAAGTTGGGATGCACCAGCACGCCGGCAATCGCAATCGCCAATGACATATTGGTTTTGAACTTCAGTGCCGCCGAGGCCGCCACCATTACCGGCAGGAAGAAAAAGGCACCGTCACCGATGACATTCAGGATCACCAGCGTAGACGAACCTTTCTCCAGTACACCGCCCATCTCCAGCACCATTGCTAGCAGCTTGACCATCGATCCCCCGATGATCGCCGGGATCAGTGGCGACATGGTGCCCACCAGCGCATCAAGAATGCCCGCGCCAATGCTGCGCAGAGTGATTTTGCGTTTCACTGGGGCGCTGTTATCGCTATTCGGTGTACCGAGTTTAAGCACTTCCTGATACGCGAGATTGACGTTATTGCCAATGATCACCTGGCATTGCGTATCGGTATGCACCACGCCCATCACGCCCGGAATCGCTTTCAGCGTGGCGTTATCGATCAGGGTAGTATCGCGTAGCACGAAACGCAGGCGCGTCATGCAGTGCGTGACGGCTTCAATATTGGTTAAGCCGCCGAGCGAAGCCACGATGGCGCGTGAAACGTCAGCATAATTTTTAGCCATGGATTGTAGGTCTCTGATTTTTTTGAGTAGGGGTACGTTTGCCCGCATATCTATTGCGAGTCATGAGAAACCGGTTTCACAAAATCATGAATATGAAATCATTACCAGGCAAGGAGTTTAAAATTTGATGTTTAAAAGTGTGATAGTGATCGATAACGAGGTGAGGAGCGGGCAAACATTACGGTGAAAAAATTCTCCGCATAATTCGCGACTTAGGTAAACTTCAGCGATACGAGCGTAAATCAGAGTGAAAAATGGCAACCATAGTTGAGGTGGCAAAGGTCGCAGGCGTATCGAAAGCCACGGTGTCACGTGTGCTGTCCGGCAACGGTTATGTCAGCGAAGAGAAGCGGGAATTGGTGTTTAAGGCTATCGCGGCAACCGGTTTTCGCCCCAATTTACTGGCGCGAAATCTGGCAACCAAGTCGAGCCAGACCATTGGTCTGGTGATCACCAATACCCTCTATTCCGGCAGCTATTTTACTGAGCTCATGCAGCATTCCGCCCGACTGATGGAGCAGCAGGGGCGACAACTGCTATTGGTGGATGGCAAACACAGTGCGGAAGAGGAGCGTGCTGCGATTCAATTTTTGCTCGATTTGCGCTGTGACGGCGTCATCATCTATCCGCGCTTTCTCACCATTGAAGAAATGGACGCTATCATCGATCAGCACTCGCATCCGATTCTGGTGATCAACCGTCGTCTGCGGCAACACGACAGCTACTGTATTTACGCCGATCAACAACGCACCAGCGCCGACGCCGTTGAAGCGTTAATCAAACTGGGGCATCGTGACATTGCCTTTATTACCGGCTCGCTCGATTCGCCCACCGGCCGTGAGCGCCTGGCCGGCTACCAATCGGCGCTGGCAAAGCACCAAATTCCCGTCCAGCAAGCGTTGATTATTGAAGGGAAGTGGCAGGCGCAAAACGGCATAGCGGCGGTTGAAACCTTGTTAAACCAGGGCAGTCCGTTTAGCGCACTGGTGGCCAGTAATGATGATATGGCGGTAGGAGCGTTAAAAGCGTTGGCATCGCACAACATTGCGGTTCCGGCTCAGGTCTCCGTGCTGGGATTTGATGATATTCCGCTGGCCCCCTTTACCGTTCCATCGCTCTCTAGCGTGAAAATGCCGGTGACCGAGATGATTCAGGAAACGCTTGCAAGGCTGATATCGATGCTCGACGGGGGCGAAATGCGCAATCGCCAGCGCTTCTCGGGTGAAGTGATGATGCGAGAATCCGTCGGGCCTGGGCCTTATGTCAGTGAAAACGTTGTTTGAATGACCCAAGTTGGTGTCGCAATCATTAACGCCACTACTTGAAATCTTTTATCAAGCCTCAATGCCTTTGCTAATCATTGGTATATTAACCATCCAAAATCAGAGGCGTTAAAAAGGGGGCGGTTGTATTTAGTGCATTCAATCGCATTCTATTTTGAATTGGAAAGTCCAAATTAAAGTGAGGTTTAATTGTATATTCTATTAGTTAAATGCATTCGGTGTATAATTTAATCAGAATAAGTCTTATTGTGAGTAAATAATTGTCAGTGCTAAGTTGAATTTACACATCCGGACATCTTTCCTGAGGGAATTATGCACGCACGCATCAAGCATCTTGACGGAATGCGCGGTCTTGCCATCTTAATGGTGATTGGTTACCACGCGTATGCACGTTGGCCAGAACTCTTGCCCTATGTAAACCTCACACAACATATTCCAGTTTTTTCTTTCGGCTGGCTTGGTGTTGAGTTGTTTTTCATGATCTCCGGCTTTGTCATATTTATGACGCTGGATAAGTCTGATAGCTATTTCAGCTTCCTGAAAAAACGCTGGCTGCGACTGTTTCCGGCAATGCTGATTGCCAGTTTGTTACTCTATGCTGTGGGTGGGTTTTTCCCGGAATGGTCAGCTATGACACCCTATGTCAGGAATCTGCTACCTGGGCTGATCTTCACTAATCCTGAAACGTTGACACAAATAACCGGTATTGAATTTAATTCGATGGCGGGTTCATTTTGGTCGCTGTACGTTGAAGCGGTATTCTATCTGATTATTGGTGGCATCTATTTTACACTGGGACGGAAATATTGCTTGCCGGGCTTGCTGGTGCCCATGTTACTGCTGTCCGCCTCCTCGGTATTAAAATCTTTAGGTCATCCCATTTTCATTGATGTTATTGCTAAGTTTGGTTTTATTCACTACGCGTGGTTTATGATCGGCTGCCTGGTGTATGAAAGAATGCATGGCCGTGACAAAGTGCTTCATTATGCGATTGTGGCTTTTGCCATGCTGATTAATTTCAGCTATTACGTCAAGAATGCCGGGGTGCTGACGGTGATCCCGCTGCTGATAGTGATGTTGTTCTTCATTGCCAGTTTTTATTCTAAACAGCTTGAGCGTCTGTTATCACTTCGATTCTTCACCGCGATAGGTTTTGCCAGTTACGCGTTTTATCTGATACACGAAAACCTCATGATTGCCATGCTGATAAAACTCAACGTGCACATTAAAAGTGAGATGATCATGTTGCTCATGCCAATAGTGGTCGCCACCGGGCTGTATTATCTGGCCTGGTTTATCACCAAATATCTTGAACCGGCGTTGAGAAATATGTTGAAGGGCAAGCGGACACCGGCACCAGAGGTGGGGTAATAAAATGGGTGCGGTGTTAATCCCGCACCCGATGCTTCACGTTACAAACCAAACCCGTAACGCAGCGCAGTATACGCCACCATGCCAGCCAGCACGGTGGCAAACAAACCGCGCGTCACGATGCCGGTGATCGCCGCAATCAGCGCTGCCAGTAACGATAAACTCAAACCTGAAGCGGTTAACGCCGGCTTTTCGATCAACTCGGCCGTGACAATGGCCGCCATAATGCCCGCCGGGATAAAGCTCAGCCACTGTTGCGCCAGCGGGGCGAGTCGGAAGCGGGAAAGCAGCAGAATCGGGCCAACGCGCATCACCGCTGTGATCAGCGCGGCAACCACAATGGTCATCAGGACATTACGCTCCATGTTATTTCCCCTCCTTGTATTTCATGCGTAACAGCAGCGTGGCCAGACTGGCGGCCATTGAGGCGGCGATTATCACCACTACGCTGAGATCCAGATGTCCCGCAGAAAAATAGGTCACCAGCACCGCAACCACAATCGCCAGCGTCTCCAGCCATTTGCGGCGGCTGGCAAACCACGTCATTAGAATCAGCCCGATAAACATCGATACCAGACTAAAACTCAATCCGGCCATCAGCGATTCAGGGACGGCAGATGCGGCATAAGCGCCAATCACACAGGCAATAATCCAGTTCAGCCAGGCGGGCAGGTTAAGACCAAACATCCAGGCAAAGGCGATTTTGCCGTGCTGGCTGCCGTGCTGTACCGCGACGCCGAAGGTCTCATCGGTGAGCAGCAGGCCGCTGACGACTTTCTGCCAGCCACTTTGGCCACGGAAGAACACGCTAATCGCTGAACTCATCAGCAAGTAGCGCAGATTAACCAGCATCACACTCAGCACCACCGAGGTCATTTCCGCGCCTGCTGCCCATAGCGAATAAAATAAGAACTGCGCCGAACCGGTGTAGAGCAGCGTCGCCAGCAGCGCGGTTTGCAATACGGAGAAACCGGCCAGCGTGCCAATGGCACCCGCAGCAAAACCGATGCTCAGGTAACCGGGCACGGTAGGTAAACAGGCGATAAAACCCGCGCGAAAACTCAGTGGATCGCTGTGTTTCGGCAGGGTGTGACTATTCAACGACATGACAATTTTCCAAAACCTTCTCAACAGATGCACCAATTTTAAGCCACGATGCGCAAGGCTATAGTAAAATCCTGCTCCTGGAGTACATCAGCGAAGGATTTGTGATGCAGGAAAAACGTGATGACATCAAATTGTGGCGTGACCGTGGTATGCACGGCGGTATGGAAATCCTGCGTGCACGCTGCTACGAGCACAGTTATCCGCCACACTTCCACAACGAGTTCGTGATCGCGGCGTTTGCCCGAGGGGCACAACGTACCCGCATTTGCCGTCAACAGGGGATTGCCGCCGCTGGCACGGTGATGGTGATTCTGCCGGGGGAGGTGCACACCGGTGAAGCGGTCCAGCGTGAGGAAGGATGGGATTACTGCGCGTTTTATCCTTCCGCCACACTGGTCAATGAAATTGCGGAGTCACAGATCGGCGGCAAAGGTGAACTCAATTTTGGTGCGGAAGGGATGCGTTACGATCCGCAGCTGGCGCAGCAGATGTTGCAGGCTTCCGCCGTGATGCAAGAAAGTCCGGACGCAGTGGAAAAAGAGTGTGCGCTGTTTCAGGTGCTGAGCGCGTTAATCCGTCAACACGGCGAACGCACGTTAAAAGGCGGTGAGCGGCATGCGTTACGCGCCGATATTCGGCAGGCAATCGATTTTCTGCACAGCGATTACCATCAGCCGCTGGCGGTTAGTGAAATCGCCGCCGTCGCCGGGCTAAGCGAATACCATTTTATGCGCACCTTTCAGAAGCTGACTGGCTTGTCGGTACATCAATACCTCACGCAGATTCGCCTGATGCGGGCAAAACGACTGCTGTCACAAGGCTTCGATGCCGCGCACACCGCCAGTGAAGTGGGCTTCTTCGACCAGAGCCACTTCATCAAGAAATTCCGCGCCCATTTTGGCGTTACACCGGGTGCATTTGCGGCGGCATCGCAATGATGGAGCGAGGATCTTGCCATGACTTCCCGTAACAAACCCATTGAACAGGCGACGCCGCTGTCGGTCGGTTTCGTCCTGCTGAACCGCTTTACGCTGCTGCCGTTTGCGGCTTTTGTGGATTGCCTGCGTCTCGCCGCCGATGAAGGCGATCGCAGCCGTCAGCTGCGCTGTAGCTGGACGTTCATGTCCAGCTCTGGCAATGAAGCGACTTCAAGCTGTGGCGCGGTGATCTCGCCCTGTGAAGCCCTCAAGAACCCAGAACATTTTGACTACATCGTGGTGATTGGCGGGGTTCAGGATGAGAAGGACAAAACCGATCATCGCGCGCTGGATGATATTCGCCTTGCCGCGCAGTTTGGCACGCCATTGGTCGGCTTATGTACCGGTGTCTTTGCATTGATTCAGGCTGGCGTGATGAAAGGCCAATCATCAGCCAAAAAGTTGAAGTGGTGAGTCATGCCGATTCTCTGCCACAGAAGGGGAGTTTAGGTTTGCCCAACTGCAAAATCAAAGGAATAGAAACATGACGAACGCCCTGTGTCAGGCGCTTCAGCTGCAATACCCGCTTATTCAGGCACCGATGGCGGGCGTCTCCACCCCTGAAATGGCCGCCGCCGTCACCAATGCCGGTGCGCTAGGTTCTATCGGTGTGGGGGCCTCCACTCCCGAACAGGCAGCTGTGATGATCGCGCAAACGCAGGCGCTCACCCGAGGCTCCATCAACGTTAATTTCTTCTGCCATGCGCCAGGGGTACGCGACGTTGAACGCGAGCAGGCGTGGATTAATCGCTTTGCGCCGTTGTTTGCGCGTTATGAAGCCGAGTTACCTTCGACTCTCTCGGAGATCTATCAAACCTTCCTGAATAATGACGCGATGCTCAACGTGATTGAGCAGGCGGCGCCGGCAGCAGTGAGCTTTCATTTTGGCATCCCTTCTGCGGCAGTGATTCAACGACTCAAGGAGCGTGGGATCGTGTTGCTGGCCACCGCGACCAGTGTGGCAGAAGCATTGACCATCGCGCGCAGCGGCATTGATTTCATCGTGGCGCAGGGGATTGAAGCAGGCGGGCATCGCGGGCATTTTGATCCTCAGGCTTTCGACCATCAAATGTCGACCTTCACCCTGGTGCAGGCGATCCGTCAGCAAACTGCGCATCCGGTGATTGCCGCGGGTGGCATCATGGAGGGTTCAGGTATCGCTGCCATGTTGCAACTGGGCGCAACCGGTGTGCAGTTGGGTACCGCCTTTGTGTTATGCCCGGAATCGGCGGCAAACGCGGCTTATCGCGCGGCAATGAAACAGGCCAGTGCAACCGGCACCGAACTTACCGCTGCGATTTCTGGACGTCAGGCGCGCTGTTTACGCAATGATTTCTGCGATTTTAGTCGTGACTTCGCCACCAGTGATGTACCGGATTATCCGTTGACCTATTCGCTGGGCAAAGCGCTGGCCGCAGCGGCTGCGGCGAAACAGCACCACGGCTTTGGCGCGCAGTGGGCTGGGCAGGGTGCAGCACTGGCGCGGGAAATGCCTGCGGGTGAGCTGGTGTCATTGTTGATGAATAAGTGGCAAAGCTAACGAAAACTATCTGCCATTCATGGCAGATAGCCATTGATTCACTGGATTAGGATTTTCAAAACCAACACCTCGGTTAATGCTGTTTTGTCTGCTGCGCGTCGCGCGGTATACCTTGCGGGACATCCATCCATCTCCGCAGGCAGACATGAGCACACATACACGCATCCGCAAATTCAACACCAAAGAAACGTACCCTAACCAAAACCTCGACAACGATCTTTGCCAGGCTGTGCGTGCCGGGAATACCGTTTACGTACGCGGTCAGATTGGCACTGACTTCGAGGGCAATCTGATTGGGCTTGGCGATCCGGCTGCACAGGCCGATCAGGCGATGAAAAACGTCAAGCAGCTGCTGGAAGAGGCGGGCAGCGACCTGTCACACATCGTCAAAACCACCACCTATATTATTGACCCGCGTTATCGTGAGCCGGTTTATCAGGTCGTGGGTAAATGGCTGAAGGGTGTGTATCCGATCTCAACCGGACTGGTGATTTCAGGGCTGGGTCAGCCGCAGTGGCTGATGGAAATTGATGTAATCGCGGTTATCCCGGACGACTGGCAGCCACAAGCAGGAGCCTGATCATGACGTTATCAATTGTAGGACGCTGTGCCGAGACCGGTCAGATGGGTATCGCCATTAGCTCATCCAGTATTGCCGTCGGCGCGCGCTGCCCTTGGTTACGCACCCAGGTGGGCGCCGTTTCCACACAGAACATCACCTTACCGGCGCTGGGCCCGCGCATTCTTGACCAGTTGCAGCAGGGAAAATCTGCTCAGGCCGCCTTAGCCGCCGGGCTGGCGTCTGACGAATATCATCAATATCGCCAGGTCACCGTGCTGGCGGCTGATGGGCAAAGTGCCTGCTTCAGCGGAGAAAAAACCTTGGGAGTGAACCATGCGTTGAGTGGTGTGGATTGCGTGGCGGCAGGAAATTTACTCGCCAATCCCGAGGTAATCGTCGCGATGGTAAACGCCTTTGAGCGGAGCGAGGGGCACCTCGCCGATCGCCTGATCTGTGCCATGCAGGCAGGTATGAAGGCGGGAGGTGAGGCCGGGCCAGTACATTCGGCTGCGCTGTCGATAATAGCTGAACCAGCCTGGCCTATTGTTGATCTGCGCGTTGACTGGACCGAGGCCGATCCCATTGAGGAGCTCAACACCCTGTGGCAGGCCTATCAGCCTCAGATGCAGGATTACGTGATCCGCGCATTGGATCCCACCAAAGCCCCCAGCTATGGCGTACCCGGCGACGAGTGATGCAAGGAGCTTCTATGGTGACCAGCCGTACGTTACTGGCTCAGTTGGTGGCCTTTGATACCACCAGCCGTGAGTCCAATCTGGCGCTGATCGATTTTGTCTGGCGCTATCTGACCGATCTGGGTGTGAACTGCGAACTGATTCATAACGCTGAGCGCAGCAAAGCCAATCTGTATGCGAGGCTCGGTCCCGCAGGCAAGGGCGGCGTGATGCTCTCAGGGCACAGCGATGTGGTGCCTGTAGATGGGCAAGCGTGGAGCGTTCCGCCTTTTGCGCTGACCGAGCATGACGGCAAACTCTACGGGCGCGGCACCGCGGATATGAAGGGATTTATCGCCTGTATGCTGTCGGCCGTACCGCATTTTCTGGCACAACCTCTCACTCAGCCGCTGCATCTGGCGATCTCTTATGACGAAGAAGTGGGTTGCCTCGGCGTCAGAACCTTGCTGGATGCGTTAGCGCAGCGCCCGGAAAAGCCGGACATTTGCCTCATCGGCGAACCCACCGAGCTGCAACCGGTTTTAGGCCACAAAGGCAAACTGGGCATGCGATGTGAAGTGCAGGGCGCGGCGTGCCACTCTGCTTATGCGCCACAAGGCGTGAATGCTATCGAGTACGCAGCGAAATTGATTCATCGACTAACCGAGATGGGTGAGCGACTGGCTGCTGCGGAAAATCAGGATGCGCGTTTTGATCCGCCTTATACCACCGTGCAAACCGGCGTGATTCAGGGCGGGCGGGCGCTGAATATTGTGCCTGCAGAATGTAGTTTTGATTTTGAAGTTCGCACCTTACCCAAAGATGATGCGCAACAGGTAGCCGACGAACTGGAGCGTTACGCACAGCGCGACCTGTTGCCCCGGATGCAGGCCGTCAATCGCGACACGTCGATTCGTTTCACATCTATCAGTGGCTATCCCGGTTTATATACTGACGCGGAGAGTCCCGCAGCGCGTTTGATTGCGCACCTAACCGGTACCGACAGCTTTAGCACGGTGGCCTTTGGCACCGAGGGCGGCTTGTTCCATCAGGCTGGTATCCCATGTGTGATCTGCGGTCCTGGCAGTATGGCGCAAGGGCACAAACCCGATGAGTTTATCAGCCTGGAACAGCTGACCGCCTGCGATGCCATGTTGCGGCGGTTAGCGGAGTGGATGTGTCTATAAAGTGACACTGTCACTCATTGCGCAGGCTTATTGAGCCGCACCCTTCAGTTATCTCGTTCTTGTTTTCATCAATCACACACCAGGCTGAAGGGCGCGGTTATCAGGCCGCGCCCAGCCAATTTGCCTGCTTTAACTTTTCCAAACACCAGCTTCAGGAAGCACTAACCGCATGATGCACGCATTCACCGTATGCTGGTGGTAAGCAAAGATAGCCCGTTTCTGGAGAGTCCATGGTCAGTGCAGAAGTCACCCCGTTCCCGCAGCCCGACGTGCTGCATCCTGTAGCCAATAAAGCCAACGTTGCCGTGCAACTGGATGGCGTACTTAAACGCTTTGGCGATGCCATAGCGCTACACAAAATTTCGTTAACCATCGAAGAGGGTGAGTTTATTACGCTGCTCGGCCCATCAGGCTGTGGCAAAACCACACTGCTAAACCTGATGGCAGGCTTTGCCGAAGCAGATGGCGGCGAGATCTTTATTGATGGCGATCTGGTCACCGAGATCCCTCCTTACCAGCGTGAAATCGGTATCGTCTTCCAGAACTACGCACTGTTCCCGCATATGACCGTGGAGAAGAATGTTGGTTATGGTTTGCGTATGCGCGGTGTACCCAAGGCGGAAATCGCTGAGCGTGTAGAACAGGCATTAGCGCTGGTTAAACTGGCGGGCTACGGTCAGCGTAAGCCGCGTGAACTTTCTGGTGGGCAGCAGCAGCGTGTTGCCCTGGCGCGCGCTCTGGTGATTCGCCCGAAAGTGCTGCTGCTGGATGAGCCGTTTTCCGCACTCGATAAAAATCTGCGTTTATCGATGCAGGTCGAGTTAAAAGCTATTCAGCGCAAACTCGGCGTCACCACGGTATTTGTCACCCACGATCAGGGCGAAGCGCTGAGCATGAGTGACCGGGTAGTGGTGATGTCTGCTGGACACGTTCGCCAGATTGGTACCCCGGATGACATCTATCGCCGTCCGCAGGATCCTTTTGTCGCGGGATTTGTCGGCGATGTGAATATCTTGCCAGGCCACTACGCTGGCCGCGACAGCACCGCCGTTATAGAGCTAGGTGGCAATAAACTGCGTCTTCCGTCAGAGCGAGTAAATGCCCATGTGGGCGAACGTCTTGATGTCTACATGCGCCCAGAAAACCTGCAACTGGCACCGTTGAGCCCCCACTCCCTGTTCAGTGCCACGGTGATTACCCATGTTTTCCAGGGTGATCATGTGGATGTACATCTTGATGCGCCAGCACTGGGCAGCGCGGCATTATTTGCGCGCCAATCGGGACTCGAATCCCTGACGCGCTGGCCGGTAGGCAGTGTGGTGGGCGTGAGCGTTGATGATGAAGGTGTTTGTGCGTTTAGCGCGGCGAAGCAAGGATAATCGATGTTACCTGAAATGATGAACGCCGTAATAGCACGCCAGCCCGGCAGTCCTGAAGTACTGGCATCAGTCAGCCGTCCTGTGCCGCAACCGGCGGCTGGAGAAGTGTTGATTCGCGTCAGCTGTGCCGGCGTTAATCGCCCGGATATTATGCAGCGTAACGGTATGCCGCTACCGCCAGGCACCACCGATATTCTCGGGCTGGAAGTCTCAGGCACCGTGGTCGCACTCGGCGCGGGTGTCGAATACCCGAGAATCGGGAGCGCCGTGATGGCGTTACTCAACGGTGGCGGATACGCCGACTATTGTGTCGCGCGTGCCGAACTCTGCCTGATCGTCCCGCATACCTTGCCGCTGGATCATGCCGCTGGCGTGCCGGAAGCCGCATTTACCGTCTGGCATAACCTGTTTGAGCTGGGCCGTCTGCAACCGGGTGAAACCGTATTGATCCATGGTGCTGCCAGCGGCGTCGGGACCTTTGCGATTCAATGCGCTCAGGCGTGCGGAGCAAAGGTATTCGCCACCGCGGGCGGTGCCGATAAAATCGCCGCGCTGCAGCAACTCGGTGTTTGTCGAGCCATTGACCGACATCACGAAGACTTTGTTTTCGTTATTGAGGATGAAACCCAGGGCCGCGGTGTGGATGTGGTGCTGGATAATGTAGGCGGCGATTACGTGGTGCGTAACCTCAGCGCTCTGGCACCAGGCGGACGCCACGTGAGTTTGTCGTTTATGCAGGGGGCGAAAGTTGAGCTCGACTTACAGCTGGTGATGCGCAAAGGGTTAAGCCTGACGTCATCCACGTTGCGTCCCAAAAGCGCCGTAGAGAAAGCACGGCTGGCGCAAAACATCAGCAAACACCTGTTGCCACTGATGGCGAGCGGAAAAATTTCCCCGATCATTCATACGACATTACCGCTGGCACAGGCCGCCGACGCCCATCGCATTCTTGAAGCCAACGCCAACATCGGCAAAGTGCTGTTAAAGGTGGCGCCATGATGCAGCTCTTTTACGCCAGCACCTCGGCGTATGTGCGTAAAGTCATGGTCTGTGCACAGGTGTTGGGGTTAGCCGACGCGATCGTGTGGCTGGATTCGGCGGCACATCCTGTCGAACGGGATGAACGGATCGCGGCATTTAATCCTCTGGCGAAAGTGCCCGCATTGCGAACCCATCATGGACTTTGTCTGTATGACAGCCGCGTCATTTGTGAATATCTGAACACGCTGTCACAAGGCACGCTGTTCCCCGCAACCGGGGATGCACGCTGGCAAAGCCTGACACGACAGGCATTAGGCGATGGCTTAATCGATGCCGCTTTATTGGCCCGCTACGAATTTAGCGCGCGTCCGGAAGAGAAACAGTGGCAAAACTGGGCCGACGCGCAGTTAAAAAAAGTCACCGCCGCTCTGGCAGAAATCGAACGACAGGTTTCGCAATTCAGCCCGCAGCCTGATGATATTGGTTTGATTGCAATTGGCTGTGCACTGGGCTATCTCGATTTTCGTTTCGCAACGCTTAACTGGCGTGATAGCTATCCGCTGACTGCCGCATGGTTCGCCCGTTTTGATGCTCATCCGGCAATGGCCGCAACGCGTCCGCACGTTTAATCAGGAGTTTTCATGTCACAGCAAATCTATTTTCTGAATGGACCCAATGCCAATTTGTACGGCCTGGATAAAAACGGCACCTACGGAAGCGAGAGTTTTGTCAGCATCGGCGAACGTTGCCAGCGCCGCGCAGCATCACATGGCGT
Source organism: Pantoea sp. EABMAA-21 (assembly GCF_030053335.1). Taxonomy (NCBI): domain Bacteria; kingdom Pseudomonadati; phylum Pseudomonadota; class Gammaproteobacteria; order Enterobacterales; family Erwiniaceae; genus Pantoea; species Pantoea sp. EABMAA-21. Next base: position 111,652 of record NZ_JASGBX010000004.1, read on the forward strand.
GGTATTGCACTTTCGTCAAAGTAACCATGAGGGCGTCCTGGTCGACTGGATTCAGGAAGCGCGACAAAACGCCGCCGGGCTGATTATCAATGCCGCCGGTTTGACCTACAGCTCAGTGCCAATTCTTGATGCATTGCTGATGTTTGATGGCCCGATCATCGAAGCGCACATGAGCAATATCTGGAAGCGTGAGCCGTTCCGCCATCACTCCATGGTATCCAAAGCGGCAACCGGTGTGATAGCTGGACTCGGCGTGTTGGGCTACGAACTGGCCATTGATGCGGTGGTCACCCTCATCAAGGCGGATGTGGCATGACAACCCTGGTGTTTTACAGCGAGTTTGACAGTTACTCCGAGTGGTCAGCACTGCTGGCACCACATCTGCCCGGTGTCACAATTTGCCGAGCAGAGGAGGTTCTGGACGCCAATGACGTGCACTTCGCGCTGGCGTGGAAACCGCCGCACGGTTTTTTTGCCCCGTACCGCAATCTTAAGCTGTTGGTGAATCTCGGTGCGGGTGTTGATTCGCTGGTAGGACGCGATGACCTGCCGGATATCCCGATTATCCGCCTGTCCGATCCTGATATGGCCAGGATGATGGCTGGCTATGTGCTGTTCGCGGTGCTGCGCTATGCGCGCGACATCCCTGCATTTGAACGGGCGCAACGCGAGCGGCGCTGGCACTATCTTCATCCTCGGGTGCCATCAAGCGTACGGGTTGGCGTGATGGGTTTGGGAGAGTTGGGGGCTTTTGCCGCGCAGGAATTAGCACGGCAGGGGTTTGCTGTGCGTGGCTGGTCACGCTCACAAAAAAACATTGCCGGTATTGAATGCAGCAGCGGGCTGGCATCGCTGGATGATTTCCTCAGTCAGAGCGACATTTTGGTCGTGATGTTGCCATTAACGCCGAGTACCACCGGTTTGCTCAGCCAACAACGGCTGGCGCAACTGCCAAAGGGGGCGGCCTTTATCAATGTGTCACGCGGCGCGATTGTAGATCAGGCTGCGCTGACCTGCGCGCTACAATTGGGAGATATTGCCGAAGCTACGCTGGATGTGTTTGACCGCGAACCGTTGCCGCCGGAAGATCCGCTGTGGCGTATGGAGAATGTGTTAATCACCCCCCATCTGGCCTCGGTCGCCATTCCCGCCAGCGCAGCGTTACAGGTTGCTGAAAATATTCAGCGCGCCGCGCGCGGGGAAGCGGTATCCAATCAGGTGTTCCCGGAACGCGGATACTAAGCGGGTTCAGGCCACGCGCACCACTTGCGGGTCGAAATAGCTCGGGGCTGCCATGCCCGGAATGTATTGATCGGAGATGAACATCTGGCAACGTTCGGCAAAGGCGTTCACCACCATGGATTGCTGGGTGTTAGCCATGGTGGCATAGCCGAGTTGCATCGGCTTATTCACCCCCGCAAGGCGCACCCGGATCAGTCGTTTGCCATCCTGTGACAGGTGCGCTTTCGGGCGCACGTTGGCAATGCCAAATCCGACGCCGTTGGCCACCATGGCGCGTACCACTTCCATATTGCTCGAGCGCATCACCACATTTGGCGCCACACCCGCTTCACTGAACAGGCCGAGGAAATATTCGCGGCTCCATGGCATATCCAGCAACACCATCGGCATCGTTGCCAGGTCCTGAATGGTTACCGCCGATTGTGTCGCCAATGGATGATGTTCGCCCACCATCACATACGGCGGCAACTGCGCCAGGGATTTAAACGCCACGTCATTGGCCGGCACTAAATCATAAGTGAGGCCGATGTCGATATCTGCCGAGCGTAATTGCTTCAGCAATTGCTCGTGGTTGCCTTCGACGAGGGTGATACGCACGCCAGGAAATGCGCGACCAAAGCCAAACACCAGTTCCGGCGTCAGCATCGGTGCCAGCGTATCCAGACAGCCCACACGCAGAGGACCACGCACGTTGTTGAGTGACTCAGAGGCGATGGTATAGAGATTGTTCATCTGATCCAGAATCAGCTTGGCCTCTTTTAACACTTGATGACCAATAGCCGTCAGGGAGACGCCCTGCGCATGGTGACGCACAAACAGCTGCACCCCCAGCTCAGATTCAATATGTGTAATAGCTGCGGAAATCGACGGTGATGAAACGTGAATACGTTCCGAGGCACCAATAATGCTTCCGGCCTCACCGGACGCGACAAAGTATTCCAGCTGACGCTGGGTGATGCGACTGAGCATGCAGATTCTCCTGGGATCGCCGACGCGATCATGTCGCGCCAGTCATTCTAATAGTCCCGATGACCCTGCATTAATCATGCCAGAGGCCAGCTAACAGCATAATCGCCTGACCGCTCTGTCACGCCCATTCGCTTCTGCCTCATCACTGGTTAAGAAAATCCGTTGTAAAGCAGCGTCCTTTTTAGCCTCAGAAATTCTGATGCAAGGGCGAGGAAAAGGCTGTTTTACCGAATCACCTCGCGACGGCATTATCCCAGCAACACCAGAAGAGTCCGATAGCACTGTTTTGGTGCATCGCGTTTCACATTGCTGTTACAGCCATTTCATTCATTGGGGACGAGAATATGTTGCGTAAGATTTTTGCCTTAACGTTGCTGACGACGAGTGTATTAACTGCAGGTAATGCAATGGCCGCCGACAAGCTGATTGTCAGCACCTGGGGCGGCAGCTTTAAAGACCTGATTGATGAAACCATCGCCAAAGAGTTCACCAAAGAAACCGGCGTCGAGGTGCAGTTTGTCACCGGCGGCACCATTGATCGTTTGAACAAAGCCAAGCTGGCGGGTGGCACACCGGAGACGGATGTGACCTTTACCACCGCGCACGTCGGCTATCTGTATGCCAACAGCGGCCTGTTTGAAAAGCTCGATATGAGCAAAATTCCTAACGCGGTGAATCTGGTTGAGCAGGCGAAGGTCAGCCCGTATCACCTCGGCGTGTGGGGCTATGTCTATACCATCGGCTATCGCCCGGATCTGGTACCGAAAGGTGAAACCTTCACCAGCTGGAATGACCTGTGGAAACCAGAGCTGAAGGGCACGCTGGCCCTGCCAGATTGGGACCCAAGCCATATCATTGCCGTTTCCGCCAAACTCTCCGGGGCTGATGCCGCACACTGGCAGCAGGGCGAAGCGAAGATGAAAGCGCTGATTCCGAACATCAAATCCTTCTATACCGATGACGCCAACAGCCAGCAGTTGATCTCCACCGGTGAAACACCAGTGCAGGTGATGCTGTCGATGAATGCCTACAGCATGATGGCCGAAGGGGTGAACATCAAACTGGCGATACCGAAAGAGGGTGCCATTTTGGGTGTGGACACCGTGGGCATCAACAAAGGGACCAAACACGCCGATCTGGCCTACAAGTTTATGAATATCGCGCTGAAACCGGAAATTCAGGAGCAGGTGGCGAAGATCTATCGTGGCAGCCCAACGGTGACCAACGCGCATATCGATCCTGAACTGGCGAAATTGCCTGGCATGTTGACCACGCCAGCTCAGTGGAATGCCACCATCAACACCGATCCACAACTGCGTGCCGAGAAAACAGCCGAATGGCGCCAGTGGTTCTCTGAAAACATCATGTCTCACTGATTGGTTCATCACGGGCGGCCACCAGGCCGCCCACAAGCAACACTTTATTCAGGCAGCAACGTCTATGACGAGAAAACCGACATTCTTACCCTGGTTCATTATTCCCGCCACACTGACAGCACTCGGACTGGTTGTGGCCATGTTCGCGGTGATGCAGTTTAGCGTGCGGGCTTATATTCCCGGTTCGCTCGACGTGGGCGGATTTACCCTGGCTAACTTTAACGGACTGCTGAAAAGCATTTACGCCGATGCTTTTATTAACACGGTGATGTTAAGTGCCAAAACTGCCATCTTTGGCCTGCTGATGAGTTACCCATTGGCCTATGCGCTGGTGCGCACGCGCACCACCTGGATCAAATCGACGATTCTGATTATCGCGATTACGCCGCTGTTTCTCGGTGAAGTGGTGCGTACCTACTCGTGGATTATCGTGTTGGGAAACAGTGGCTTCCTGAACAGCCTGCTGCTGGCACTCGGCATCATCTCAAAACCGATTCAGTTTATGTTCACCCAGAGCGGCGTGGTGGTAGCACTGGTGCACGTCACCATGCCGATCATGGTGCTGATGCTGGCCACGGCGCTGTCGCATATCAACCCTGACTATGAAAAAGCGGCAACCAGTCTCGGTGCCGGACCCGTTCGTACCTTATTGACGGTGACGATTCCACTATCGATCCCAGGTATCGTGGCCAGTCTGACCACGGCATTTGCCTGGACCTTTAGTGCTTTCGCCACGCCGCAGTTGATTGGTGGCGGACGCGTAAGCACCGTGGCAACCATGGTGTATCAGCTTGGTTTCTCGTCAATGAACTTCCCGTTTGCCGCCGCGCTGAGTATTGCCGGCTTGATTCTGACCATCCTGCTGCTGATGGCATTGAAACGCCTGACCCGCTTCCTGCACGCTATGGGAGAACATTAATATGACCCGTTCGATGAACGATAAACTGGTGACGCTGGCCGGACGTTTGCTGGTGGCCGCCATCCTCATTTTTGTCATGCTGCCCACCGTTGTGGTGTTTATCTCTTCGTTCAGCAGCACTGCGGTCCTGTTTTTCCCGCCCAAAGGCTGGTCGCTGCGCTGGTTCGAGCGTGCGGTGAATTACGATGATTTTCGTCACGGCTTTTATTCCGGACTGATCGTCACCGCGTGGGCATCTTCGCTGGCAGTGATCATTGGTGCAACGCTGGCGATTGCCATTGAGCGCTATTCCTTTCCGTGTAAGCGCGTGCTGGAAGGCATTTTACTGTCGCCACTGTTTATCCCGCATTTCACTATCGGTTTAGGACTGCTGATGCTGGTCTCACAGCTGGGCCTCGGGCGCGGCTATCCGCTGGTGATTTTCTGCCATATTGTGCTGGTGCTGCCATTTGTATTGCGCAGCGTCTACGTTTCGCTCAAGAACCTCGAACAGCGTATTGAAATGGCGGCAGCCAGTCTGGGTGCTTCGCCACTGCGGGTCGTGTGGACCATTACGGTGCCGTTGATTTTACCGGGCCTGTTTGGTGGCTGGATGTTTGCTGCGATTCTTTCTTTTAATGAATTTACCGCGTCGCTGTTTATTACCACCCAGGCAACACAGACCTTGCCGGTCGCCATGTACAACTATGTGCGTGAATTTGCCGACCCAACGCTGGCCGCGCTGTCAGTGATTTATATTGCGGTAACGGCAGCCATGCTGATTATTGCGAATAAGTTTTTGGGCCTTGGCAAGATATTAAACGTTGAAGCCCGCCACTAATCATGAATCTGTGCGCTTTGGTTTTACCGAAGCGCTGAATTAAAAAAGCTTGCTTAGCGTTAACACGAACAATGATTACGATGATGAATAACCCATCGCGTTAAAATCTATTTAGGGATTCCACATGTCAGTAGAAAAAATTAATACCGTAATTGTCGGTGCAGGTCAGGCGGGCATTGCAATGAGTGAACATCTTTCATTGATGGGTGTCCCGCATATTGTATTTGAGCGTAACCGCATTGCAGAGCGCTGGCGTTCAGAGCGTTGGGATTCACTGGTCGCCAATGGCCCCGCCTGGCACGATCGTTTTCCTTCAATGAAATTCGATAATATTTCTCAGGAAGCTTTTCCTCCTAAAGAGCGCATGGCTCAATATTTCGAAGATTATGCCAAAATGCTCAATGCGCCGGTGCGCACTGGCGTTGAAGTGCATCAGGTTGAACGTCTGCCGGGACGTAGCGGCTTCAAAGTGCTGACCTCTATTGGAGAATTTGAAGCAGATAATGTGGTGGCGGCAACAGGGCCGTTCCAGAAGCCTTCATTCCCGCAAATCGTGCCGGACAGTGCCAACCTGCATCAAATTCATTCCTCTTCCTATAAGAACCCGCAGCAGTTGCCAGAAGGCGGCGTGCTGGTGGTGGGCGCGGGCGCGTCAGGCTCACAAATCGCGGAAGAGCTGGGTAAAACGGGCCGCAAAGTCTATCTGTCGGTCGGCGAACATTATCGTCCACCACGCTCTTATCGTGACCGAGATTACTGCTGGTGGCTGGGTGCTTTAGGCTTGTGGGATGAAGTGAAAATCAAGCCGAAAAAACAGCACGTTGCCTTTGCCGTGAGCGGCTATGAAGGCGGTAAAACGGTTGATTTTCGTCGTCTGGCTCATATGGGCATTACCCTGGTGGGTATTACTCAGCAATGGGATAACGGCGTGTTGAGCTTTGCTGATGGCCTGGCTGAGAATATTGCAGAAGGTGATAAAGCTTATTTCGACGTACTACGTGATGCCGATGCTTATATCGAGCGTAATGGTCTGGATCTGCCGCTGGAGCCACAGGCCTGGGCATTATTATCCGATCCAGACTGCCTGATTAATCCTTTAACGAAATTAAACCTGGCCGAGGCCGGTATCACCTCTATTATCTGGGCGACAGGTTTTAAATTTGATTTTAGCTGGTTGCAGGTGGATGCATTTGATGAGAAAGGCGTGCCTTTCCATAAGCGTGGTATTTCAGCGGAGCGGGGTATTTATTTCCTTGGTTTACCGAATCTGGTGAATCGCGCCTCCTCCTTTATTTATGGCGTGTGGCACGATGCAAAATATATTGCCGATCATATTGTGCTACAGAATGCCTATACCGACTACGAGAAATCGTAAGTTATCTGTGTGTGTATTTGCGTGATCGCAGGCGGCTAAATGTTCTTTTGTTTAGCCGCTTTTTTATCAGGTGGAAAAGTGACCATTACCTGTATTGAAGAATTACGGCAACTGGCGCGTAAACGCGTGCCAAAGATGTTTTACGACTATGTCGATGCAGGTTCCTGGACGGAATATAGCTATCGCGCCAACGAAGCTGATTTACGCCGCATCGAATTTCGTCAGCGTGTCGCGGTAGATATTGCCGAACGCAGCACGGCAAGCCGAATGATGGGGCACGATGTCGCGATGCCGGTGGCGATTGCCCCCACCGGACTGACCGGCATGATCCATCCCGATGGTGAAATTCATGCGGCACGCGCAGCCAAAAAATTTGGTATTCCCTTTACGCTCTCTTCCATGAGCATCTGTTCGCTGGAAGCTGTATCTCAGGCCACACAGGGGCATCCATTTTGGTTCCAGCTCTATGTATTGCGTGACCGGCAGTTTGTGGCAAATCTGATCGATCGCGCTAAAGCGGCTAACTGCAGCGCGTTGGTGGTGACCATGGACTTACAGGTCTTCGGTCAGCGTCATAAAGACATCAAGAATGGCCTCTCCACGCCGCCAAAAATGACGCTGCGCAATGTGCTCAATATTGCCAGTAAACCGCGCTGGTGCTGGCAGATGCTGAATACGAAGCATCGTAATTTTGGCAATATTATCGGGCATGTAAGCGGTGTGGATAACATTGACTCGATGGTGGAGTGGACGGCACAACAGTATGATCCGCGGCTCTCCTGGAAAGATATCGAATGGATTAAACGGCACTGGGGCGGCAAGTTGATTGTGAAGGGCATAATGGATGCCACTGACGCGCAACTGGCGATCGAAGCGGGTGCCGATGCGTTGATTGTTTCCAACCACGGTGGGCGTCAGCTGGACGGCGTGTCTTCGTCAATTACACTGCTGCCGGAAATTGTGGAGGCGGTCGGCGATCGAATAGAAGTGCATTTTGATGGCGGCATTCGTTCCGGGCAGGATGTATTAAAAGCCATAGCGTTAGGCGCCAAAGGCACCTACATCGGGCGTAGTATGCTGTATGGATTGGGGGCGCTAGGTGAAGAAGGGGTGACCACAGCGCTAAGCATCATCCGTAACGAGTTTGATCTGTCGATGGCGTTTTGTGGCAAAACCAGTGTAGCGGCCATTGATGGCGGGATTTTACGCGTGCGCTGAAAGACGGGGAAATAGCGGGAGGCTAGTCATCCTCCCGCCGCGTCATTAAAACACTTCATCCAGCAATTGATACAGGCGTTTGAAGGCACGCTGCGTCACTTCCGGATGATACTGCGATACGCCAGCATTATCGGCTTTTGGATCGGTGAAGGAGTGCACCGCACCGGCAAAGCTCACCAGCTGCCAGTCAACGCCTTTGCTGTTCATCTCATTGGCGAAGGCGGCTAGCTGCTCGCGCGGCACAAGAGGATCGGCCGCGCCGTCCAGTACCAGCAGTGAAGCCTGGATAGTATGACTGTCATAAGCGCCCTGGGTATCCAGCGTGCCGTGGAAAGAGGCGGCCGCTTTGATGTCCGCGCCGCTACGTGCCAGTTCAAGCGCACAATGGCCGCCGAAGCAGAAACCGATAGCCGCAACCTTATCGGCGTTGACGGGGGCGGTGGTTTGGGTGCGCAATGCGCTGAGGGCTGCCTGCATGCGCGCCACTTCGGCGGGGGTGTCTTTCACTGCCATCATCATCGCACCCGCTTCTTCGCCGTTAGTGGGGCGTTGACCCTGACCGTACAGGTCAGCTACCAGCACCACATAGCCGTGGGCGGCAATGGCTTTGGCTTGTTCAGCAGCATCAGTGGTGGCCCCCATCCAATTGGGCGCAATAACAATGCCCGGTTGAGCAGTGTTATTATCAGCCTGGTAAACTAAATAACCTTCAAATGTCTCGTTGTCCACGGTGTAAGAAAGGAATGAAGACTGGATGTTGCTCATTAATTAAGCTCGCTTATTTTTATTAGCAGATGAAGCCACGACGTTACCGACTATTTTAGATTTAGCAATTGCATGCTGGGCTCACCGCACCAAATGTTTAATGTCATATTTAACATTTCACTTCAGCATTAAATTTCTGCCATTTTTGGCTGGGCTTTTCCTCCGCCAAGCGTGCTAAGAAAACTGAACAGGGTGAATACCGTCATAATGCTCACCATAATCCAGGGCGTACCGTTGTTAAGCCCTGCCAGCAGCAGTGAGGAAACAATCCCACTACCGTGATGCCGAAATAGCTGATATACACCGCAGGCGAACCGACAATAAAGGCGTAAGCAGCAACGTAATAAAAAGTCACGCATAAGGTAAAACGCATAAAGTTTTTATTTTGCAGCAGGGTGCGATAATTACCCATTATTTGCCGAGGTGACGCCGTTACCCTTTTTTCTGCCGGCAGTGTTTCAGGAAGCCAGAGCAGTGATATGAACATCTATGCGCCGACTACCGCCAGAAACCAGAAAATCACCGGCCATTGCGAGTAACGAATGATTTGCCCACCCATTAATGGCCCCGCGATAGGGGCAATCGCCATAACAATGATCAGCGTCGACAGCATCTGCGCAGCACGCGTGCGGCTGAAAAGGTCGCGGATCATGGCACGCGCCAGCATCGGGCCGGTGCAGGCGCCAGCGGCCTGAATGACACGCCAGAAGACAATCTGAGGCATGTCGCTGGAGAGTGCGCATCCCGCTGAGCCGACAGCAAAGATAATCATCCCGATATATAGCGGTGTTTTTCGGCCGAGTTGATCGCTAATCGGGCCCCAGATTAGCTGTGCGATGGCAAAGCCAATCAGAAATCCGGTGAACGTCAGTTCCGAATCGCCGTGTAACGCGGCTGACATCGCGGGCATCGCCGGAAGATAGATGTCGGTTGAGAGCGAGGTAAATGCCATCAGCGCGCTAAGAATAATAATAAAAGCGATGCCGGTTTTCATATCCGGAGGATGCGTTGCAGTTTTGATATCCATAGTGTCCTTTTATAAGAAAAGGATGGGGCCTGTGCGGTGCCAGGGCTTGAATACAGTGATGGAAAAGGGATTGCGGGGTAGCTTAACAAAGGCGGAAGGGATTGATTAGGTGCGCCAGTCTACTAGCACCTATGAGCAAAATTCATTAATGGGAGGGTTAATAAGACGAGGGCGCATCACCGCCAGAGCAGTGATGCGCTTTAACGCGATTAAGGCTGTTGTGCTGCCAGTTGCAGCAGCAGCGCTTTCGCCACATCTTCTGAGCTGGCCGGATTTTGCCCGGTGATCAACTGACCGTCTTGTACGACAAACGGTGCCCAGTCCGTGCCTTTTTGATAATGCGCGCCCAGTTTGATGAACTCATCCTCAATCAGGAAAGGCACCACGTCGGTCAGCTCAACGGCTGCTTCTTCGCTATTGGTAAAGCCGGTGACCTGCTTACCCTGAATTAACGGGGTGCCGCTCGCAGCTTTCACATGGCGCAATGCGCCAGGTGCATGGCAGACAAAACCCATCGGCTTACCCGCACGATCGAAAGATTCGATCAACTGGATGGAGTCTGCTGACTCCGCCAGATCCCACAGTGGACCGTGGCCGCCAGGATAAAAGACCGTATCGAAATCCTGCTGATCAATGCTTGCCAACTTCACGGTATTGGCCAGCGCCTGCTGTGCCGCCGCATCAGATTTGAAACGTTCGGTCATAGCAGTCTGAAATTCAGGTAAATCACTTTTTGGATCCAGCGGCGGTTGTCCACCCGCCGGAGAAGCCAACACCACTTCGGCACCCGCATCTTTAAACACGAAGTAGGGTGCGGCGAACTCTTCCAGCCAGAACCCGGTTTTTTTGCCGGTGTTGCCCAACGCGTCATGTGATGTCAAAACCATCAAAATTTTCATTGTCTGTCCTCGATTAATGTTGGTTATTCAGTAATGCAGTCAATGCTGCGCTTTTGTCCTGATAGGGCGCACGCAGCCGTAAATTTGTGGTGCCCGCCTCATCCTGGATCACAATCGGCTTGGCGTGACTGAAACGACGGAATCCGTGAATCCCGTGATACGCGCCGATACCGGATGCGCCCACGCCACCAAATGGCAGGCTGTCGAGAGAAGCATGGGTCATGACATCATTTATCACCAGTGCGCCAGAAGTGGTGTGCTGAGCCATCAGCTTTTGACGCTGTCTATCATGGCCAAAATAGTAAGCGGCCAGTGGACGTGGATGCGCATTGATATAGCGAATCGCTTCCTCTACCTCTCCGCTGTAGCTTTTGACTGGCAGCAGCGGGCCAAAAATCTCTTCCTGCATGACTGCCATCTCTTCGGAGACATTGAGGATCAAATGCGGCGCGATTTTGCGGCTTTGCGCATCAAAGTCCGGCTCACCCGCAGGGGCCAGGCTAACGATCCGGGCACCTTTAGCTCGGGCATCTTCGATCAGACCGATCAATCGCTGATAATGACGAGCACTGATTATGGCGGTGTAATCCACGTTGCTTTGTAGCGTTGGGTACGTCTGATGCATGAACTGCCGTGCCGCGGTGATAAATTCCGCTTCAGCGGCATACGGAAGTAATAGGTAATCCGGTGATATACAAATTTGACCGGCGTTAAAGGTTTTTATGGTCAGGGTTCGGGCTGCCGCCATTGCCACATCCGCATCTGCGTCGATCACCACCGGCGACTTTCCACCCAGTTCCAGCGTAACAGGCACCAGATTCTCTGCCGCTGCACGCATCACATGCTTTCCGACGGCGGTGCTGCCGGTGAAGACCAGATGGTCGAATGGCAGAGCGCTAAACGCTTGTCCCACGCTGGCGTCACCCAAAACCACGCTGAGTTCATCGGCGGCAAAGTAACGCGGCACTAACTCCGCCAGTAATGCCGAGGTGTGGGGTGTCAGCTCAGAGGGTTTTAGCATAGCAGTGTTGCCCGCAGCAAACACACCGGCCAATGGGCCAAATGCCAGGTTAATCGGGAAATTCCACGGGCTGATAATGCCAACGACACCTAAAGGTTGCGGTTCGATACGCGCCTGCATACCCGCAACCGGGACTTCGACGATCTCCGGCTGCATCCACTGCTCCAGATGCTCGGCGGAGTGCTGCAACATGTTGATGGTGGTCATAAGGTCGGCCGCCTGGGTTTGATAGGCACTGCGATGACCAAAATCGGCGCTGATAGCCGCAGTAAACGCAGCATGATTCTCGCGAATTAATGCCATGCTGCGTAATAAGCGATCACGGCGAAGTTCGGCGCTAGCAGGTTCGTTCTGCAGATGAGCCTGTTTCATTGTGTGCAGCAAATGCAGTAATTCTTGCTGAAGTGACATGATTTTTTCCCGTGCGTTTCAAGATGTGGGCAGCTTACTCGCGCTGGTGTTTGACGGCTAACAAGGCTATTTTGGCAGGGGTATAAAATAATTTATGGGGCACTATGTCACTGGTTCGCTTACGAACGTTTATGGAAGTGTATCGCCAGCGCTCAATTTCCGGTGCGGCGCGCGCACTGAATCTGACGCAGCCTGCGGTTTCGCAACACATTAGCGGCCTGGAAGTCGCAGTGGGTCGACCGCTGTTTGAACGTCAGGCCCATGGCGTAATGCCGACGGCCGCTGCCGACGATTTGGCCGCTGATATAGGCAACTCTCTGGATACCGCAGAGTCTGCTTTATCATCGGCGCGTGCCCGATCGATGGATGTGAGTGGAACGTTGCAGATCATTGGACATGCTGATTTTATGGCGGAGAAATTATCGGCTGAATTGCTGCCTCTGCTTGAAAGCGGCATTCGCGTGCATATGCACAGCGGTGATGGTCCGCTCGTTGCGCAGATGGTGATTGAAGGGCACTGTGATCTTGGCGTGACGGCACATCCGGTGACCGATCCACGTTTAAAGGCTGAAGTGATTTTTCAGGACCGTGTGGTTGCAGTGGCTGCACCGGCCGTGGCGGCTCGCTTACACAACAGTGCAGATTTTTCTGCGGATTTGATTAAAGAACCTTTGCTGGCTTATGACCTAAAACTCTCTTTGATTGATCATTGGCTGGATAAAAATCGCATTAAATACCAGACGCTGTTACCTGCGGTAGTTGGGCAGGATTTACGTGGTTTGCGAAGTTTACTCTGCGGCGGATTTGGCTGGTCGGTGATGCCAGCATTTTTATGCCAGGCGCAAATCGCGCAAGGGGAGTTGGTGATGCTGGACGCGCCGGTAAGGGATACGGAAATTCGTTATCACCTTATCTGGTTACCCAGCGCTCTGCGCCAACCGCGTATTGCCCATGCAAGACAGGCACTGGTTTGGGGGATGAATAACAGCCATTAAGATTTATTATCTAAAGGTTGTGACTGGTAGCTTTTATAATGTTTCCTGACTAGCGGATCGTCAATGTCGCTATAATTGATTTGCCCTTTATCCAATCCATCCAGGCCTTTAATACTACCGATGGTTAAAGGCCATTCGTCCCTGCTATGAATCTCGATAATGAACGGTTGGAGATAACGATCCAGATGTCCTTTCCCAGGTTCACGAATTTCTCTGCTCAATGTGCGAAGGTAATCATCTTTTTTTGTTTTAGACCAGTCGACAGAAAAACCTGCACGGAAGCTTAATTCCATGAAAGTTAGCAAAATTGTACGTCCGTTACCATTGAGGAAAGGGTGAACAAAAGCCAACTGCCCCATCACTTCTCCTGGCTTTTGACGAAATTTGTCCCTGTCACTGGCAAGCTTTAACGCATACTCCACTGCAAGCTGAATAAGATGTGGATATTCAAATACCGTAAAGTGTTCGTCTTCACGCGCGCCTTTAAAGATCGATAGGTGAGGAACTAACTCGTTTCGGCCTTTTCCTGCCCAGTGATAGAAGTCACCGAAAAGAATTTCGTGAACTTTAAGTATGGAAGAATATTTTACGTGTTTTAGCGTTGATAGGTACAGTAGCGCATCTTCCAGACTCAGTTCGAATGAAAGATGTTCAGAAGCTTTAACTTCATCAGGATCTTTTAAATTTAAGGCATTCTGTAAATAACCCGCTGTTTCATAGTCGCCGAAAGGATCAAAAATCATGCAGAAAAATTCTGTTTAATTTGTCTTTTCTCACGCAGATAGTCGCCTTGCATCTCCAGCGTTTCTGCCTTGGTTAAAATGCCTTTTTTCTTCAGATTAACCAGAAGTTGTTCGATGACATCAAGTTCTACGATGTCATCGGCCAGGCGAGTAATTGCAACAGCCATGCGACTCATACCATCACGGTCAGCCGTTACGTGGTGAACTTTAGCCAGTTCACGTACCTGATTAGCAACACTTAATGATGCAGATTTATTCATGTCTTTGCCTCATTCAATGATACCCAATTTTAGCACGCAGAAGGTTGAGTGTCTGCTATGCGATTTGACCTTATTCCAGACACAAAAAAGCCGGACATTGTCCGGCTTTCTTCATTAGCGCGAAGGAGAATTACAGCGCCATATCCTGCTTAGCGGATTCTGCACGAGGCTTAGCCTGCGTAGGGGCAACGGACTGATCACCCATGTTGATGACCGGTGGTTTGGTCAACTGCAGCGTAGCAGCGGTGTTGTCCCAGACCTGCTGAGTCAGTGCGGTGTTACCGTTCAGTTTCTGGCCGAAGCTTGGAATGATGCCGCGGATCTTCTCTTGCCACTCAGGAGAAGCGAACTGCTCCGGGAACAACTTCTTCATCACGTCGAGGGTGATTGGCGCAGCAGTTGAAGCACCTGGTGATGCACCCAACAGGGCCGCCACGGTTTTCTGCTGATCGGTCACGATTTCGGTGCCGAGTTTCAGCACGCCGCCTTTATCCGCATCTTTCTTGATGATCTGTACGCGTTGACCCGCCTGGATCAGTTTCCAGTCTTCTTTACGTGCGTTCGGGTAGTACTCTTTCAGCGCGGCAAAACGATCGTCGTCGTTCAGCATCACCTGACCAATCAGGTACTTCACCAGGTCAAAGTTATCGATACCCACGTGAGTCATCGGCATGATATTGCTGGTGGTAGTAGCGCTTAACAGATCGAACAGTGAGCCGTTTTTCAAGTATTTGGTGGAGAAGGTCGCGAACGGCCCAAACAGCACCACGCGCTTACCGTCCAGATTACGGGCATCGATGTGTGGAACAGACATCGGAGGTGCGCCAACTGAAGCCTGGCCGTAGACTTTTTCCAGGTGACGGCTGGTCACTTCTGGATTCTCAGTCATCAGGAACGAACCCCCGACCGGGAAGCCGCCGTAGTTATCCGCTTCAGGAATACCGGTTTTCTGCAGCAGTTTGATGGCCGCGCCGCCTGCACCGATAAACACATATTTCGCGTCAACCGAACGGTTCTCACCGCTCTTCACATCTTTGATGGTGACGTGCCATGAATTATCGCTGTTACGTTTGAAATCAGTAACTTCTGAAGATGTTTCTAATTTGAAGTTCTGATCTTTCTTCAGGCTGCCAATCAACTGACGGGTGATTTCACCGTAGTTAACGTCAGTACCGACTGGCGTCCAGGTGGCTGCCACCTTCTGATTAGGATCGCGACCTTCCATCACCAGCGGAGCCCACTGCTCAATCTGCTTGTGATCGGTTGAGAACTTCATGCCCTGGAACAGGGTGGTTTTCTGCAGTGCATCGTAACGCTTAGTCAGATACTCAACGTTTTTATCGCCCCAGACAAAGCTCATGTGTGGGGTGGAGTTGATGAATGAACGCGGGTCATGCATTACGCCGCGCTGTACCTGAGAGGTCCAGAACTGACGGGAAATCATGAAAGCTTCGTTAATTTCCAGCGCCTTGCTCACGTCGATTGAACCGTCTGCACGCTCTGGCGTGTAGTTCAGTTCCATGTTCGCAGAGTGACCGGTACCGGCGTTATTCCAGCCGTTAGACGATTCCAGTGCGACGCCATCCAGACGCTCAACCATCAGTTGCTTCCAGCCTGGTTGCAGTTCCTGTAGCCAGGTTCCCAGTGAGGCGCTCATGACGCCGCCGCCAATTAACAGAACATCGGTTTTTTCTGGTGCGTTTTCAGCGTGGACCACTGAAGAAACAAGCAGCGCTGCCAGTGAAAGGGCAGACACGATTTTTTTAGAGTGAGTCATTCTGATCCTGATCTTTGTACTTTGCAGGTGAACGTTAAAATTTCGGTTTGCAAATTAAAAGATTGTTACGAAAAGATTAACTTGTTTTTAGTTAATAAAGTATTGGTGTTAATTACTTAACTTACATAAAACCAATATGGCGGGAATTTAAGCAATGAATGCGAAAGGTAGGGAGATATATCCGTGAGTACTGCGCGGTTATTCTTTATAGCGAGCATCGCGACTTAGGTCAAATAAAACACCATAACGCCAGGTTAAATATTTACTCGCTAACTGGGTGCGCATGGCTGCGCACCACGACGATGACTAAGCGCGAGCTTTAAAATTGCGTTTCAGCGACATACCGTATCCCATCAAGGCGCAGCCAGCAATGAACCAGGGAATCATCTTCACCACGCTGGAATCACTGCCGCTTAAGGATTGCAGATTATTAACCACCAAAATAATCGTCACGCTCATGCACACCATTGACAGTAACGGTGCCCAGAATACGGTGAATGGATTTTCGCTATTCTCCATCCGACGGAAGAACAGTATCACGGCAGCGGAAACGCCCAGTTGTAAAATCAAAATACACAGTGTGGCGACGGCAGAACCGATAGCGAAGATGTGCACCATCGGGTCCAATCCCGCGCTGCCCATACCTGCCAGTAGCATCAGCATGATCACGCTGTGAACGTGGCTGGCATTATGTGGCGTGCCGTTAGTGGGATGAGTTTTGCACAACTCTTTCCAGATCAGACCATCGCGGCTAATGCTGAACAAATACCGTGAAATATTGTTATGAAACGCCAGCGCCGCTGCAAATAAACTGGTGATCAGCAATACCGACATGGTTTCTACAGCCCACTGTCCAACATATTGCCGGGTAATGTTAAACACGAAGTTGCCGGGATCTTTGCTGGCAATCGCGACAATCTGATCAAAACCGTATGCCTGCACCAGTGACCAACTGGTGAAACAGAAAAATGCCGTGATCAGTAACAAGGCACAAACTGTGGCACGCGGCACAGTTTTATGTGGGGCACGGCACTCTTCCGCATATATGGCGGTAGATTCAAAACCGATAAAAGCGGCGATGGTGAAAATAAAGGCGATGCCAAGGTTGCCCTGCATAAACACCGACGGCTCGAACGATTGGAAGCTGTAAGGACCGACTTTTTTGATTAACAGCATCACGTCGGTGAGTAACACAATAGCCACTTCCGCCAGCATTAATATGCCGAGTAATTTTCCACCGACTTCGACGCGTTTAATGCTCAATACCCAGCATACCAGCACAAATAGCATGCTCAATGCCCACCAGGGAATATGGGCTGAAAAGTGCTCTTCAATAAATAACTGCGTGAAGAATCCCAGCATTGCGACGATGGCTATCTGAATAGAGATATACGCCATTAACGCTAATACTGACGCGGAAGCGCCCCAGTTTTCGCCGATTCCTTTAGAGATATAGGTATAAAAGGCCCCCGCATTATTGACATGACGGCTCATGGCAATAAAGCCCACGGCGAATAACATCAAAATAATACACGAGAGAATATAAAACACCGGGATGCCACCGCCGTTGCCAGAAATAATCGCCACCGGCAAGCCGCCCACCACGCCTGTCAGCGGCGAGGCTGCCGCGACGACAAAAAAGACCAGAGAAAACAAACCCAACGTATTTTTGCGTAAGCCGGAATCCTTATTCATCGCCAAAGCCCTCAACCGCTAAGAGAAAGTTCTCAGGCAATCTGTGCCGCCTGAGGCCGGTAACATAGCGGCATCATTTCTCAGCTGAGCATCTGGCGGATAGAAAAAATCGGACAGCGTCACAGTGCAACGCTGCACCCTTTTAGTGCTCAGTGGAAACGCAAACGATGGAAATAGGCATCATGCGAAATACGCCGCTGATAATCACAGGGCGTGGTGCTGACAAACTTTTTAAACTCGCGCAGGAAGTGCGACTGATCGCTAAATCCAAGATCAAAGGCCAGATCGCTAAACGATACTTCCTGCTGTAAGTGAATGCTGCCCAGCGCCGACTGGCAGCGCAAAATGCGGCTAAAAGCCTTGGGTGACATCCCGGTATCCTGGCGAAACTGGCGCTGGATAGTGCGGCAGGTGTAGCCGGTCAGCGCTTCCAGTTGATCAATGCGAATGTTGCCTTTCTGCTGGCGCATGGTGTGGATGATCAAGGATGTGACGGCGGAAGCTTTGCGCACCAGGCGCGGCGTGAAACTGGCGTTGAACAAAGCAATCTGCCGCGAAAAATCGCGCGTCTGCACGATCTGTTCAAAGGCTAACCGTGCATCCGGCACCACATCGAGGAAATTAAACTCACGATCGGGAATCTCTTCTGCCATCACATCGAGGAAATCAGGAATGATGCCCGGTGCGAAGCGCACACCAAAATAGTGGTGGTTATGCTGCATATCGGCACCGCGCGCTTCCAGCGTGGTGCCACACACGCGTGCTGCAGGCCGCTGCGCATCGCAATCAAACACGATATCCACGCAGCCGTCGGGAATCGCCAGCGTCATGCTGGCACTCTGCGCCACATCAAAACTGTAGAAATGGGAAATAGCCGGGTTGTCTGACGCAATCAGCGAATAATGCTGCGCGGCGTTCAGCACAAACCATGGCTGCTCGGGTTGAAATCCACTGTGGCGATAGAGAGGCAATTGTGTCATGGCGGGCTCCGCTGCGGGCTATTTACTGTCTGTGTGATGCAAGGGCTGTGCCACGCACGAATTTCGTCATGTCGCAAATATTCAATACAGCTCGACAACTGACGCGCTATTTCTATTTCACCCAGCGAAGACCATCGACACCTAAGACGGTTTTAGCCAGTGAAATCGCTAGTTATGGCAGCGCTCGCCACGGCGGGAAATAGACCAAAAGACTGATTGATGAGGCGACTTATGAGTGATTCAACCCGGATTGATTTTATTTACCTGTCGGAGCAAGACATGATTCGTGCGGGCGTGACCGATATGGCCGCCTGTGTCGATACCATGGAAGAGATGTTTGGCCTGTTGTATCACGGCGACTATCGCATGGCCGGATCCAACAATGATTCACACGGCGCGATGGTGACCTTCCCGGAAAATTCGCCGTTCCCGACGATGCCAAAACCCACTGCCGATCGCCGCATGATGGCGATGCCTGCCTACCTTGGCGGCAATTTCGGCACGGCTGGGGTCAAGTGGTATGGCTCCAACATCGCCAACCGTGAGAAAGGGCTGCCGCGCTCGATTCTGATGTTCACCCTCAATGATGCGGATACCGGCGCGCCGCTGGCGCATATGTCAGCCAATCTGCTGTCGGCGTATCGCACCGGGGCGGTGCCGGGCGTCGGCGCACGTCATCTGGCGCGAAAGGATTCTCGCGTGATCGGTTTGCTCGGACCGGGCGTGATGGGAAAAACCGCTGTTGCGGCATTTATTGCTGTTTGCCCACACATCGACACCATCAAAGTCAAAGGACGCGGCCAGCGCAGCCTCGATAACTTCATTACCTGGGTGCAGGAGACCTATCCACAAATTAAGCAGATAGAAATTGTCGACTCACTGGAAGCGGTAGTGCGCGATAGTGACATTGTCACTTATTGCAGCTCAGGTGAAGTCGGTGATCCCGCCACTTATCCGCTGGTGAAACGTGAATGGGTAAAAGCTGGCGCGTTCCTCGCCATGCCTGCGCTGTGCAATATCGATGAAGGAATGGAGCAGTCGGATGTGCGTAAGGTGCTGGATAACACCGGACTCTATCATGCCTGGTTTGATGAAGTTCCCAAGCCTGCGCATCGCTGCGTGCCGATTATCGGTGTGCGCTTTATGGATATGGTCGCTGAAGGGCAGCTGCAGGCGGAGCAGCTGGAAGATATTGGCAAAATTGTCGCCGGCGAGGCGCCTGGCCGCCAAAACGATAGCGAAATCATCATCATGTCTGTCGGTGGTATGCCGGTGGAAGATGTGGCCTGGGGCACGGTGTTGTATCGCAACGCACTGGAAAAAGGCATTGGCGTCAAACTCAACCTGTGGGAATCACCGGTTTTAAGCTAAATCATTCATTAATAGAGAAAACATCATGACCAATATCATTAAAGTAAAAACCGGTTCGAAATTTGAAGAGCAGGCGAGTTATTCGCGCATCGTGGCCGTGGATAACTGGATTTATGTCTCCAACACTGCCGGTCGCAACCCACAAACCAAAGAAATTCCCGAAGACCTGCGCGAGCAGACTTTGCAGGTGTTTGCCAATATCGAAGCCGCACTGGCAGCCATCGATGCCTCATTACAGGATGTGGTGTGCTCGCGCGTGTTTATTCAGAATCCGGCGGATGTACCTGCAGTGATGGCGATCATTGGTGAGAAGTTCCGCGGAATTAATCCCGCCTCGACAGTGACTTGCCCGCCGCTGGGATCGACCGTTTATAAAGTTGAACTGGAAGTTACGGCCTATCGCGGGGCCGGTAACGCTCAGGTTCAGGAAATTACCGTAGCCCTGTAAGGGTGGGAGACGCGCTATGGCACCTGTTATTTCTCCGGTTACGCCTTCGCCAACGTTGCCGGATGCCACCACGGTGGTCGTTATTGGCGGCGGGATTGTAGGGTTGACCGCCGCACTGACGCTGGCGGAGCGCAATATTCCCGTCGTGGTGTTGGAAAAGGGGCGGATTGCGGGCGAACAGTCTTCCCGCAATCTCGGCTGGATCCGTAAAACCAGTCGTGCGCTGGAGGATATCCCGCTGGCGCAGGCCGCTGACCGCTTGTGGGCGGGGATGGCCGCGCGGGTTGGCAGTGACGTGGGATATCGTCAGGCTGGCATTATGTTTGTGGCACACAACGAGCAGCAGATGTCACTGCATGAAAAATGGTTAAGCGGGGTTAGTGCCGCTGGCCTGGATACGCGCTTGCTCAGCCACGCACAAATTGCAGCACAAGTGCCAGGCGGTGCGGAGAAATGGGCAGGCGGGATTTACACTGCTTCCGACGGGCGAGCCGAACCCACGCTGGCGGCCAGCGCGATGGCGAATGCCGCCATCGCCAGGGGGGCGATTATCATGGATCACTGTGCGGTGCGTGGCCTGGTCACCAGCAACGGCAAGGTCAGTGGTGTGATGACCGAACGCGGTGAGATTCGTTGTGACCAGGTGTTGCTGGCGGCAGGTGCCTGGTCGCGTCGTTTCCTTGGCAATCACGGTATTAATCTGCCGACGCTGCCGCTGATTTGTTCGGTGATGCGTACCAAACCGCTGGAAGGACCGGCCAATATAGCGGTGGGCGCTCCTGACTTCTCATTCCGAAAACACCAGGACGGTGGCTTTATCATCACTCAACGCGGTGCGCTGGATGCGCCAATAACGCTTGATCATCTATTGATCGGCACACGTTATATGCCTCAGCTACGGCAGGCGCGTGACAACCTGCGGATTTCGCTGGGCAAATACTTTGTGAAGGATCTTGCACTGGCACGTCGCTGGCGCAACGATCGGCGTTCACCCTTTGAGCAGGTCCGCACGCTGGACCCTCTTGCCAATCCGGCACTGAACCAGGAAGCGATGCGCAACCTTCGCGCGGCGTGGCCGGTGTTCCAGCAGGCGGAGATGGCGGAGTCATGGGCTGGCGTGATAGATGTTACCCCGGATTCGAACCCGGTGATTGGCCCAGTGGCTTCGATACCTGGGCTAACTTTGGCGACGGGCTTTTCAGGGCATGGTTTCGGGACATCACCCGCAGCCGGGCAGTTAGCCGCAGATTTGGTGACCGGGCATACGCCGCTTATCGATCCCGCACCTTATCGCTTCGAACGCTTGCAGTAGCATCATACTTCTATCGGCGGCTGTGAGGTCGCCCATTAAACACACTTCATAAACCATCACTTCACGTACTGTGTTCATAGTCTTAACCACAACTGTATTACCCTAGAGTCTCTAATGACTTGTTGATACTTTTATGTGGGCAATCGCATGGCTAACAAAACACTGTATGAAAAACTGATCGATCAGCATGTGGTACGTCAGTTAGACGATGAAGGGCATGTGTTGCTCTATATTGATCGATCAATACTCAACGAATACACCAGCCCGCAGGCCTTTAGCGGGCTGCGTGAACATCATCGCCCGGTACGTCGTCCGGCGACTATCTTACTCAATGTCGATCACGTAAATCCCACGCGTCCAGAGCGTGACGATGCGATGACCGATGCCGGCGGGCAGCTGCAGGTGGATTACTTCCGTCAAAATGCCGCCCATTTTGGCATCGAACTGTTTGATGTCATGGACCCGCGCCAGGGCATCGAGCATGTGGTTGCGCATGAGCAGGGGCTGGTCATGCCCGGTATGGTGATCGCCGCCGGTGACAGCCACACCACCACCTATGGCGCATTTGGTGCGTTGGGTTTCGGCATCGGAACGTCAGAAATTGAACATCTTCTCGCTACGCAAACTCTGATTTATCGCACGCTGAAAACCATGCGCGTCACGGTAACGGGTGAGCTGCCTTATGGCTGTTCGGCTAAAGACATCATTCTGGCGTTGATTGAAGATATTGGCGCCTCAGGGGCAACCGGTTATGCCATCGAGTTTGACGGCCCGGCGATTGACGCGCTGAGTATGGAAGGGCGCATGACGCTGTGCAATATGGCTGTCGAGGCCGGTGCACGCGGAGCGATTATTGCGCCAGATGAGAAGGTATTCGCCTACATCCAGGGCAAACCGCAAATGCCAACGGGTGCATTGTGGGAGCAGGCAAAGGCCGAATGGATGACTTTGCGCAGTGATGACGGGGCCAAATTCGACCGTGCGATTGAGCTGGATTGCAGCGACCTTGGACCTAAAGTGACCTGGGGCATCAGCCCGGATCAGACCTGTGCTATTGGCGGCTGTGTACCTGATCCGCAATACGAACCCGATTTGATTAAACAGCAGGCAATACAAGCCGCACTGAAATATATGGGGCTGGAACCTGGCATGCGCCTGTCTGACATCGCCATCACCCATGCGTTTATTGGCTCCTGTACCAACGGCAGAATCGAAGATTTGCGCGCTGCAGCAGCGGTGATTGGCGAGCGCAAAATCGCCCGACACGTGCGCGGGATCATCGTACCAGGCTCCACACAGGTGCGTCAGCAAGCAGAGGCTGAAGGCTTAGCCGACATTTTTATCAATGCAGGTTTTGAGTGGCGGCAGTCGGGGTGCTCAATGTGCCTGGCAATGAATGAAGATGTCCTGGAACCCGGCGATCGCTGTGCTTCAGGAACCAACCGCAATTTTGCGGGCCGCCAGGGTGCAGGAGCACGAACCCATTTAATGAGCCCGGCGATGGTCGCCGCCGCTGCGGTGGCCGGTCATCTGGTCGATGTACGCAACTTCACGACAGCAGAGGTTTAATATGGACGCTTTTCACAGCATCACCGGACGCATTGCCCATTTACCGGCGGCCAACATTGATACGGATGTGATCATGCCAAAGCAGTTTCTGAAAGGCATCGATCGCCAGGGTTTGGATCGGGGCGTGTTCTTTGACCTGCGATTTTTGCCCGACGGCAGTGCGAATCCCGCGTTTATCCTCAACCAGCCTGCCGGAAAGAACGCGGCATTCTTGCTGGTAGGACCCAACTTTGGCTGTGGTTCCAGTCGCGAACATGCGGTGTGGGGACTCAATCAGCTGGGCATTCGCGCCATCATCGGCACCAGTTTTGCCGGCATCTTTGACGATAACTGCCAGCGCAACGGCGTATTGACGCTAACGCTAAGTGAGGAGGCGTATCAGCAGCTCAGCGCTGCTACCGCTGATGCAGAACACAACCAGATTACGGTTTCTCTGGAAGATAAGACCCTCACCTTCAATCAGCAGGTGTTGCATTTTGAGGTCAGCGCGCTCAAACGTGAGATGTTAATGGGTGGCGGCAGCGCGGTAGACTGGACGCTCCAATACGAGACTGACATTACGCAGTTTGAACATCGGCACTTTGCTCAGCGCCCCTGGCTGCAGCGGGTTAAAGGACAAACAGCATGAGTGACATCAAGGGTTGCGGCGCATCGCCGTTTATCGACGGATTTGCCTTGAAAGCGGTCACGCTGGACAACGGTATCACACTACGCGTGGCAATCGGGGGCGAAGGACCGCCGTTGCTGATGCTGCACGGGCATCCACAAAATCATCTGGCGTGGCGTAAAATCGCTCCGCAGCTGGCGCAAAAATACCAGGTGATCCTGCCTGATCTGCGCGGCTACGGCGACAGCGACAAACCCGCCAGCGACGAACGCCATCTGGCCTATTCAAAACGCGCCATGGCTGAAGATATCAGCCAGTTGATTGATGCACTGGGTCTTTCGCGTGTCGCGTTTGTCGGACACGATCGCGGTGCCCGGGTTGGACATCGTCTGGCGCTTGACCATCCGGAGAAAGTGGCTTGCGGCACTTTCGTCGATATCGCCCCGACTGCCACCATGTATGCGCAGACCGATAAGGCGTTTGCTACGCGCTATTTTTGGTGGTTCTTTCTTATCCAGCCTTACCCACTGCCGGAGACAATGATCGGACACGATCCGGCTTTCTTCCTGCGAAAACATATTGATGGTCAACTCAAGACAGCGGGGGCGACTTCAGAAGCGGTATTCAATGATTATTTGCGCTGCTATCAGCAACCCGAGATGATCCACGCCGTCTGCGAAGATTATCGCGCGGCCGCCACGGTGGATTTAGAGCACGATGCAGAGGACAGCGACAAACGCATCGTTTGTCCGCTTCAATTGCTGTGGGGGGAAAAGGGCACGGTCGGTCAGCTATACGATGTGGTTGAAACCTGGCAGGAGAAGGCCATTAATGTGCAGGGCAAGGCACTGCCTTGTGGGCATTCCCCACAGGAAGAAGTCCCGGCGGTATTTTTAGCACAGCTTCAGGGCTTTCTCGATTCTGTGTTATAACCGCTCGATGTTGGCTAACTGCGTAATAGTATGAAGCTCTTGCTTGCCGGGAAAAACGTTCAGAAACCGCTACAGGGCTGGCCCTCTGTCGAAGACCTCTATGTGTTTATCAGCGTGGCGCGTCATGGTGGTTTTGGTCGCGCTGCCGTGGAGCTGGGCCAGTCTCCATCGTATATCAGCAAACGTATCGCCATTCTTGAGAAACAGCTCGACACCCGGCTTTTCTTCCGCACCAATCGGGTGATGCGCCTGACGCCAGAAGGTGAGAAAGCGCTGGAGGGGGCGCTGCTAGTGGTACAGGAAATGGATGCGTTTCTGAATAATTTTCAGCAGTGGCGCGGCGAATTAACCGGTGAGTTGACCGTTGGCTGTTCGCTGGGATTTGGTCAGGCGTATTTATCTGATGCCATTTCAGCCTTTATTTCTCAGCATCCATCTTTAAATATCAAACTCATTTTAAGCGATCGTGAGATTGATTTGATGCAATCCGGCACCGATGTGGATATACAGGTTGGCGATAATCTGAATCACTCTTACATCGCGCGTAAACTGGCCGTTAATCGGCGTATTCTTTGCGCATCCCCTGAATATTTAGCGCGCGCTGGGGCGGTCAATTCGCTGGATGAATTAATTGACCACAGCTGCCTTATCATCAATGAAAAGAACAATTCATTCGGCAATTGGGCGCTGACTGACGGTAAGCAACAGGTATTGTGCCGACTGAATAGCCGTTATTCGTCAAACAGTGGCAAGGTCATTTTAAACTGGGCGTTGAAGTCACACGGGATTGCGCTCCGCTCGGCATGGGATGTAACGCCTTATCTCAGCACGGGCGAATTGGTCCATGTTTTACCGCAGTGGTATCAGCAGGCGAATATCTGGGCGGTGTATACGCAACGGACATCGGAATCGCCGCGCATGAAAGTGTTTATTGATTTTCTCGCCGAATACTTTGCAGATAAAAGCCTGTCACAAGAGTGGCAGGCTTAAATGCAACAGCGAAGGGGGGGTTAACATTAGCCGTACGCCACTTTGCTATTGATATGGTACAGGGTTGCGGTAGCCGCCATTACATGCTGACCATCGTGGCCCGGCTCATGGGATTCAACATCAGTGATGTGATAACCCACGGCCCCTGCAGCGAGCGTTTTTTTCACAATCGCATCAGTCAGTTCTTCCATCGAAGTGGCCCAGCTCACGGAAGTAAAGCCCACAGGATGAATCGATGATAATTCACGATGGGTCAAATCCGCACGGACTAAAACGGGTTTAACATTTTGCGGTGTGAAAATAGAGATAACGTCATTAATAAGTTCTTTCATGGTCTTACTCCTCAAAATAACTGCTGAGCCGATTTCGAAGCTATGCATTTTATTGTTGATGGTGATTTTATACATTCCGACAGTTGCGCACGGCAGGTAATGAGTGCCGGTAGGCTTAATAGACACCTTTTGAGGTTATGCGTTTTAGCTTTAATTGCTAATTAGTTGTTAAGAAAAGTTCAGCCACAACTCCGTTAAACTTTCGGGAATATTCTTTCATCTGGTTACATTTGTGGCAGGGCAATAAGTTGAATGGGGCGTCATGCACGCCCCATTTTGTTAAAACTCGCGTTGTCCACCCAGTTCGATAACGCGATTGGGTGGAATATTAAATTGCTCATGCGCACGCAGCGCATTGCGTTGGCAGAAGTGAAAGATGCCGCCTTTTATTCTTGCCAGTCCGCGGCGTTTTTTCATCACCAGGGTGTCGTGTGAGGTAAAGAAAGACGCTTCATTCAGCGTGCAGCCAAAACCTTCCAGTCCGCACAGGTGTAAAACCTCCGCCATTGAAGGGACTTCTCGCCAGCCGTATGCCGCGGTTACCTGCCAAAAGGACGGCGAAAGTTGGGTGATGGTGATGCGCTTCTGATTGTGCACGCGTGGCGTATCTGTCGTGCGGATGTTCAGCAACACCACGCGCTTATGCAGCACCCGGTTATGCTTGAGGTTATGCAGCAGCGCCTGTGGAATCTCAAACTCTTTACGCGCCAGGAAGATGGCAGTACCCGGTACACGACTGGGCGGATTGGTTTCCAGTGATTTCACCAGCGCCTGCAGACTTTCCGGATCGTTGTTCAATTTTTTGATTAACCGATTACGCTCGGTGCTCCAGATCAGCATCAACCCCATCATGGTCAGCGCCATCAGTACCGGAACCCAACCACCTGACAGCAGTTTCATCAGGTTCGCCGCAAACAGCGGCACGTCAATGCTCAGCATACATAGCAGGAAAATCACCGCCAGCGGCAGTGGCCATTTCCAGTTACGCAGCGCCACCACGCCGGCCAGACAGGCGGTGATCACCATAGTGCCGGTCACCACGATACCGTAAGCGGAGGAGAGGGCCGAGGACTGACGGAATGCCAGCACAATCACCGTTACCGCAACAAACAGCAGCCAGTTCACCACGGGAATGTAGATTTGGCCAGATTCAGTATGCGAGGTGAACACAATACGCATGGGTGGCAGAAACCCCTGACGAATCGCTTGATGCGTCAGGGTGTAAACGCCGGTAATCACCGACTGGGCTGCGATCACCGTGGCGAGCGTTGACAGCACTATCAGGGGAATTTGCCCCCAGCCCGGCGCGAGGTTGAAGAACGGGTTATTGATCGTCTTTGCATCCGCAATCACCAGCGCCCCCTGACCGAAGTAATTCAGCACCAATGCCGGCATGGCAATCACCAGCCACGCCAGGCGAATCGGCGCTTTGCCGAGATGCCCCATATCCGCATACAGCGCTTCAGCACCGGTGACGGCCAGCACCACCATGCCCATCGCGGCAAAGGCGAGAGCCTCGTGCGTCAGTAAGAAGGTCAGGGCATAGCTGGGGTTAAGCGCCTGCAATACTGTGGGATTGAGCGCGATACCACGCAGGCCTAGTAAGCCAATCGAAACAAACCAGATAAACATCACCGGCCCAAACACCTTACTGACTTTTTCCGTTCCGTGTTTCTGGATAAAGAACAACAGCGTGAGTATGAGTACCGCCAGTGGGACCACGTATTTGTCGAGTTGGGGTGATACCACCTCAATCCCTTCAATGGCAGAGAGCACCGAAATCGCCGGCGTGATGATGCCATCACCGTAAAAGAAGGCGCCACCCGTCAAACCGGCCAGAATAATGATGTGACCAATCTTCGGACCGACGTTACGACGCGCCAGTGACATCAGCGTTAAAATACCGCCTTCACCATCATGGTCGGCACGCATGACAAAGCAGACATATTTCAGGGTAACGATCAGGGTTAACGCCCAGAAAATCAGTGACAGAAAACCCATCACGGCAGTGGTTGAGATTGATCCATCCGGTAAGATCGACAGGCACTCTTTCAGGGTGTAAAGCGGGCTGGTACCGATATCACCAAACACGATCCCTGCGGCGGCCAACATGCCAGCAGGCAGAGACTGTTTCTCGGTCTGACTCATATATTTCCTGTTTCTTATCAGCGTGGAACGGCGATGGCTGTGTCTATGACGGCGAACATACCTGTTTACCCGAACGGTTAATAGCGGGTGGTGGTTTTGTGACCTGCATTTTTACGCCTGGCAGCGAAATTTTTACGACATTTTTATATCGCGGCGGTTTTTTAATCTCAGAATAGACGAACGGTGAGAAATAAAATGACGGATGGTTATCAGAGATAAACGAAAGCTAACTGGACCGCTTTTTCCCTCACCTTGTGCAGATCGCATTTATTCGCCATTTATCTGCGCTGGCATACATTCGAAGCCACGCTCAATGGACCGTTTTCGTCCAGAAACCAACTGATAGCTGAATACTATGAATACGATTTTAATTACTGGCGCAACCGGATTTTTAGGCGGAGCAGTAACGGTTAACTTATTGAAGAAAAGCGAGAATAATCGACTGTTACTGCTGGTGCGCGGTGATTCACCCACCGAAGGACTGAGTCGGTTGCAATCCAATCTGGCTAAATTTGGCGTGGCACAAAATCTGTTGGAGTCACTGACCACAGATAACATTCTTATTGGCGATTTCGCGGAACCAGAGCGGTTTACTGGCGACCCGCGTCTGGATAGCGTTACACATGTGCTCAACTGTGCGGCTGTGGCTTCGTTTGGGGCGAATCCTTACATCTGGAAAGTTAACGTTGAAGGAACTTTCACCTTCGCCAGTCGTATGAATCAGGTCAGCGGACTTAAGCGCTTTATTCATGTCGGAACGGCAATGTCTTGTGCGCCGGAAGCTAACACCCTGGTGACCGAGAGCAAACTGAATACGCTGCGCGATCAGCACATTGTTGAGTACACCTGGAGTAAAGCCACGGTGGAAAAAATGATGAGCGAGATGTTACCCGAACTGCCGCTGGTTATTGCGCGTCCCTCTATTGTTGTGGGCCATTCCGATCATGGCTGCACGCCATCGCCGAGTATTTTCTGGGTGTTCCGCATGGCACTGACATTGGGTAAGTTTATGTGTGAGCTGGACGATCGTATTGATGTGGTGCCTGTGGATTATTGTGCAGATGCGCTGGAGCTGTTGTTGACCGCTGAAAACGTCGATAAAAGCATTATTCACATTTCGGCGGGGCTCAACAGCAGTGTCACCTTCGCGGAGATTGATAAAGCGATGGCGAAAGCCTCAGGCAATGTGCCCGTGGGCGAGAGTTATCAGAAAGTGAATTATCGCGAGCTGGCCGAAAGTAAGAAAAACTTCGCGTCGTTATTTGGGCCGTGCAATGAGCGGATTGTGTTGCGCGCCATGAATCTTTACGGCCATTTCTCCAAACTCAACGTGGTGTTCTGCAATGAGAAGTTGCTGGAGTTAGGCATGCCGCCCTCCTCGAAATTTACTGATTACCTGCACCGCTGCGTGACCTCGACACAGGATTCAACCATCGCTGAATTGATGGCAGTGGATTTTAAGTAATAAAAAGCCGCGCAACACGCCTGTTGCGCGGCTTTTAAACGGCTATTACCAACCCTTGATAATGTCGCCTTTGTAAATCTCGTTAGCTTTATCCAGCACTTCCTGCGACTGGAAAGCCTCTTTTAGCTTCTGCACATTCGCGCTGTCTTTGTTATCTTCGCGCGCCACAATCGCATTCACATACGGCGACGCTTTGCCTTCCATAAACATGCCATCCTTCGACGCGGAGAGGTTAACCAGCGCGGCAAAGTTGTTATTGATGATGGAGATATACACCTGCGGATCGTCGAGAGTACGGGCCAGTTGCGGGGTATCCACTTCAACGATTTTAAGTTTCTTCGGATTATCCGTGATATCCAGCGTGGTTGGCAGCAAGCCCGCTTCGGGTTTCACTTTGATCAGTCCCTGAGCTTGCAACAGCAACAGGCTGCGACCGAGAGTGGTTGCTTCGTTAGAGATGGTGATGGTCGCGCCATCTGGCAGTGCATCGAGCGCTTTGATCTTGCGGGAGTAGCCGGCAATCGGGAACACAAACGTGTTGGTGACCACGGCGAACTTATAGCCACGCTCTTTCGACTGCATCTCCAGATAAGGCAGGCTCTGGAAGGCGTTGGCATCGACATCTTTATTGAACAGGGCTTCGTTCGGTTGTACATAATCGTTAAATGCCACCACATCGACATCCAGATGATATTTATCATGAGCGACCTGTTTAACGGTCTGCCAGAGCGCTTCGTCAGGACCGGTGTTAATGGCGACTTTGATGGCATTGTCTTTGTTGTTGTCGCAGGCGCTCAGCAGTGAAACCGCAGCGGCGAGAAGGGTGGTAACGAGTAATTTGTTCATAGTACGAGTCCCTGGGTAACGTAGGAGACGGACTATAATATACGTCTGGACGTCTGTACATCCGTGAATGGTTCGTTCGTCGAAATTTCGTCCGGTCTAAAAAGCACCGATGTATAGCAAATAATAATTAATATCGGTGAGTGACGTTGTGCGTTGTTGATATATTCAGCAAGCAATCATCAAGAAAAACCACAGTTTTACGTTTCGCTTTAAGGGTAAATTGCACTCTTCAGAGCTGAGATCGATCTCATTAATCAGAGAATCTGCGGGTTTTAAAGCGGGTGGCCGCAATCCTTCATCGGATTTTTTGCAGATTGTAATATTAATATAACTGCATTGTGCATCAAGAGAATTACAAGATAATCTGTTGAAGCAGATTATCTTGTTATAGATCGGGAGAAGATGATGGAGTCTGTTAAAGCGTTGGATATGGAGCAGTTAAACTCGTTTCTGAGTAGCGGTAAACACCCTTCAGTTATTATTGGCTTCAATTTAACCAGTGATGCGTTTTTCAATATGGCAGCATACTGGCGTGAACGCGGTGTCACGATTGAAAAACACGATAACTATTTTGTCGCCAAATCGGACAGTTCAGTGACCACGTCCTGAATCGAAAAATTTCTATTATTCAAAGCGCGAGTTTAATAAAGGCATGCAGATCGCTGATTGCCTGTTCCCGCGCTTCAGCTTCCTGCACCACAATGAGTAAATCCGCATAGCCGTTCAGCATAGCACTGAGCTGACGCGCTACCTGTTCTGCATCAGCCTGACGAAAAACACCTGCATTTATCCCATCACGTATGATGTCGGTCATCAGTGCATGCCACTGCTTTGTTACCTGAGTGGCCAGTTCGGCATAGTCGACTTCCGTAGTGGCTTTTCGCCAAAGTGAGCTGTAAAGCTGCCATACCGCATCCGGTTCCAGCGGCAGATAATCGGCAATAAAGGCTTCCAGTCTTTCATGGAAGGGCAGCATTCCAATTTGCTGCGTAAATTCCTGAAGATCTTTTTGTGCGAAGCGCGCGCACGCCTCCAGACTCAATGACGCCCAGCCTGAAAAGTAGTGATAAATGTGGCTACGGGATAACCCCAACTGTGTCGTCAGTTCGCGGGTTTTCACATTCTCTAAACCTTTTTCGATGAACAGTGCCACCGCTGTATCCAGAATCTTTTCACGCAATTCTGCTGTTGTCTCTTTCATCACCACCGCCGTTGACTTTGAGCAAGTGCTCAAATACACTTTTGCCATTTTTGAGCAACCGCTCAAAAGTGGCAATTTGAACGTAATCTAATGCAAATCATACCTGAAAATATATCAAGCGGGGCCTCACGCAGCGCCCTTAATACACTGAAAGTGCTGGCGAAACGTAATAAGAAAAAATTACTGCTAACCATGATGCTGGTGATCGCTGAAAATGTGGTTTACCTGCTTTACCCGTTGCTGGCGGGTTTCGCGATCAACGCCATCATGCATGGCAACGCACTTCACGGCCTGTTTTATGCCGGTTTAGTGATGATTATGTGGTTGATTGGCGCAGCGCGCCGCACCATGGACACCCGCACTTTTGCACGCATTTATGCCGGTCTGGCAGTGCCCGTGATCCTCGCTCAGCGTGAAGAGGCGCACAGCCATTCCGCCATTGCGGCAAGGGTGACGCTTTCACGCCAGTTTGTGGATTTTTTTGAAACGCATCTTCCGATGTTGATCACCTCCGCGGCCTCGATGTGTGGTGCCGTGGTGATGTTACTCACCATTGAACCCTGGGCCGGATTGGCGTGTTTAACGGTTTTGCTGCTGTTTGCCGGATTCTTGCCGGGCTACACACGAAAAAATGAATCGCTTATCGGGCGGATGAATGATCGACTGGAGCGGGAAGTGGGTTTTGTCAGTACCGCAGGCGAACAGAAGCTTAATCGCCATTATCACTTTCTGGCGCAAGTGCGGATTCGCTTGTCTGACCGCGAAGCGATTGGCTATTTGTCGATTGGTATTGCCTCCGCACTGCTGTTTGGCATCACGATCAGCGTGATGGCCTTAAAAGGCGGTATGAGCGCAGGCCATATTTATTCGGTCATGACCTATTTATGGATGTTTGCCATGAGCCTTGATGATGGCCCGTCCTTGCTGGAAAAGTATTCTCAGCTGAAAGAAATCGGTAAACGGGTGAATACCGGGCTGGCAGGTTAATTATTGCAGGCAGCGGATATAACGTTCAGCTGCCTGTCTGACAATGGATTGTGCCTGCTGTGTCATTTCCCGACCGGCAAAAGCGCCATAAATCTGCGAGAAGGTGACCTTATCCAGTCGGTGAATGAGCGTATTCACCGTAGCTGCAGAAAGCGGCAACATGTTGGGATAGCTCCACATAAATGACACGGAATTTGCACCGGGTGTCACTTGCACAACATCACCACTCAACAGCACGCCATCATGTTGCGACCAGTGCATTACACAGCCTCCTTTAAAATGCCCACCCAGGCGTAATATCGTGACATCGGGCAGTAAATCCAATTCGTCACCTTGCCAGAGATGAATATGCGAGCTCTGGCGCATAATCCATTCCCGATCATCCTCATGCAAATAGATGGGTGCATTAAATGCCGCAGCCCAGTCTTGCATGGTGCTGTAGTAATGGGGATGAGAAATGGCAATGGCATCAATACCGCCGAGTGCGTGTATCAATGATTCCGTGGCGTCATCCAGATTCGCAATGCAGTCCCAGAGAATATTCCCCTGCGCGCTTTGCAGTAAAAAAGCACGTTGGTTGATGGCGAAACTCGGGACAGTTTGCAGGCTGAATAATCCCTTTAGATGCTGCTGCCATTTATTTTGATGTGTGGCACGCAGAGCCGAGAATTCCAGCCATTGCTGCCCTTTGACAGGCACAAACTGCCGCTCGTCTTCGCAAATTTTGCAATGTGAGATGCCTGGATCATCTTCATAAGAAGTACTGCAGGCGGTGCAGAGTTTGCTCATCTGAATGCTCCTTGATGCGGTTTGCATTCATTCTAGCCTGGCTTATTAAGTGCGAGCGTGCTGCAACCCATACAGCAGAGAATACCTATGCCGCAGAAGCCAGATGTATTCTCATTTCGCAAGGTATCGTGGGCGTTGCGCTTGCTTAGGCTGGAAAAGAGCAGGGCAGATTAGGCCTGTGGCGGCTGTAACTGATAAATCCACGCTGTGATTTTCTCTCCTTCGAGGGTGGTGACTTCAACATCAACACGATCATACCCCTCCTCGAACTCATCCAGCATTGTCCAGTGCGCGGTCAGATGCTCTGAGAAGAAGAGTGAGCCTTTGACAAGGCCCGCATTGTTGTCCAGCACAATGCCGGGAAAATCCGCTGCCGCGCCCCAGCCGCGTTCATAGAAGATGCCGTTGACCGTTCCGGGCAGCCACTCTCCACCGATACTGTCCAGAATATGCGCATTTGAATGACCTGGTTGCAAGGTGCCGTATACAAATAAAGGTTTCATTTTCCCTCGAAAAATCAAACAAAAGAGTGACTTTAGCGCTCATGAAATGAAAAGTCATCTGAAGGTTGAATTTCATGACCAGACCGCCCGTTATGCCATATAGGGTTCAATGAAACACGGTATTGTGAGCCATCGTATCCGGTCAGGAAAAGATCAATGTTGAATTGTTCAGGCATCTCCCGCAGTGCCATCAAGGGTTATCCGCAATCCGCACAGTTCGATGGCAAGCGTTTCACCAATGCTGCTCCCCGGCAGCCGTTGAAATTCAGCGAATATATGAAGATGTTCTGGGATTTGGCTTTCAACAAGCCAAAAGAAACGGTACCTCAGCAGCAATTACCTGTGCAGCCCATCACGTCCGAGGCGCTCGCCATGGCAGCCGACAACAGTGTGTTTCGACTGGGGCATTCATCGCTGCTGCTCAAATTGAAAGGTAAGTATTGGCTTACTGACCCGGTATTTAACCTGCGAGCGTCTCCTTTTCAGTGGCTCGGGCCAAAGCGTTTTCAGGCTGCACCCATCGAGCTGAGCGATTTACCGCCTATTGAGGGCATTATTTTATCCCATGACCATTATGATCATCTGGATTACCAGACGATCATGCAGTTGAAAGATCGTGTTCGCTATTTCCTCGCTCCGCTGGGCGTCGGCGATTTGCTGGCGAAGTGGGGAGTGGCTGAGGAGAAGATCACCCAACTGGATTGGTGGCAATCTACGGAGGTGGGCGAGGTGCATTTTGTCGCCACACCGTCGCAGCACTTTTCCGGACGTGGTTTGTTTGACGGCAATAAACGTTTGTGGTGTTCATGGAGCATCATCACCGATGAGTTTCGTTTATTTTTTGGCGGTGACTCCGGCTATTTCCCAGGCTTTAAAGAAATCGGCAATAAATACGGTCCATTTGAGGTTGCCTGCCTGGAGAATGGGGCTTATGACAGCCGGTGGGCGGATATTCACATGATGCCAGGGGATACCATCCGGGCGTTTCAGGATTTAAAGGGAAAATGGTTAATGCCCATTCATAACGCGGCCTTCGATCTTGCTTTTCATCACTGGAATGACCCCCTGATACAAATAGCGGCGCTGGCGCGTGAGCAAAAAATTAAATTGTCTTTACCGGTCATCGGACAAGCCGTAAACATTGTGCAACCAAGGGAAGAAGCGGTCTGGTGGTAACTGGAAATATAGGCTGCTATTTACGGTAAGTAGCAGCCATTCTTTTTACGATTCAGTCAGTAAAACGCCATGTTTTCATTACTCAGCGGTAAGCTCATCATAAAGACTGCGCAATCGCGTACGCAGGGAAAGCACCGCTTTATGTTTGCGTGATAACAGCGCCTGGACGCTGACGCCGCTCTCTTCAGACAGGTCGTTGTAGCTGTAACCCAACAACTCTGTTTTTTCAAAAACCTCGCGCTGAGCGAGTGGCAGTTCCGCTAAGGCTTCCTCCAGTTCTTCCCATAGCAGTGCTTTGAGATACTCATCTTCCGGCGTTTCCGGCACGCCAAAGAGCGTTTCAGCCAGCTCATCTTCGGGAAAATCCGCCTCCTCATCGCCGTTCATCAGATCGGCTAGCGGCAGTTCACGCTTCTTTCGCGCCCGGTCGGTCATCTCATTGCGTGCGGCACGGAATAACCAGGCCGCGACATTTTCCACCGGTTGCTCAACCTGCATGAGCTTGTAGGTCACTTCCTGCAGGATATCGTCGGCATCTTCACGGATCGAGGTGCGGCCGCGAATAAATGCGCTTAATTTTGCCCGACAGGCGTTCAACGCGGACATCAGCAGAGAATCCTGCGCCATGGCGTTTACTCTGCGTCTGACGATTTAGCGGGAGTTTCGTCGGAGGGTGAGCGCGCATCATCGCGACGGACATGCCAGTCACAGCGATCGCGGCGTCCACGGTGCGAACGTTCACGGCGGTGTTGCATAAACTCTTCGCGCTGTTCTGGGGTCATCTGCATCCAGCGTTCGTGCATGCGACGACGTGCCATACCGAACATGCCGGGGCGGAAACCTAAGCCACCAAATAGTATGCGGCACAATACCAGCAGCCCGATCGCCTGCCAGAACCCAATCGCCTTCACGCCGATGATGGCTGGCAGCACGGCATTCCACAGCGACATCACCAGCAGCCCAAGTGCCGCGATGATCACCACGCCGAGCAACAGCGGTTTCATCATGCGATGACCACCAAAATGGTGGTCACGGCGGTGTTGTCTGCGCATATCGAAATCTCTCATTGTTGTTATTCCTCATTACAGTAGCCGATATTGGCTCGTACTGAGGTAGACGAATGAGCGATGTGAATATTGCCAAAGAAGTGAAAATATTTTCCGAGCTTATAAATTTAGCGGTGATTCGGTGTTGTTCTACCGATCCGATTCACCGCTGCTCCCGAAGCGTATTCTCCTGCGATGAACGGGATCCATCCAACGATGGCTGCTACCCATACTGTCAGGGTTAAACCATAAGCTGACGTATAAACGTTAAATCAGCTTGCTGCGCTAATTCCTTTAGGCGCTGATAAAGCAATTCTGCCTGGGGTAGCGCTGCACAACAATCTAAGAACTTTGCCTGGCGATCGTCGGTGCTGAAAGGTTCGTCTAACGCACCACGCGCCCGCAATCTGGCGTGGACAATTTCCTGACCATTCCTGAAACGCAAAGTGAGGATATGCGGCAAGTTTCTGTCTTCAGCCTCCTGTTCCGCTGTCCATGGCGCGAGGGTAATCATCGCCAACAGTTGTACATCTGCCTGTTGTTTTACGCTGGCGGCGGTAAAGTCCTGCACGCTCAACGTGCCGTTCCTGAGCATCATGGCAACGCAATATTGCATTGAGAAGCGCGCTTGCATTTCATCCTGCGGCTGGTGGTAGGCAAGATTGCGCCAGTTGGCGATCCCCACTTGGCAGTGCACGCTTTCAATGTCGTCAATCTTCAATGTTTGCTGTTGCTGGATATCGGCAATCGCATCGAGAATGCGGTGGGTAGACCCGCAGCACGGATATTTTTTCGGCATCACACCGATTTGTTCAATGACATGCTGCTCAGCGCCGGGCAGCGACGGTTGGCTTAACAGACCGGCATAGAGTTCCGCGAAACCCTGTGCGCACTCAAGAATATCCAGACGACCTTGCATGCCGGTTTGCGCCAGCGTCGCGGCTTCAACGGCATTGCGCGCCGCCATTCCGGCATGAAACGGTTTCAGAGGCGTGCCAAACTGGCCTTTGACCCCACTGGCCAGACTTACCGCAATGCTCAACGTACGGGCAATCCCTGCTGCATCCTGGCCGAGCAGGGCAGCAACACCTGCCGCGCTGCCAATGCAACCCACGGTGGATGTACCATGCCAGCCGGCAGTGTAGTGCTGATAGCCGATGGCTTCGCCTATATAGGCTTGTGCTTGCAGACCAATTAAATAAGCGCGTATCAACGATGCGCCGTCGCTGTTTTGCGCCACGGCCAGCAGTGCCGGTACCAACACGGCCGATGCGTGACTCATGCCCGGTGCAAAGTTGTCGTCAAAGTCGATAGCGTGAGCGGCCGTGGCGTTGAACAACGCATCGAGCGCCTGGCTACGGGGTATCTGAGGCCATGCCTGCTGCACCGCCTGGGTAGAAAAGTCGCTACGGCCAGCTACCATGCAGCCCAGGGTATCGATGATGGCGTCAATCGCCAGTTCACGAGCACGAAGAGTAAAGGGCGGTGGATTGGCACACCACTGTGCCAGAGATTCGATGAGCGTCATGATGATGTCTCCCTGTCCAATACGGTGAGTAGCCTGTGCAATAACGAGCCAATCTGGAAACGATTCACCTCTTGCCCCGGTGTGCGGGTGTCAACACGATGTACGATCACCCTATTCTGTTGCGGCATCACCAGGCAGAAGTGACCTCCTGCACCACGCGCTGAGTAACTGCCCGCTGGCAGGATCACCTCTGGCCAGGCCACGCCATCGCGCGTGATCCACCACATATAGCCGTAGCCCCCGCGATCGCCCGCATGCGAAACAGGCAAGGTGCTGGTGCGAACCCACTGTTGCGGGATGATTTGTCGATCGCCCCAGCGCCCCTGCTGCAGAAAGAGCTGGCCGAATCGCAGCAGGTCGCGACTTGAGAGCGTAAAGGGATAGGCAGGGTGATCAGAAAATTCTCCGGGTTCCAGCCAACTGTCCTGATCAACGCGATAATCCTGCATCCCCAGCGGGTCGGCAATGCGCTGCGCAAACGCCTGGTTGATCTCCTCTCCCGTGAGCTGACGGTAGGCACTGCCCAGCACATTAAAATCCCAGTTGCTATAGCACCAGTTTTCGCCTGGCGCATGCAGGTGGCGCGGAGGTTTAATACGCTGCATCCAGGCGGTTTCATAGTTCGCCGGGTGATAAATGCCAGAACGGGCGGTCAACAGATCGTATAGCGTGGCCTGTTTCTCGCTGACGCTCAGTCCTTCACGGTCATCGATTCCCAGCGTCTGCAAGGTTAAGGAGAGATCAAAACGGCCTTCTGCCACTGCGCAGCCGATCAGCGCACTAAGAAAGCTTTTGCGCATCGAGTGGCAGGGGTAACGCTGGGCAGCATCGCCGTAACTGAACAGGATTTCATCACCCTGCGCCACCAGCAGCACGGCAGTGGCCTGGCCTTCAAGTTGTTGCTGAAGTGATTCAAACATGGCAAAGCCTCATCGTTTTAGTGTGGATCAGAGGTTCACGCCTCACTCGCCGCCAGAAACTCGCGGGTATAGATTTCCCGTGCTCCGCCCTGACGCACGCTATCCGCACTGAGTTCTTCCAGCAATTTGCCGTGATGCATGATGCCGATGCGACGGCACAGGTGTGTCACGACCGCCAAATCATGCGTCACCATTAAATAAGTGAGGCTGCGCTGCCGTTGCATGCTGCTGAGTAAATTGAGGATTTCAGCCTGAACTGAGACGTCCAGCGCTGATGTCGGCTCATCCAGTAACAGCACGGAAGGTTCGAGAATGAGGGCCCGCGCGATGGCCACACGCTGACGTTGACCACCAGAAAGTTGATGGGGATACCGATAACGGTAGGCATCGGAAAGTCCGACCGCATGCAGCACATCGCTGATGCGCGCTTCATGGTGGTCCATAGCATGCAGCTTCAGCGGTTCACGCAGACTGGCCCACACCATTTTTCTCGGATGGAGCGAGGCGTAAGGGTCCTGAAACACCATCTGCACCTGGCGATAAAAGGCTTTATCTCGCTGCGGCTGCTGTTCACGATTATTGAACAGAATATGGCCCTGATAATCGTGATTCAGGCCAGCCAGCGCGCGCAAAATGGTGGATTTTCCACAACCCGATTCACCAATCAGGCCGTAACACTCTCCTTGTGCCAGCGTCAGGCTAACGTTATCAACCACCTGTCGCCGATGTGCTCCCTGACCGAATGCAATACTGACATCCACCATTTCAATGCTGCGTTGTGCGGTTGGAATAGGTTTCATATTGCGACTCCATCACGAAAGCAGGGGCCATTGAGCCAGCTGGCATCACGCGTTGGCACACGCAGCGTATCAAGGGGATGATGCAGACGTGGCTGACTGGCAAGTAATGCCTGCGTGTAAGGATGCTGCGCCTGTTCCAGACGTTCGGCACGAATCTCTTCGACAATACGCCCGGCGTACATCACCAGCACGCGATCGCAGAAACGAGAGACCAGATTAAGGTCATGACTGATAAACAGCAGGCCGGTTTGACGCCGCGCCAGCTGTTCATTCAGGATGCTCAGCACCTGCTGGCGCACCGTCACGTCCAGTGCGGAGGTGGGTTCGTCGGCGATGATCAAATCCGGCTCGGGGATTAGCATCATCGCGATCATCACGCGCTGGCCCATACCGCCAGAAATCTCGTGGGGATAGAGGCGTGCCACTTTCGCCACGTCGCGAATATGCACCGATTCCAGCATCGTTAGCGCGCGATCTCTGGCTTCGCTTTTACTCACCCGGCGATGCAACCTGAAGGCTTCCGCCACCTGATCGCCAATGCGCATTAGCGGATTAAGCGAGAAGCGGGGATCCTGCAGGATCATTGAAATACGATTTCCGCGAATCTGGCGCATCTGTTTTTCACTGCTGTTGAGCAGATCTATATCACCGAACTGCATCTGATCGGCGGTAACGCGACCGATTTTGGGCGTCAGCTGCAGCAATGCACGGCAGGTCTGTGATTTTCCCGAACCGGATTCACCGACAATCGCCACTTTCTCACGTCCAACATGAAAAGAGACGTCACGTACCGCGCGGTGCTCCCCGTGCGCGCTGCGAAATACGATATTGAGGTTTTTCACCTGAAGCAGATTATTCATGGCGGATATCCATTACGTCGCGCAGGCCATCACCCAACAGGTTGAAGGCGAGACTGGTGAACAATATTGCTAATCCAGGGATGGCAGCGATCCAGCCATTGTTCAGCATGAATTCGCGGCCGGAAGCCAGCATAGCGCCCCATTCCGGACTAGGCGCTTGAGCGCCAAGCCCCAGGAAACCCAGTCCAGCGGCGGTAAGGATAATCGCCGCCATGTTAAGGGTGACGCGCACGATGACAGAAGGCAGGCACATGGGGATGATATGTCGCACGATGATGTGCCAGGCGGATGCCCCTTGTAAGCGTACCGCGGCGATGTAATCCATCTTACGGATGGCCAGAGTTTCGGCGCGCGCGAGGCGGGCAATCGGCGGCCAGGCGGAGAGAGAAATCGCGATGATTGCATTCTCGATACCAGGCCCCAATGCCGCAACAAACGCCAGTGCCAAAATCAAACTGGGGAAGGCAAGGAAGATATCCACCAGACGCATCAGCACCGTATCAACCCAACCGCCGAGATAACCTGCACTGGTGCCGACCAGTAAGCCAATGGGGGTGATGATCAGCGCGGTTAAGCCTGCGATATACAGTGTGATGCGCGCGCCATACAGCAGACGGCTGTAAATATCTCGTCCCAATTCGTCGGTCCCTAGCCAGTGTTCAGCAGAAAACGGTTGCAGGCGGAAAGCGAGGTTTTGGGCATAGATATCGTGTGTGGCTAACCAGGGCGCAAACACCGCCGCGCCAGCAATGATCAACAGCACCAGCAAACCAAAGAGCGCGGAGTGATTAGCGCAGAAGCGTCGCCACTGAATCCATAGCAGTTGCATGTGCGCCTGAAAAGGTGACTGCGGCGAAGGATCGCGCAGCCAGGCGCGTAAGCTACGCGAAGGGTTAACGCGCATCGATTTATTGACGGAATCGGTCATGCTTCCTCCTGACGCGTACGCGGATCGAACAGACGATAAAGCAGGTCGCACAGCAGATTGATGCCGACAAAAATCGCGCCAATTAGCAATGTGCAGCCGACGACCGCATTCATATCGCCCGCCAGTAAGGCATTGGTCAGATAGCGACCAAAGCCGGGCCAGGCAAACACGGTTTCGGTTAGAACTGCGCCTTCCAGCAGCCAGGCCCAGGAAAGGGCCACCACTGTCAGTGTGGGCACGGCGATATTGCGCAGAGCATGCCCCCAAACACATCGCGCCCACGACAAACCTTTCACGCGAGCGGTAATGATGTATTCCTGCGACAGTTGTTCCAGCATGAAGCTACGCGTCATACGGCTGATGTAAGCCAGCGCGCTCAAGCCAAGAATCGACGCGGGCAAAATGATGTGACCAAACACGTTGCGGAACATATCCCAGTTTCCGCTCAGCGCGCTGTCGATCAGCCAAAATCCCGTCACCGGATGTAAATCGAACTCGTAGATAAAATCGATGCGTCCTGGTCCGCCAATCCAGCCGAGCGTGGCGTAAAACAGCAGCAATCCCATCAGACCCAGCCAGAAGTGCGGGGTGGAATAGCTGAGTAGCCCCACGAAGCGGATCAGATGATCGAACCACGTGTTGCGGTACATTGCCGCCAGCACGCCCGCCGGAATACCGAAACCGACGCCGATAATGGCCGCCACTGTGGCCAGTTCCAGCGTAGCGGGGAAGACGCGCGCGATATCCTGCGCCACCGGATGACTGGTGGTCAGAGCGATACCAAAATCGAGGTGCAGTAGTTGCCAGACGTAGTCGGCAAATTGGTGCCACAACGGTTGATCCAGCCCCAACTGATGAAACATCTTGTCGTAGGCTTCCTGACTGGCGTTATCGCCGATGATCGCGACCACCGGGTCGATAGGCAGTAAGCGACCAATAAAGAAGGTCAGGGCAGCTAACCCCAGTAGCGTGCAAACAATCGAGACAAGCCCACGAGCAAGGCGTCTTATCAGACGCCAGCCAGCGGAAGGGGGGTTGTGTGCAACGGGTATCATGACCTGTGACATCTGCCACCTCCATTATTTACTTGCGACACCATACCAAACGCGAAAACCGTTCCAGGTCCAGTTTTTCACCGTTGGGCTAATTCCCGCGGTGTTGTACATCTGGAACATGATCGCCATAGGTCCTTTTTGCATCTGCTCTTTCTGCAGATCGCCATAGAGTGCAGCGCGCTTAGTGTCATCCGGTTCTAACAGTGCGGTTTCCACTTTCTGATTCATCTGCGGATCGTAATAAGCGGCACGCCAGCTTGGATATTGCGTGGCACGCGCTTCTTTACGATTGTCAGGGTTATAAACCAGACGTGAGGCATTGCCGTAGGCATCGGGCACCGAGGTTTGCCACGCCATCATTGCGCTCTGGAATTCCCGGCCACGTACCCGGCTGAACAACTGCGCGTTAGCCATGCGTTCCAGATTGAGTTTCACGCCGATTTTGGCGGCATTCTGCTGTACGCTTTGCGCGATTGGCGCCGAATGCGGCAGGGTGCCAAACAACACCGCCGTACTGAAACCATTGGGATAACCGGCTTCCGTCAGCAACTGTTTGGCTTTATCCAGATCGAGATGGAAAGGCTGACCTTGTTTGGCATCCAGCGCACCAAACGCCCCTTGTTGAACAAAACTGGCGCGCGGCACGCCGAGATAAGGCATGACGCTCTTCGCTAACCCGTCGTAATCGATCAGATAGCGCATGGCGAGACGGACTTTTTCGTTTTTGAAAATGGGGTCTTCATTATTGAAGGTCCAGAAAAACAGCTGTGGCTTCAACACTTTTTCCACTTTCACTTTGCCGCCCTGATCCAGCGTTTTCAGGTCGTCAGCTGAGAGATCGCGGGCGATATCCACATCGCCCTGCGTCACCAGCAGACGCTGAGTGCCGGTTTCAGCCACATGACGAATCAGAATGCGCTTCAGTACCGGCGCTTTTCCCCAGTAGTTCGGGGTGGCCTGGAGCACCACACCTTCACCGGCATTCCAGCGCACCAGTTGATAAGGCCCAATACAGGCGGTATGAGTGGAAAGGTATTTGTGTCCCAGATCGCCATCCACTGCCTGTTTTTCGACTTCTTTGCGGTTAAGCAGGGAAGAGACGTTATTGGCGGCAATCGCCTGAAGCACCAGATTAGTGGGGTAAGCTTTATCGAAACTCATCACCAGCGTTTTGTCATCGGGCGCGCTAATGCGTGAGTCGACGTTATCTTTATCAAAGCCATACTCCTTGATAGCGGCTGCATTGCCGTAGCCCAGTTTCACTACGCGCTGCATCGACCACGCCAGGTCGCTGGCGGTTGCGGCTGAGCCATCGGCAAATTTCAGGTTGTCCTGTAAATGAAAGGTGATGGTCTTGCGATCGGCAGAGACATCCCAACTTTTGGCCAATGCAGGATCGAGTTGCGTTTCATCACTGACGCGAAAATCAACCAGTGTGTTACAGGTGTTTGAATAGATTTCACTGGTGACCACTTCACCAATCTGCGCCGGATCCCAGGTACTGATGGCATCAATGTTCCACGCCATCACTAAAGAATCGGCGGGCGTTGCGGCCTGTGCTGCAGCGCAGCAGGTCGCTGCCAGCGTCAATGCGGCAGTTAACATCTTGTTTTTCATCTATCTCTCCTGAGGCGTTACAGAGTATCCGGGCGCGGCTGAATGGGTGGTTTCACCTCATCTGGAATAGGGCAGTGATAGGGTTTTTCACTGACCTGCTCGAAATGGGCTTTCTTCATCTGGGCCATCAGTATTTTGTCGGTCAGCACGTCCACCGCCGTCGCGGCCATGACTTTCGCGACATGGCCCAGCGCTTTGTGTGCGGCCGGCATTTTGCCTTGCGCGGTCAGTTGCCATGAGTGACCAGGGGTTCCAATAGCCATGGTGGGTACGTGCGCCTGCACGGTCGGGATCACCCAACTGACATCACCGACATCGGTCGAGCCAATCATGATCTCTCCGTGGGTATCGAGCGGAATGATGTAATCGCTGAGGGGTTTAGGATCGGCGGGTTTCACACCCGTTTTGCGGTAGCAGTTATCAATCTCTTCCGCTGTTAGCGTGGCCTGAATTTCAGCTGCAAAGGCGAGGTCAGCCTGGTCAAATGGCACCGGACCAAGCGCTTCCAGATTCCGCTGCATCGCTTCTTCTAACGGACGATTGCCAAGCAGGTTGGATACCGCGCTCATGATACTGATATCCACTTCGGTATCGGTCATGATGGCGGCACCCTGAGCCACACGCTTGACCCGCTCATTCAGTTCAAACATCGCGTGGACATCGCGCGAGCGAATGGCATAGCGCACGGTAGATTTTGCCTGTACCACATTGGGAGCCACACCACCGGCATCGAGGAAGGCGTAATGGATGCGGGAATCTTGCGGCACGTGTTCGCGCAGGAACTGTACGCCAACGTTCATCAATTCGGCGGCATCCAGCGCACTGCGCCCAAGATGTGGAGAAGCCGCAGCGTGGGATGAGCGGCCACTGAAAGCGAAATCCATGCGGGTGTTAGCGAGAGAAAGCGGTTTTGCCACTTCATGATGCGCGCTTGGATGCCAGGTGATGGC
The DNA here is from genome assembly GCF_030053335.1 of Pantoea sp. EABMAA-21. Lineage (NCBI taxonomy): Bacteria > Pseudomonadati > Pseudomonadota > Gammaproteobacteria > Enterobacterales > Erwiniaceae > Pantoea > Pantoea sp. EABMAA-21. The sequence goes on from NZ_JASGBX010000004.1 coordinate 156,524, forward strand.
CACATCGACGCCATCGAATGCGCCAGCACGCGCCATAAAGGATTTGGCCGCACCGCCTTCTTCTGCCGGACAGCCATAATAGCGAACGCGGCCCGGTGTGCCGCTCTCTTCAAGCCATGACTTCAACGCAGTAGCCGCCAGCATGGCAGCCGATCCCAGCAAGTTATGCCCGCAGCCATGACCATGGCCGTTGCCCGGCAGTGGAGAATAACGCGCCACGCCTGCTTCCTGACTCAACCCTGGCAAGGCATCATATTCGCCGAGGAAAGCGATGATGGGACCGCCTTCACCGGCTTCACCCATCACCGCCGTGGGGATGTCGGCCACGTTTTCTGTGACGCGGAATCCTTGCTGATTTAGCATCGCGGTGTGTTCAGCCACCGAACGATACTCGGTATAGCAAATTTCCGGCATGCCCCAGACGCGATCGCTCAGTTCACAAAATACCCCTTGATATTCTTCTACCCACTTCCAGACTAACGCTTTGTTTTCCATGATAGTCCCCAGCTTGGTTGGTCAGGTTTTCGTCTCTCTGAAGCCCCAGCATGGAGTAAATCATCAGCGTAAGGCCAATGAGCAATTCACACTCCCCATTCCAAAACGGCATAGTTTTATGTCAGGCCGCATTAGCCGTCTCGCTGGCACATGCTCGCAGCCACAGTTGTTCAGCCTGAGAATTTTGCAGAATCGGTTGACGATAGAGCCGAATCGCCAGCGACATATCCCAGCTGCTGTCATCGGCGCGCACTAAACTGCCGCTGGCCAGTTCTTCATGTACCAGACTCAATGGCAACCACGCCACGCCGCCACCGGCCAGGACCATGGCTTTGAGATTCACCGACATACCATTTTCATATACCGCTTCAAGAGCAAGCGGGCGTTTGCTGAGCATTTGCGCCAGCGCATGAGCAAAGAAGGTATGTTGTCCATAACTCAACCACGGAATCGGACCGCCATCCGCGCGCACCGGATAGAGTGGCTTGCCACTGCTATCCGGGCGACACACGGCAATGGCACGCTCACGGCCCAGTTGCACCATGGGATACGCCGCCAGCTGATGTATTAGCGACACCGCATCGTGCGCGTAAGTCAGTAGAAAATCGGTTTCACCGCTGTGTAAGGTGGAGATGTGCTCAGCGAAAGTCGGTTTTTGATTACACAGGCGGATATAGCTGAGATTGGGCTGCAGATTTAATCGCTGTATCCAGTCAGGGAAGAACGTCAGAGAAAGGGTATTTAGCATCGCAAAGCGTAATACCGCAGTGCGCGAACTGTAGCGCTGGTGCAGATCATTGCGCAGATGCGACATGGAAAATACCGTTTCGCTGGTGGTCGCGAGGAAGGTTTGTCCCTCTGGCGTGAGCGTAACCGGATAGGTTTTACGATCGAATAACGGCACACCCAGCCACTCTTCCAGTTGCCGGATGCGCCGACTGAGCGCCGATTGCGTGATATGCCGCTCATCCGCGGCACGGGTAAAACTATAACAGCGTGCAACACTGAGAAAATCTTCAAACCATTTCAATTCCATAGCAAAGACCTCTTTGGATGAATGGGAAAGCAACGTCAGCGGTGGGAAACCTTTTGTTACACGCAAGAAACGCGCCAGGCTTAATTACGGCGGTACAGGCACTGGCACAGCCACGACGCCGTCTTAAACGTTTAAGATGGAGCAACCACTGCACTCGTGGGGTGCAGAGGATTTGCCCTGATGATGGCTGGAGATTGGCAAAGTCGATTTGACCAGGCGACAATAAAGGCCTTTGAAATTTAAGCGATGAAATGAATCTATGAATGCCCATATTGAATCTGTTGAGCTGGAAAAAGCCTATCGCCTGATCAACCATGGCCCAACGACATTGGTTTCCTCCCGCCATGACGGGATTGACAATGTGATGTCTGCATCCTGGGTATGTGGATTAGAGTTCAAACCGGCAAAATTGACGGTTGTGCTGGATAAATCCACCTTCACGCGTAAGTTGATTGAGCAAAGCCTGAAATTCGTTATACATGTCCCAACCGTCAGCCAGGCGCAGATGGTTCATTATCTCGGTACGCATTCCCGCGCTGAGCAGTCAGATAAGCTAGCCACAGCTGGCGTCGAGTTCTTCCAGTTACCGGAAAGTCATCTCCCTTTGGTGGTTGGCTGTGCGGCTTGGTTGTACTGCGAGTTGATACCTATCGAACAAAATCAGATCGACCACGATTTGTTCATCGGTGAAATCAAGGGTGCCTGGGCGGATAGCCGGGTGTTTAAAGAAGGGCGCTGGTTATTCGAGGACGCACCAGACGAGATGCGCAGTTTGCATTACATCGCCGGGAAACGTTTTTATAAAACGGGCTCACTGCTGGATGTCGAGTGAACCCGTCCAATTCATTCATTGAGTTTGGCCTGGCGCATGGGCATTTTATCAATGGTTGAGAGCAAAACCTCAGTATTCAGAGGTGTTGTTTCGCGTAGTTTCATTCCACCATCTTTTCCAACCAGCACCACTTCAAATCCTTTCGGATTGAGTTGTTTACGCAAAGTACCATTAGCTGTGGGTGAAGTATCACTGAACACAATGATATCGCGATCGGCCAATTCTGCTTTCTGCTTCTCCAGCATCGCTATCTGCGCGACATAAGCAGGATCTGTTTTTGATGGGGCGAAGATCACCAGAGGGCGATTGTGCCAGCGATATTGAGTGAGGTCTGAGACCTTCGGCGATAAAGGCTGGAACAGGGGCTCTTCAGCCGCACGAACGTTGTTAAGGCTCATTATTGAACAAATGGCCAACAGCAGCATTGGCGTCTTCAGCAGTAAATTCGTCTTCGACATGATGGTTTCCCCGGCAGGTTAAAGATCGCGTACTACCAAGGTTAGTGGAACCGCGCGCGTGCGTAGGTTACTTCACGTTTCTTTACCCACAGAGGTAAAAATGAAAACAAGAAATGTCTTTCGTGTTGCTAATGTCACCCGGAACTTAAGGCTTCGTATGTCACATTCTGATGTTTTTCTAAAGAAGAGAACAGGGCATATACATATGTCAAAGCTGGGCATATACTAGACATATGCTTAGTGATAAAGCTCAAAACATAAAGCCGGAGACGGCACCGTGCCGGAAGTCCGTTCAGGAGGATTGATCATGCGAACTGTTTCTGTATTTAAAAATGGCAATAACCGCGCCATTCGTTTGCCACGCGATATGGATTTTGAAGGGGTGAGTGAGTTAGAGATTGTCCGGGAAGGTGACAGCATCATACTGCGTCCCGTACGGCCGACCTGGGGCTCATTTATGCAGCTTGAGAAAGCGGACCCGGATTTTATGATGGATCGCGGGGATGTTGTCAGTGATGAGGGAAGATTTGATCTGTGAACAAAACCTACATGCTGGATACTTGTATATGTTCGTTCATTATGCGCGAGCAACCAGAGGACGTGATCAGACGGCTTGAACAAGCGGTGCTGCGCAACCATCGCATTGTAGTTTCGGCTATTACTTACGCAGAAATGCGCTTTGGTGCTATTGGAAAGAAAGCCTCGCCGCGTCATGGTCAACTGGTTGACGAATTCTGCGCCCGACTTGATGCGATTGTGCCCTGGGATCGGGCGGCGGTGGACGCCACCGCTGTAATTAAGGCCACCCTAAGCGCAGCCGGAACACCGATAGGCCCAAATGACACGGCGATTGCCGGCCATGCCATTGCGGCCGGCGCTATCTTGGTGACAAATAATACCAGGGAATTTGCGCGGGTGCCGGGTTTGGTGCTGGAAGACTGGGTGAAGTAAGCCGCTTATCAATCTCGGAAAGTACCTGAAGCATTTCTGCGGTAATTTGTGGGCAAAACCCACGTAATTTTCACGTAGCAGCGTCAGTATGTGGTGGCGCAGACTCTCATCGATGAGATGTGTGCCGGGCTTTCCACGCCGTGCATCGATAAGACCGGCTGCACCAGACTCGCGGTAGCGCTGAAGCAGGCGACGACAATGCCGGTCGGAAATACTGAGACGCTCAGCAGCGAGGTGGGTTGTCAGCCGCCGGTCGACAACGTACTGAATAACTTTGACGCGGTTAATCTCTTTCAACGTAAATACCCCTGAGCTATCTGCGATCACGGCAAGCCTCCCGGTAGTTTTACTGACTGAAAACGACTCTGTGAGAGGTACCATAACGCGGTCATGTTTATTGAGCCACAAGCGGACATTACTATTGGGGTGCTACAATCAAAGTGCGCATAATCATGATTATGTTAAATTGGATTTTTTGATGCACACCACACATCATGCTGGGCTTTCTGATGCTCACTTCCTTACGGCGCCAATTCTCGCTCATCAGATTTATTCCACAAATGCATAAAATTTTCTTTACTCAGCTTATGACAGTTACATGAATCCTGTAATATCCCTATCCACTCTGCCCACCTTTTCAGCATGCACAAAGAGTATCAATGCGTAAAAGTGTCCTCTCAGATAGCACCCCTCGTCTGCTAAAGACTTCTCTTGGAAGAAGTATGGCCGTATTTCTGCTTTCCATCAGTTTACTGGTGGTGGCTATTAATGCCTGGTCTCTTTGGCACTCCTGGCAGCAACACCTGGCAGAAAAAGAAGAGGATGCACGCAATCTCTCGCTCTCATTAGCCAAACAAGCTGAAGATGCCTTTTTACAGGTTGATATTACCCTCGCGGATGCTGTGCGCCAGTTACGTCAAAACGGCAACAGCTTTGCTGCAACACCGCAGTTCCTGCATCAAATCAAAGACCAGCAGAGCAAGCTCCCTCAGCTGCACGGATTGTTTGTTTACGACACCGAGGGACATTGGGTGGCTTCATCTGGCAACTTCACGCCGACCAATGCCAGTAACGCCGATCGTGATTACTTTGTCTGGCATCGGACGCATCCCAGTCTGGATATCCATATCAGCCATGTCATCCGCAGTCGCTCCACCGGTGATCTGGTGATTCCTGTTTCGGTACGCCTAAATGATAATGCGGGGAATTTTGCTGGTGTCGCCCTTGCGACGGTCAAAGTGGATTATTTCCGGCAGTACTACAGCTACTACACGCTTGGCGATAAAGATGCGTTGGGATTGATCCTGGCGGATGCCACGGCCCTCTACATCCGCCCTTTCCCTGATACTTATATTGGCCGAACCCTATCCGCCAGCCCGCTGTTTCAAACCGAGCTGAAATCCGCTTCAAGTGGCAGTGCAACCTGGCGTTCAACGCTCGACGGTGTTGAACGTGTGTTCGGCTATGCTCGACTAGAGCGTTATCCACTGATTGTGACGGCTGGCTATGACCGTGACCGGCTTCGCATGGAGTGGATGACGGCCAACCTGACGAATGTTTTGCTCAACATTGTGCTGCTCTTAACCATTACCGGCATGGGCGTTTTTGTATTGCGTCAGGTGGGTACCAATGTGCGTAATCAAATTGAACTGACCCATGTTCGTGATGAACTGACCACCATCAACCATACGCTGCAATCCCTGGCGTTGGTCGATGGTTTGACCGGGCTGGCGAATCGCCGTCAGTTCGATGCTCTGCTGGAGCAAGCCCTGCTTCGTTCAGAAAAGCACGCTGAGCCGCTCTCGCTGGTGATGATCGATATCGATTATTTCAAACGCTATAACGACACCTACGGGCATGTTGCGGGTGATGAGTGTTTGCAGGATGTCGGCCTGGCGTTAAAGGATAGCGTGCATTATCAAGGCGATATCGTGGCACGTTATGGCGGTGAAGAGTTTGCGATCATTCTGCCCAGCACCTCAGCCTTAGATGCCAAAAAAGTGGCGGAGCGCGCGGTCAGATTTGTTGCAGAAACCGGCATTGCACATGAAAGCTCAGATGTTCCAGCTGGCGTAGTGACCATCAGCGCTGGCTACAGCACGCTGACGTCAACTGGTAAAACCGGCGAAGCAGACCAGCTGAAACAGGACGCCGACAAAGCCCTTTATCTGGCAAAACGCAGCGGGCGTAATCAAATTAAGCCCTGATGTTCGCTATCAGTGCGCTCTATTTCTTCACGCTGAGAGACAGGTGTTTAGCGAGCAAAAACGGCCTTAAATAGCCAACAGCATTGGATAGCGGCAATACATCGGCATTGAGTTTAATGCCGATTTCATCGCGCAGGTAATCACGTCGACATGTAATTCGCTGCCAAAGTTTCGGATACGCTTCAGCGATCTTAGCCTGAAGTGATGAATCGGCCAACGCAACACACTCTTCTGCGCTGACACCGTTATAGCCCGGTACCGATGGAATGATATCGAGCTGCAAGATCATGCCACTTCTCAACAGTTCGCCGGAATTTGGGTAAACCGGCGATGACATCCACTCTTCATCAGCAACCAGATGGCCGGGATTGAGATGCCAGCCATATCGGGTTTTGGGCAGTACATTTTCGATCACGTGATAAAGCTCACCGCCAGACATACCCACGCGGATATTTTCCAGCCAGGCTACCTGTGCAGAGAAGTAGGGTTTAGCGATTCTGTCTAACCAATCTTTCTGAGCGTCAGGCAGTTCAGCAGGACTGGCGATAACGAAAGCAGCTCTGCTGGACAAGCCACCTTTAAATCCTGTGGTCAGCGACAAAGGATCGCCGTGCTGCACCCTTTTGTATGTTGGATAAAGGTTAGCATGATCGAAGCGGACGCCGGTGGCAGCGATGGAGACCACCGTATTGTATTGGCCTTCCGCCGTCAGAAGCGCGCCCAAATCAATTTCCCGCACTCCTACTTCCACCGCGTCCATCGCCTTAAGAATACAGTTAGATGCCAGATTGGCCCCATACTCATAATGCGCGATTTCATTGGCGTTGTTGGTCACTCTTGCACCGCCAGCGCCGCTAATAAATAAGTGCGCTGCATTTAACAGTTCAGCCTCTTTTTTCAGCGTGCGTTGCAACGCATCAACAATAAAATAAGGTACATCGAAATAGGCAGAACCATTGCCTGCGGCTGGGGTGAACATTTTCCATCCCACCAGGCCTACTTTACTTTTGTTACTCAAGCCGGCAGATGCCAGAAGGTTTTCAAGCGGTGTTTCATGATCCATTGGCTGGTTAGGCAGCGAAAACAACGGGCAGTGAAGCAACGTGACAGGTACGCGTGAAAAGCGAGCCAGTTTGAGATTCTCATTCCCGAGAATAGCGGTACATTCTCCACTGGCATCAACGATCAACAGCCCCTCTTCAAAACGCGGGATGAACCCTGTTAAGTATTCAAAATTCCCGCCGTGTTCTTTGTCTGCATAAATGACCAGCGCATCAAAACCGACCTCGACCATCCTTTGCATAACCTTATTTTTTCGCTCCAGCATAGTCTTGTCGGTGAGGAAAACGGGTTCAACCTGGGTAAATTTTATCGGGGCTTTAGTCGGGCCAAGCTGAATTGGGGGAGACATCATGATGAATGACCTCAGGTTAACGTGTTTAAGGCTGGAGTGGCGGAAACTGATTGCCGCAGGATTAAGCAAGGTAGCACCTGTTGATTTTAATTGTGCACGGATAATGTCTTTACCGATTCCTTTCTCACCTCAGACACACATATTTTGTGTGAGGCCACCCTCAATTTCTTCACTCAATGCTGGTTAAGCAAGAAGCTCAAGGCGCAGAATGGAATATATAACCGTTAATGAATATATATTCAGTCCATCATTGTAGCGCCTCGGATTACCCTAATCCCTAAGGAGAATGTCTTATGAGTGGTTACACCTACCCGAAATTTGGTGCCGGTTTGTGGCATTTTGCTAACTACATAGACCGTTATGCCGTCGACGGATACGGTCCGGCGCTCAGCACGCTAGACCAGATCAAACTGGCTGGCAGTGTTGAAGACTTATCGTATGTTGATGTGCCCTATCCCTTTACTGAAGGTGTTACCGTTGCCCAGGTTAAAGAAGCCTTAGACCAGGCTGGGCTGAAAGCGATTGGCGTGACGCCTGAAATCTATCTGCGCCGCTTTTCTCGCGGTGCCTTTACTAATCCTGATCCCGCACTGCGCAAACAGGCCTTCGACCTGATGCATGAAGCGGCCACAGTCGTGCGAGAATTGGGTGCTAATTATGTGAAAATCTGGCCGGGACAAGATGGATGGGATTACCCCTTCCAGGTTGATCATAAAAATCTTTGGAAACTGGCGGTTGATGGCATGCGCGAACTGGCGAGTGCCAATCCTGATGTCAAATTTGCCATCGAGTACAAACCGCGTGAACCACGCGTTAAAATGACCTGGGATTCCGCTGCGCGCACCTTGTTGGGGATCGAAGATATCGGCCTCGATAACGTCGGCGTGTTGCTGGACTTTGGCCACGCGCTATTTGCCGGTGAATCACCAGCGGACTCAGCCCAGTTGATAATTGACCGCGGCAGGCTGTTCGGTATGGACGTGAATGACAACCTACGTGGCTGGGATGACGATCTCGTTGTCGGCACAGTGCACATGACAGAAATTTTTGAGTTCTTTTATGTACTCAAAATCAATAATTGGGATGGCGTATGGCAGCTAGACCAATTCCCCTTCCGTGAAGACCATGTTGAAGCCGCCAATCTGTCGATTCGATTCCTGAAGCATATTTACCGTGCACTGGATAAGCTGGATATTGCCGCGTTGCAAGCGGCGCAAAGTGAACAAAATCCACTCAAAGCCCAGAAAATCATTCAAAATGCGCTGTTAAGCAGTATTGAAGACTAGCCCTGTTGTGCCCGGCACTTTTTTGGCCGGGCAACCTCAATACGCCCCACGCACGTCACCACCTAAATTCTCGTACGTAATTGCTTGTTATAAAGGTTGGGTAAAACAAGCTGCATCCGAATTACAGCAATCTTGAAGCCTCCCTACTACGTGTGGACGTGAAAAGCATTCGCGAAAAAATCTATGAGCAGAAGTGTTATGGCTCAAGGGGTTGGCTGTGCATCCTGAACGAACTTGGGTTGTTGAAGCAATATCGGGTTATCTCTCACCAATGCCGGCAGTGCTCTCGATTCACGCCAGATAAACGCGATGCTGTAGTTTATCAATACCTTTGTAATCTTTAACTGCCCTACGATGACAGATCTTTAGATGCGCGCGATAAACTGCTGTTTAGCTTCAATCGACGCAGTGGCTTACTGATGCGCATCTTTCAGAGACTCTATTGGATGTTGTAACTTAAGCCCGTAATAAACAAGCGGAGCATTGCCAGAAAAAATTTGCACCCGGTAGCATTTCTATTCTCTTGTTAGGATGCTTCGCCCAAATTTTGTGATCCAGATGAAGGAATCAATTTTTAGCGCGTTGACTAATTTCTAGCCTCATCTGAAAGTAATGTTACGCGCTCAGGGTCACAGCGAAAAATATACACAGCACTGTGTGTTGATACGCAATTTATTGCACCCGGGTGCACAAATACCCCATCCACCTTACAGAGATACAAACATGAATATAATTAAAGCAATAATAATCGCCTGTGGTTTACTCAGTGTGTTTGTCGTGCAAGCCAAAACGTATATGGTGGGCGTTGCTCTGGCTAATCTGGATCTTGACTTTGTTTCAATCCTGCGCAGTCAAATGGAAACGCAGTTGAAAGAGAAAGGATTGAATAGCCAGTTTGCCGATGCCAAAGGCGATGTTTCACTGCAAATCCAGCAGGTTGATGATTTTATTAATCAGGGTGCCGACGCGATTATCGTGAACCCGGTAGACACGCAAGGTGTTATGCCTGTGATTGCTGCAGCAAAGAAAGCCAATATCCCTCTGATTTTCGTCAACCGTAAACCTGAAGTGCCCCTGAGCGGTAAGATGGCTTACGTTGGCTCCGACTCTGCTTTGAGTGGAAAAATGGAGATTGAAGCGCTGGCAAAACGCATGAACAACCAGGGGAACATCGCCATCCTGATGGGTTCACTCTCTACCGAGGAAGCGCGCCAACGCACTAAAGCCGTTGAAGATTATGTCAGCGCTCATCCAGGTCTTAAAGTCATTCAAAAGCAGACCGCTAACTGGCAACGCAATGAAGCCGTCGATAAAACCCTCTCCTGGCTACAGGATGGCAATTCGATCAACGCCATTGTTGCTAACAATGATGAGATGGCAATTGGTGCGATTATGGCACTGGATCAGTTGAAGAAGAGCGATGTGTTAGTGGCTGGCATTGATGGCACACCGGATGGTTTGCAATTCATCAAGAATGGCAAAATGGCGGTGACCATTTTCCAGGATGCGAAAGGCCAGGCCATTGGCGCAGTTAATGTGGCAAGCGATATGCTGACCGGCAAAAAAACCGAAGCCTATAACTGGGTGCCCTATCAGACCGTCACGAAGGAAAATTACCAGGCCCTCAGTGACAAGAATCAAAAGTGAGATGATGGCGGTCGACAGGGCCGCCAGTTACACGGATGATGATGGCCCCCCTTTTTTTGGCGTGAAAGCTCCATGTGCCAACGCTGTTCATTCATACCCTGCACGGAATTTCATCCACTTACTGAGTTAGTTTCGCAAGCAAAAAAAGCAGCCCATCGATTGTAATGATAACTATTCGCAGTTAGTATCAGCTCAACTTTACATTTGACACACTTTGACATCATGTTGCCCGCTGCCACTTCCTCTGCTGCGCCTTCGCTTGCGACATTCTATGCCGATAACTGCGGCTGGCTGACGCAATGGCTCACTGCAAAGCTGCGATCCGCTTTTGATGCGGATGACGTCACGCAAGATACTTTCATGCGCCTGATGAGCGGCAACAATCTCTCCGAAGTGCGCGATGCCAAATCTTTCCTGTGTACCATTGCCAAACGCGTGATGGTCGATCGTTTTAGACGTCATGCGCTGGAAAAAGCTTATCTGGAGATTCTCAGCCAACTGCCGGAAGCGGTAACGCCCTCACCCGAGTTACAACAGAGTCAGCTGGAAACGCTGCAACTCGTGGATCAGATGCTGGATGGACTGGGTAACAAAGCACGTCAGGCATTTCTGCTGTCACAGTTGGATAACCTCACCTACGCCGAAATCGCACAGCAGCTTTCGGTGTCTGTTAGTTCAGTGAAAAAGTATATGGCAAAAGCCACCGAGCACTGTCTGCTGTTTCGCCTTGAGCACGGTATCTAAATCATGTCATCCCTCACGACTGAACAACGTCAGGCTCTGCGTAACGCCTCACACTGGTATGCCGTGTTAAGCGGCGAACGTGTCAGTCCGCAGCAGGAAGAAAAGTGGCAGCAGTGGGTCGATGCTAATCATGAAAATCAGTGGGCATGGCAGCAGGTGGAAAATCTGCGCCAGCAAATGCAGACCATGCCAGGCAATATTGCCAGCAAAACGCTGCATGATTCTCAACTGACCCGACGCCACGTTCTGAAGGGCTTACTGCTCGCTGTGGGAGCTGGCGCGAGCTGGCAACTTTGGCAAAGTGACCTTTCCACTGGCATCCGCGCTGACTATCACACGGCGAAAGGCGAAATTCGCCAGTTCCCATTAAAAGATGGCAGCTTGCTCACGCTGGACACCGCTTCCGCCGCTAATGTGCGTTATGACGATAACGAGCGGCATATTGATTTGCTGTTTGGCACTCTGGCGCTCACCAGTGGCAAGGATGCGCTGAAGCGCCCGCTTCGTGTTTATACCCCACAAGGACAACTCACTGCGCTGGGTACCGAATTTAGCGTGGAGCAGCAAGATAATCTCACCCTGCTGAGGGTGAACCAACATGCCGTGGCAGTGCGATTGGCACAGCAACCGGATCAGATCATGATCGTGCAGCAAGGTGAGATGCTGAGTTTCAGCGCTAACGCCTTCGATGCAGTGCAAAAGGTTGACGAAAAACTGCAATGGACACGTGGCCTGTTGAGTGTCAGCGATCGTCCGCTCGGCGAAGTCATCGCGCAACTGGCACGTTATCGCCAGGGCATTTTGCGCTGTGATCCTCAAGTCGCTCAGTTGCGCGTCAGTGGAACCTATCCTCTGTTGCAAAGCGATGTTGCGCTCAATGCTTTGCAACAAACGCTGCCCATTTCCCTGCAACGCGTTACGCGCTATTGGGTCACGGTGAAGGCCCGATAATTTTTTTATAAAAAATGTCTCCGGGGATTGTCCCTTTTCTGCCGCTCATACGACTTCTCTCTGAATACAGCAAAACAATGATAATTTTTGGAGACGTTATGACGGTTTCACGTGCCTCTTCACTGCGCGCATTGTCCAAAGCCAGCCCGCTGGTAATGGCTATTCGCCTGAGTTTGTTACCTTTGGCTTGTTTCACACCAGGCATCGCTCAGGCTGCAGCGCCAGCCACCGCGCATTATGCCATTCCTGCGGGTCCTCTTGATGCCGCGTTGAATCAGTTTGCGGCCTCAGCGGGTATTACGCTGTCACTGGATGCCGAGCTAACTCGCGGAAAAAAGAGTCCCGGCTTACAGGGCGACTATACGATTAATGATGCGTTCACCCATTTGCTGCAAGGCAGCGATCTTCAGGCTAATGGCCTCGGCGCAAATGTATGGACTGTCAAACCGCTCGGTCACACCGTGGGTGAACCCAGTCTGACCGTAGTAGGCGACTGGTTAGGTGATGCGCGTGAATCTGACGTATTCGAACATGCCGGTGCACGCGATGTGATCCGTCGCGAGGATTTCGCCAAAAACGGTGCCGCCAGCATGCGCGAAGTGCTTAACCGTATTCCGGGCGTCAATGCGCCGGAGAATAACGGTACCGGCAGCCACGATCTGGCGATGAACTTTGGTATCCGTGGCCTCAATCCTCGTCTCGCCAGCCGATCAACCGTGCTGATGGATGGCATACCAGTGCCCTTCGCACCTTACGGACAGCCGCAACTCTCTCTCGCTCCGGTTTCACTGGGCAATATGGATGCTATTGACGTGGTGCGCGGCGGCGGTGCAGTACGTTACGGGCCACAAAGTGTCGGCGGCGTGGTCAACTTTGTGACGCGTGCCATCCCTGAGCATTTTGGTATCGAAGCCGGCGTTGAAGGCCAGCTCAGCCCCACCTCCTCACAAAATAACCCAAAGGAAACCCATAATCTTCTGGTCGGCGGAACGGCTGACAACGGTTTTGGCAGCGCGCTACTTTATTCGGGCACCCGAGGCAGTGACTGGCGAGAACACAGTGCCACACGTATTGATGATGTGATGTTGAAAAGCCGTTATGCGCCGAATGAAGTCCATACCTTCACCAGCCTGTTGCAATACTACGATGGTGAAGCCGATATGCCGGGCGGCCTGTCGCGCGCGGATTATAATGCCGATCGCTGGCAATCCACCCGTCCTTATGACCGCTTCTGGGGGCGTCGTCAGTTAGCCAGCCTGGGCTATCAGTTCCAACCCGATCAACAGCATAAATTCAACATTCTTGGTTTCTACACCCATACCTTGCGCAGCGGCTATCTCGAACAAGGGTCGCGTATCACCCTATCACCGCGTGAGTACTGGGTGCGCGGCATTGAGCCACGCTACAGCCAGAGCTTCAATCTTGGCCCTTCTGCCCATGAAGTCGGCGTCGGTTATCGCTATGTCAGCGAATCCGGTCATGAAATGCGCTATTACACCCCAACCGTGAGTGGTGAATTGCCCTCTACTGCCAGCTCTTACGATCGCGACACGCGTTCTGGTACCGAAGCGCACGCCTGGTATCTTGATGACCGCATTGATATTGGCAACTGGACCATCACGCCAGGGATGCGTTTCGAGCACATCAGCTCCTATCAACGCAATGCCATTCGCGGCACTCAGCAGGACGTCAGTTATAACGCGCCACTGCCTGCATTGAATGTGCTTTATCACCTGACCGACAGCTGGAACCTCTACGCCAACACCGAAGGCTCCTTCGGTACAGTGCAATATAGCCAGATTGGTAAAGCCGTAGAGAGTGGCAGCGTTGAACCTGAGAAAGCACGCACCTGGGAGATCGGTACGCGCTTTGATGACGGCGCGCTGACGGCCGAAATGGGCTTGTTCCTGATTAACTTTAACAATCAGTACGACTCAAATCAGACTGACGATTCTGTGACGGCTCGCGGGAAAACCCGTCATACCGGCCTGGAATCGCAGGTACGTTATGACCTTTCCGCCCTGAAGCCTGCGCTGGAAAACGTCTCAGTTTATGCCAGCTACACCTACGTGAATGCCGAAATCCGTGAAAAAGGCGATACCTATGGTAATCAGGTACCGTTCTCACCGCGTCAGAAAGGCACGCTTGGCATTGACTACAAACCGGGCAACTGGACCTTCAACCTCAACAGTGATTTCCAGTCCAGCCAGTTCGCTGATAACGCCAATACCGTTCAGGAGAGTGCTGATGGCAGCACCGGCCGCATTCCCGGCTTTATGCTGTGGGGAGCGCGTGCCAATTATGATTTCGGCCCACAAATGGCCAACCTCAATCTGGCCGTTGGCGTGAAAAATATGTTCGATCAGGACTATTTCACTCGATCGTATGATGACAACAACAAAGGCCTGTACGCTGGACAACCGCGCACCTTCTATTTGCAGGGTTCACTCAAGTTCTGATAAGCCATTTATAACCGGGCAGCCCTTGGGCTAGCCCGGTTTTTTGCTTTGTGGAGATGTCACTATGCAACAATTATTTCGCTGGCTGATGATGGGATGTTTCTTCGCATCGGCTTTAAACGCGCACGCTGTCACGGTGCAGGATCAACATGGGACTTTCACCATCGAGAAGGTTCCTCAGCGCATTGTGGTACTGGAGTTATCCTTTGCGGATGCCCTCGCGGCAGTGGCAGTGAGCCCGGTGGGCATCGCTGATGACAATGATCCGCAGCGTCTGCTGCCAGAAGTCCGTCAGCAGCTGCAACCCTGGCAATCCGTTGGCCTGCGGGGACAGCCAAGTCTTGAAGCCATTAGCGCCCTACATCCTGATCTGATTATTGCTGACAGCAGCCGCCACGCCACGATTTATGCCTCACTGCAGCGCATCGCCCCGGTTTTATTACTGCAATCGAGGAATGAAACTTACGCGGAAAACCTGCAATCTGCCGCGATCATTGGCGATGTGGTTGGGAAACATACTGAAATGCAGCAGCGTTTGGCATTGCATCAGCATCGTATGCATGACGCCGCCGCAAAATTGCCGCCAAATACCTCGGTGCTGTTTGGCACTTCACGTGAAAACCAGTTCACTTTGCACTCCTCAGCCAGTTATACCGGAGGCGTGTTAATGGCGTTAGGAATTCTGGTGCCCCAGCCTGTCAATCACACGCCGATGACCGTGCTCAGCCTGGAGCAGTTGCTGGCGATTAATCCTGATTGGTTACTGGTGGCGCACTATCGCGATGAAAGTATAGTGAAAAAATGGCAGCAAGATCCGTTGTGGAGCCTGATCAAGGCTGAACAGCAGCATCATATCCGCGCAGTGGACAGCAACAGCTGGGCGCGCGCACGCGGATTGTTTGCCGCGGAAAAAATTGCCAGTGACGCCGTCACGTTATTGACTGCGCCATGACACAATTTCAACGCTGGTTAATCAGCCTGCTGGCATTGGGCACCGCGTTTTGGTTCAGCCTGATAAGTTTTGCCGCGCTACCGATATCCGCGCAGGCGGCCTGGCATGCACTGCTGCCAGGAGACGCGCACAGTGTGGCGGAAGCCCTGGTTTATAACCTTCGCCTGCCGCGTACGCTGGTGGCCATCATGTTGGGAGCCAGTCTGGCGTTGGCTGGTGCGCTGTTGCAGGTGCTGACCCACAATCCGCTGGCCTCACCGGCTATTCTTGGCATCAACAGCGGTGCGGCTCTGGCGATTGCGCTGACGTCTGCATTTAGCCCGATTGTGTTGCAGGGCTATCCGCTTTCGATCATCGCGGCTACGGGGGGTGGGTTGAGCTGGCTGTGCGTCAGTGCAGCAGGCCGAGGAAGTAACCAGCACACCGACCGCCAGCGGCTGATCCTTGCTGGCATAGCCCTTTCTGCGTTTTGCATAGCGTTAACGCGTGTGACGCTGCTGCTGTCAGAAGATCACGCCTTTGGCATTCTTTACTGGCTGGCTGGCGGTATTTCCCATGCGCGATGGCAACAAGTCTGGTTACTGCTGCCGTTTGTCGGTTTCCTGACGCCGTTAATTTTATTACAGGCTCGTGCGCTCAATCTGCTCGGCATCGGTGATGAGGCTGCTCATGCGCTGGGGGTGAATTTGTATCGCCTTCGACGACTCCTCAGCGTGGCACTGCTGATACTAGTGGGCGCCTGTGTGAGTGTAGCCGGGCCGTTAGGCTTTATCGGGTTGTTGGTTCCTCATCTGGCGCGGGCGTGGATTGGGCATGATTTACGCATCATGTTGCCGATGTCGATGATCCTCGGCGCGTTGATTTTGTTAATGGCGGATATCGCCGCCCGGTGGTTAGCCTGGCCCGGTGAAATACCCGCTGGCGTGGTGCTGGGATTGATTGGCGCGCCGGGATTTGTCTGGCTGGCGCGGAGACGCCATTCATGAGTGCACGCTTAGTATTCTGTTTACTGTTGGCGGGGATGATAGTCGCCGCGCTGTTCAGTTTGAAACTCGGCGTGCAAGGCATGAGCTGGACGGTGTTTTGGCAATCATGGCATTCCGCTGGCGATGCCCACTATGCCGTGTTCGAATATCGTTTGCCGCGCCTGGTGCTGGCGGTTTTGGTGGGGGCGGCGCTGGCCGTTTCCGGTGTTCTGGTACAGGGCATCATTCGCAATCCCCTGGCTTCACCGGACATTCTCGGCGTCAACCATGCCGCGAGCCTGGCTACGTTGTCAGTGCTGCTGCTCTTCCCTGCGCTTCCTGGCTTCTTGCTGCCCCTGTTTGCCTTCGGCGGTGGATGTCTGGCGTTACTGATATTACGCATGCTGGTGAATTTCTCGACACCTTTACGTCTGGCAGTGGTTGGCATCGCGCTGGCGGCTTGCTGGGCAAGTTTGACGGATTACCTGATGTTATCGCGCCCGCAGGATGTCAACATGGCGCTGCTTTGGCTGACTGGCAGCTTGTGGGGACGTGACTGGTCGATGGTTACGCTGGCATTGCCTATCCCACTGTTGCTGCTGGGCAGCCTGCGTTTTACGCGCGATCTTGATCTGCTGGCCCTCGGCGATGAACGCGCCGCCACCCTCGGCTTCGGCCTGGCGTCCGTTCAGCGTTGGGCTTTAATCATCGCCGTGGCGCTGGCGGCGATCGGCGTGGCGATCTGTGGGCCAATCGGCTTTATCAGCCTGGTGGTACCCCATGTGATGCGCCATTGGGTTGGCGGACGCCATCGCCACTTACTGCCGCTAGCGGCTATTGGTGGTGCATTGCTGCTGGTATTCGCTGATTTATTCGCACGCACTATTGCCCCCCCGATGGAACTGCCAGCAGGTGTGATTACAGCACTACTCGGTGCTCCCTGCTTTTTCTGGTTACTGATTAGGAAGCGCTAAATGCAACTCTCAACTCACGATCTCTGTATCGGTTATGGCAACAAACGCATCCTTCACCATTTGAATCTTGCGCTACCGAGAGGACAGATTAGCGCGTTGCTCGGTCCCAACGGCTGTGGCAAATCGACGTTGCTGAAAAGTTTTGCCCGATTACTTACCCCGCAGCAAGGCGAAATACGCATTAAACAGCAAGCTTTAACGTCTCTGACTTCTCGTCAACTGGCACGACATCTGGCGTTGTTACCGCAGCAGCATTTGATACCCGAAGGCATCAGCGTTGAAGAGCTGGTGGGATATGGACGCAGTCCGTGGCTGCCCTTCTGGGGCCGCCTGTTAGCCAGCGACAAAATGCAGGTTCAGCATGCGATGGATCGGATGGATATTGGTGACCTCGCGCGTCAACGGGTCACCGCTTTATCAGGAGGCCAACGCCAGCGGGTCTTTCTTGCTATGTTGCTGGCGCAAGATACGCCGCTGGTTTTACTCGATGAACCCACCACCTGGTTAGACATCAATCATCAGGTTGAGCTGATGAAATTGATGGGTGAACTCAAAGCACAGGGTAAAACCGTTATTACCGTGCTGCATGACCTTAACCAGGCCGGCCGCTATTGCGATCACCTGGTGTTACTGAAGCAGGGGCAGTTGGTGACTCAAGGCACACCGACAGAAGTATTGACGCCGCAGGTCTTACGCGAGGTTTTTCAGGTCGAAGCCAGCGTGGTGGCCGACCCATTGTGCGGCGCACCACTCTGTTTATTTCACGATGCTTAAATCAAGCGCCACCGAAGGTGGGCAGCCAGCCCACCCAGCTCAGTAACCAGGCGACGATATTCAGCACACCGAAAATCATCACCAGCACAATCGGAAGCGTGGAACGCGGCATCCCGGCAAAACGCTGTTGTGCTTTCCATGCCAGCATTGCCGGGATAAACACCGCCCAAAGCGTAGCAAACAGTCCTGCGAAGCCAATCGCAGCGACAAAGCCATGTGGCCAGAGTAATGACGCCATCAATGGTGGCAGAAAGGTCAGGCAGGCGGTTTTCAGCCGTGCAGCAGGAGAATTGCCCCAGCCTAAACGATCGGCGATGAAATCAAACAGACCGGCTGTAACGCCGAGAAAGGACGCAATCACAGCGAAATGCGAAAAGATCGACATCATCAATGCCAGTGCGCTGACGTGCAGATGATTGCTCAGCGCCGCCATTAGCGCGGCGATATCGCCACCCTGCTGCACGATTGCAGGAAATGCCGCGCGCGGCAAATTGCCCATGGTGCTGGTAACCCAGAACAGATAGAGTGCCAGCGACATTAGGGTACCGAGCACCAGCGCTTGAGTGATATGCCGTTTATTGCGGTGGTAATAACTCACCAGCCCGGTGATATTGCCGTGATAACCAAAAGACGCCAGACAAAACGGCAATACCCCGAGAGCATAAGGCCAATAGCTTTCCCCAACTGGCGCCGCGCTGATCAACGAAGGTAAACTGACCTGCGTCAGCAAACCACCAAAGAGCAGGATCAACAGCAGGATTTTCGCCAGTACGCAGAAGGTCATTAAACGACTCACGCCAGTGGTACCGAGCCACACCACGGCGGCAACGCAGAGCGTTAGCGTGATTTTCGCACCGGCGGTGGAGAGCGGCAGCCCCGCCAGATTGAGCGAGTGCTGATAAACCGGACCGCTGGCGGAGATGTAGGCATAAGTCAGGATGCCCAGCACAAACAGAATACTGAGACCGTTAAGCGTTGCCCAACCGCGACCCAGTAGATCTTTGGTTAAGGTGTCATAACCCGAACCCTGCGGATAATGCAGGCTGGTGCGCATAAACAGCAAACCTGATAGCAACATCGCGCCCCACGTCACCAATAACAGCAGCAGCGCCCAACCAAACCATGCACCGGCCATCACAATTGGCAAGGTGAACATACCCGCACCCACCACCGTGCCGCAGATAATCATCGCGCCCCACCAAACAGAGGGTTGGCGACGGCTCAAGGTTAAATCCGTCATTTTGTAAAATCCCTGCAAACATCAAAGGCGGCGATATTACACGGAAAGCGGCGTGAGGGAGAGGCAACGGCAGCAGGTCGTGACGCGCTGAGTGTCAGCGTAGGGTGACAGCGTCATTCGTTAGAGAGGTGTTCAGACTTGTTGTTGATGAATTCATCGAAACATTGGTAAGTGCTGGTATCAAATAACGAAATGGCCTCTACTTCATTCATTGGTATCACATGCCGGAAATGTTGCAGGTTCAATCCCTTTGAGTCCGCCGTAATCCCCTTCTTCAGATAGAGTTCGTAATAACGATGTTGTTCGTGATAATACAACGTGTCCTTATCCCGGTAGCCACTGATACAAGGGATGATAGACAGGTGCTGGGTGAGACTGTGCTCTATACGAGGTGCGGCGACATAACCAATGTAGACCTTGCGTGATTTAAGCGTAACGAAAATCAACATGTCCTCATCAATAGCCTGAACCAGCAGGGATTCAATCGCATCCAGGGCTGCCATTTCACGATAGGCGGCCTGACGGACGCGTTCGTCACGCAATGATTTTTGTGCGGCATCACCTGCCCTCCAGGCGATAAAACACCCTGCACACAAAGAGAGAATGAAAAACAGTGGATATGAGAGAGCCGTTTTGTTCGTTAACCACGAATAGAAGTCTTTGATGCCATAGGTGGACACAAACACATGGGGATTGAAATAATGAGACTAACAATGAGTAAAAACAGGTAGATGAACAGAACCAGGCAAAATCCCTGAATGACAAACTTGCAACCATGCATGGCAACATAAAAGTACGATGTCCAGCCATTAGTTCTGGCCTGGCGTATGCGTGATTTTGATAATGATTTTCTGTAAACCAAAAGCCACAGACCAATACAACCATAATCACCAACGGACCCATCGTTAATCCTTAACGTTTCGCGGCCAATTCCTTCATGCGAGCCTGCATGGAATCGCGGACCTGCGGATTACTCATATTTAACCAGGCATTACCGTTCGCATCAGTGATAATTTTACTGTCATTTGACTGCTCAATATCCTGCTGGTTGATTGATTGCATCAATCGCCCCGGCATGCTGAGAAAACGCTCCAGAAATTTTGGCATATGATCTCCTGACTTCACGAAGTTTAAACCGTCAACGGGCATCAACCGTTTCAACATGATGCCTCCTCAAAGTAAAAACTCAACCTTTCCTGAAATTTCGACATTTAAATGTGGGCAACATTCAATTCAAGTCTGAAAAAGTAGCCCTTTTAGAAGGCAAAACAAGCCATCTCGCTTTAAATGAACTGAATATTTATACAGCACTTAGCGGTGAATCTCCAACGATAAATCAAGCACACTTTCTGACGCTGGCTACTGACACGGGCGCACTTGGTGCGCCCGTGTTTCCGTCATTGATAAAACGCAGGGCGTGGTGGCATGGTAATCGGCACAATCTCACCGTTGTTCTGCGCGGCAACACAAGCATCGGCAGCAACCGCCGCAGCATAGCCATCCCAGGCCGATGGGCCCGTCATGTTGTCAGACAACACATTGTTGATGAAATCCTGCAATTCCACATCATAGGCATCGATGAAGCGCTTTTTCCAGTCGATCAGAATTCCCGTGTAGAGTTTAGCCGCGCTTCGCGTCTGAACGGACATCGGCTCAGGTAAGCTCGCAATCCCGGTCTCACCCACCACTTCACACTGGATATCATAGCCATAGGCACAGTTGACGAAAATTTCGACGTCAATACGCACACCTTTCGCCGTTTCCAGCAGCACTATCTGTGGGTCTTTCAGATGCGATGAGGCTTTACGGGTTTTACGCGGATAAATCACCTGAGCACTGACGTAATCGTCTTTCAGCAACCAGCGCAGAACATCCAGTTCATGGATCAGCGTATCGGTAATCGCCATGTCCGTGGTGTAGGCATCGCCGACTTCCGGGTTACGGTGTGCGCAGTGCAGCATCAAGGGTTCGCCAATGTCTCCGCTATCAATAACGCTTTTCAATGCACGATAGCCGCTATCGTAAGGGCGCATGAAGCCAACCTGCACGCGCTTTTTACCACTCGCGATCTCCGCCTCCACAATGTTCATACAACCCTGCGCCGTCACCGCCAGCGGCTTTTCACAAAATACCGCTTTCCCGGCTTTAATCGCTGCCAGCACAAATTCTTCATGTGTCGGGCCCCATGATGTCACCAGAACCGCCTGTACATCGGGAGCATTAATCAGGTCATGTGCATTGTCATAGATCTCGGCTTTGAGCGCGAGATCGGTCAGGATCTGCTCGCAGTTAGCACGGTTGATGTCATTCAGTGCAACCACGCGAGCGTTTTGCAGCACCTGACTGCAGCGACGAATGTGTTCGCGCCCGATTGCGCCAGTGCCAATTACACCAATATTCAGCGTCATGGTTTGTTCCTTCGTTCTTCTGTACGAGTAAAATTAATGGTTCAGATAATCAATGCTGGTACGAATCTCACGCGCGATATCCGCTTCGCTCCACGCTTCCATCACTGACGAGAAGGGTTCAAACGCGTAAGTACCGGTGTAACCTCTCTCCTCCAGGCGCTGGACTTGTCGTTTCGATTGCAACATGTCATCAGCGCTGAGCATGATGCGTTCTTCATCAGTCAATTCTGCAGTTGGACGTGTATCCGTCACACCAGACAGGTGAACCAATCCGATGCGGTTAACGTCAACGCCACCGGCGAAGTCCTGTTCTGCGCCTTCATACAAATGATGATGGAAGGTATCGAGCACGATCTTGAATGGCACATCTGCCTGTTTGATCAACTGTTGTGCCAGTGCCGCCGAACGCAGCGAACTCTGTGGAAAGCCCAAAGGTTCCACCAGCCCTTCAATGCCGTATTCGGCGAACAGCGGCGCGAGCGTTTTTAAAGCGGCAACCGTTTGTTCACTGGAGACCACCGTTCCGTCATTGAGTGGGCACAGCACCAGCGCTTTCGCCCCGGTTTCACGTGCGTCTTTTAATAAACCCTGTGTTTTTTCCAATATCTCAGCGGATAACTGGTTAAAGGGATACACCGCATTGATTGTTTCGATGGTCAGCGCATGTTGATTTGCCAATTCACGAATTTTCTCGCCCCCTAAACCATCCGTCACACTTCCGCCCTTCATATCATTACGAATCTCGACCTTATTTATCCCTAAATCTTTCACCAGGGTGAAAAACTGATTAACAGTTAAGTTCGGCGCAATTTTTCGATTAATACAAAAACGGTCACGGCTTATTTTCTGGCTCATGTTATTTCCTGAAATGATTATCAGCGCATTGTGTTTTGGTTATTCTGTTTTGCTGCAGTGTTTAGCGTGTTTTGATAGTAATTTATCTTCTGGATTTATACTGCGTCATCGTTGAGTGATTTACATCAAGCTCGCAAATCCATCCTAAGGCTTGCCGTCATACAGCGCGAAGAAGTAATGCTCGACCTGTTCCAGACTGCGCCCCCGCGTTTCCGGAATGGTGCGCAGCACAAACATCGAGCCACCAATACCGATGATCGCGAAGGTGAGGAATGCGCCTGCAAGACCAAAAGCAGCCAGCAATATTGGAAATGCCATTGAAATTGCAAAGTTGGCCATCCACAGTGCGAACACCGCGCCGCCCATGCAGATCCCACGCATGCGCGCCGGGAAGATCTCCGAAAGCAGCAGCCAGGTCACCGGGGAAAGTGCGCCTTGCTGGAAACACAGGAACATCAGCATGCCAGTCAATACCAGATAGGCACGCAGCAGATTGACCTCTCCGCCTGCCAGATATTCCGGCATGAAGAAGCACACGGCGGCAATAAAGAACAGGCAAGCCGTACAGCCCATCTGTCCCACCAGCACCAGCGGTCGACGACCGATTTTGCCTATCATCCAAATCCCGACCAGGGTCATCAACACGGAAATGACGCCGTTGGCAATGGTGGCAAACAGCGCGGCATCATTGCTCAGCCCCGTTGCTGTCAGCATGGTCGGCGCGTAGTACATAATGGTGTTAACGCCGGTCAACTGCTGGATGGCAGCGATACCAATACCTAACAGAAACACCTTACGTAGCCAGGGCGTACGCAGATCGCGCAGCCGACCTTTACCTTTCTGCCGGTTTTCTTCAATGGTCTCTTCAATCTCTTCTAACTCCCACTCAACATCGTCTGCTGCACGGGTCTTCTCCAACACATGCCTGGCTTCGCGGATATTGCCTCGCATCACAAGCCAGCGCGGGCTTTCTGGCATAAAAATCATGCCCAGCCACAACAGCACGGCGGGAACAGTCGAGAGTGCCAGCATCCAGCGCCAGGTATGTTCACCGCCCCAGATTTCATTGAAGGTTGCATTCGAGACATACGCCAGCAGTTGACCCGATACAATCATCAACTCCTGTAAGGTCACCAGTTGGCCGCGTTTATTGGCTGGCGCGATTTCAGCGATATACACCGGCACAGTCGCCGCAGCACCGCCCACGGCAATGCCGAGGAAAAGTCGTGACATAATCATCGACACAACATCCGGCGCAAAGGCTGAACCGACTGCGCCAAGGGCAAAAATAAACGCCAGAGTGATGATGATTTTGCGCCGGCCCATGGCATCGGCGAAATGTCCGGCCAGTAAAGCGCCGAATGCGGCTCCAAACAGTAACGAGCTGGTCACCAGGCCGGTGGTGAAGGGCGTTAATTGCAGGTCACTGCGCATAAATAACAGCGCACCCGATACCACCCCAGTATCGTAGCCAAATAATAATCCGCCGAGCGTTGCCACCAGCGCAATAATCTTCACAAAAGGCTCAGTTCGCGTCACGCTATTCGGGCCTGACGCGGTATTGGTCGAGATATACAGTTCTTTTTCCATAACCTCTCCTGGTAAAAACGCATTTGGAAATACAGCAGAACAAAACAGAAAATGACGCTATCGGTATTTTTATTTCATGTTAATTTTTATTTGAAATTCATTTTCCGAAATGTGATATCAAGCATTCTGGCTGATTTATTTTGATGGTTAAACATCAAAAGGGAGCGTTAATTTAAAAAGTGAGAGGCGAAGATGGATTCGAATAACCCTGGATTGAGGTGGGCAATGTTTATTAATAGCGGCGTGTATGTATTTAAACATTCGAGAGAGGAAATAAGAAAAACCTTACGCCAATGGATATTGGCGTAAGGTAAACGCGATCAGAATTGCCAGCGAACCCCGCCGTTATAGCGCCAGCCTTTCGTACCGTTACCGTCAATTTCCTGACGATAGTCGGCCTCGGCATACAATGAGAGATTCCCTTTTAGCGCGGCCGTACCACCGATGCCCACATCCCACATCTGTCCGAACTTTCCGCTGTAGAAACTGACACTGTCCGCGCCGCCGTTAATGCCCGCTCGCGTAGTGGCCGCCCCTCCCCAACCACGCGTATAGCTGGTGCGCAGATAAGGCGTATATTGCTGGCCGGCTGTATCTTGCCAGGTGCGATCCAAACGCGCGCCCACGCGGCCAATGGTTTGATCGTAATTGCCCCAACTGACGCGTGTGTTATCCCGATCCACCAGATCATCCATGTTAAGTTGCAAGTACATTAACTGCGCCTGCGGTTCGAGACGTACGCCATTGCCCAACTGCCACGGATAGCCGGTTTCCAGTGAAGCGCCCCAGCCATTGCCTTTCAGTTTGCCCACCTCTTTTTGCCGCGCAATATCGGTATCGCCACGATGCCAGTCGAATGACAGTGCCCCTTCAACATAGAAGCCACTGTCACGCAGCCAGGTGCCGTACAGCGACAAGGTATCGCTATCGAAAGTGGTCGAGCTGTAACCGTCCGCTGCATCAGGACGAATACGGGCATTACCGCGCGTATAGGCCACTCCGGCTCGCAAACTGTCGCTGGCGCCTTGCAGATGAATCAGATTGCCGCCCAGTTGCACTGCGCTGTAATCAAGATCGAAATCGTAGCCGTTTTGACTCAGGCTGCGATCCGTCTTGTAGGTGAGATTGGAACCCAGATAACGGATAAACATCTCACCGCCATTGCCCGCGCTGCTGCCTGAATCCTGACGTAGCTCTCCCAGTCGCTTATGAAGATCGTCCATCACCGCCATATTGTAGTAGGCCAGCCCGACCGGCGCAGAAATATAAGATGGCATCTGAGGCGTAAGTTGTGGGCGCACCGCATTACCTGCTGCATCGCTGACAAAGTTACTCGCGAGACGAAAATCCTGACCGGTTCCGTTAGAACCGCTGTAAAGACCATATTGATAAGGACCCGCGGCGACATAGCCCTTTGCCAGCGCGAAGCTGTTAGCACTGGCATTGCCGGTTACCTGCGCCAGTGCAATGCCCTGTTCAGGCGTCATCACCGCCAGACGGTTCCCCGTCGGGTTAACATCCAGCAGAGTGGTGCCGCTGGTATTGCCATTCACACGCACACTGTCACTGACGCCTGTATCAATTTGCGTATTGAGCTTCACGCGTCCGCCAGCTGAATTGAGATCGCCATCGATGGTTAGCGTGTTGCCCGGAACACCATTGCCATTAGTCAGATCCAGCGTACCGGCATTATTCATCACCAGCGAACCGTCGGTGGCGCCACTCAGCAGTGGATTGACGCCGTTGCCCGCATACAACGTTGAGCCTTCGCCGATATTAATGGTGCTGTGCGCCAGTTTCAGGTTATCGGTCAACGTCCATTGAGTGTTATCGAAGTTGATGGTGCTCCAGCCACCGCCAAGGTTGGTGCCTTTGCTCAGGTCATCGGCGCTAAATGACCCGCCGCGCGCATTGATGTCATTAAAATAGAGCGTGCTGCCTGCGCCATTCTGCGTGGTGATGTGCCGGGTATTGGCCAGATCAACCTTCTCCACCAGCGCCTGGTTAGTGCCGCTCCCCATTGTCACGCTGCCATTAAGCGTGCCGCCGGACACCTGCACGATGTCGTTACCGGCCCCCGTATTCACATCCCCCACCACGCTGCCTGACATCAGTGCAATGCGGTCGTTGGTCGCGCCGCCCGCCACCACCTCAATATCCGGGAAGGTGGCGCTGATTTGCCCCTGGTTGATAAACAGTGTTTGCCCTCCGCGCAGATCAATCACCGGTGAGACTTTACTGTTTGAGACGATACTACCCCGGTTAATCACTTCACTGGCGGTGTCAGTGACAATCGCCGATCCGCCACTAAAGTCATACACACCGATAAAGCCTTCGTTGATCACTCTGCCGGTCGTATTAGCGCGTACGCCGGTAGTATTGGCACCCGAAAGGAAAATGGTGTAATTGGGACCGAGGGTCAAATCGTTGTGGGTGACAGAACCATCTTCATTAGCAAACAGATAGCCGATGCCGGGCGCGTTGGTCAGGCTGTTGCTGCTGACGTTGATATAAACATGGTCGTCATAGCCGAACGACGTTGCCGAGCGAATGCCATTACCGCCATTGACGTCCAGTCGCACATAATTTAGTGCAATATTGCTGGTTTCAGCGCGGTTATTAATAAGATTACGGGCACCACTCAATTCCATATGATCGGCGATAAACCCTGCGGCACCGTTATCAATCACCACCGTGTCTGCGTCACCGCTGGACCAGATATTGCTGCTGTAACTGTTGTACTGTTCGCCTTGCCCATCACCAATAATGTTAAGCGAACCGCCATTGCCAACACGAATGGCAGCGGTCCCTTCGGAATAGATCTGTCCACTGTTTTGCCGATAAGTTGACGCTCCTGATGAGGCATCCAAAGCCACACCTTTATAAGCGGAAATCGAACCACTGTTGATCAGAAGGCCGCCATCCGTCAGTGCAACCGCGCGGCTGTTGTTGCCAATGACGGTGACGGTACCCTGGTTATTGATATAGCCGCCGTCGCCTGCACTCAGTAACGAGATGTTCTCCGCATCCGTCGTCAAATTGGAGCTGTTGCTAATGCTGCTAAAGCCTTCAAGCGCCTGATAACCGATTTGATTGGCAGCATGGAATGCAATTTGACTGCCTTCACCAATCACTACCGTTCCGCCATTGCCCGCCTGCGCACCCACCGCATGTTCACCGTACAGATTGATGGTGCCATTTTGGTAGAAATAAGCTGCGTCCCCAAAAGCTACGCCGCCCACGGAAGGCTGTGTCGCGCTGGCATTGCCGGCGGAGACATTGATCGTGCCGTTGTTGGTCGCACGAGCGCCAACCGAATAGGTATAACCCTCGGTGTAAAGCCCGCTACTGCCATTCGTGATCGACACAGTGCCATTGTTGGTGGCATTCCCGCCGAGCGAGCCAATCCCCACCGTGTTGCTGCCTTCCAGTGCGATATCACCGTTATTGATCAGCTGCCCAGAGCTACTGGCAATAAAACCAATCTGCCGATCCTGCGAGCCATAGATATTGGCATTGTTAGTCAGCAGCGTGTTGGTGTAAGGCAGCGTTGTGGAGTTGGTAATATTGCCATTGAGGTCGGTACGATTGCCTTGTACCTGTGCCACGATGCTATGTATGCCATTCATATTGACGGTGGTTGCAGCGTCAATCGTGCCCTGCGCAGCACCCTCAATACGCAACCCGATGCCATTTTCGCCGAGATTAAAGATGGCATTGCCAGTGGTGACCGTGGTGTTATCTCCACTGCCCAGGACGGCGGTGGAAAGGTTGCCGTTTGAAGTTAACGTCATGCCACTGCCATCAAAGCTCGCGCCATCCTGCACACGAAAGATGGATGCGTTCTCTCCCGTTACGCCGTAGTGGCCATTCTCGGGCAGTAAAATTTTTGCGTTCGGCCCCATAGCGAGAAAGGTGATTTGATCGGCACCGCTATTACCCGTGGGTAGAGCCGCCTGCGACACATTCACCGTGGCATTGCCTTCCGCGCGTATCCCAATCGCGCCAACTCCGTTTAAGGTGATCGGTCCGCTGATCTCCGCCGAAGCGACGCCGCTATTGATACCCTTCACCCATACTGCGGTGTTACGTGTCCCTGTTGTGACATTTGCATTCCCAGCAATATTGATTTGTCCATCAGACCAGGCGTGCGCAAAACCACCGTCATTCGCCGTCACCAACAGGCCGGTACCGTTATCGCCATTCAGGTTAATCACTCCGGCATTGCCCACCTGACCGCCGCTGCCAGAGTCCATCACCGCCAGTCCAGTGCCGCGACCATTGACATCAATGACGCCATTATTCAGGGTGACGGCATCCGCGCCGCCAGACACGCTCATCGCCGCGCCGCTTTGTACGCCCGAACCCATGATGATGTGGCCGTTGTTGACTGCGCTGTTGCGACCCAACTGAAGGATACCGGTGGCGCTATCCAGCATAATGTCAGACGTTGCATCACCGGGATGATTTTGCGGCGTACGGCCAAGATAGATTGTGCCGTTGTTAGTAAAGGTGCTCGCATCGCCGCTCAGCGTCACCGCTGTTGCACTGCCGTTGTCGCCGACCAGATTGATGGTGCCGTTATTCACCCCTTCGCTGTTATCCAGCACAACGGCTGATCCCGCGCTGTTGATAATGCCGTTGTTGATAAAGTGACTATCACTGGCATTCACCGCTAATCCGTTAATGCCGAGCGTGCTGGTATCAATGCCACTCCCATCGGCGTTATTAAAGAAACCACTATTAATCACACCGTTGTTGATGCCGCTGCTGCCGTTGGTTAATACCAGGGCATCATTATCGGTGATTCCGCTACCGGTACTCGCTAACTTGCCGTTAATGGTTGCGGTGGCACCATTGTCCGCGCGCATCGCTCCGCCGTTGGCATTCGCCACCTCAAGGGTTTTTCCTGCCTCAATAGTGGCACGCGCATTGGCACCGTCAGCGCTGAGCACCACGCGCTCGCCTATTGGCAGGAAAGCTTCATCGTCATCCGGGGTATTCACTCCCCACACCACCTGCCCGCTGCTGAGCGTCACTGCTTTATTAAATTCGTTGTTGTAGTCAGCGGAACTAATTTGGCCATTCTGCAGTTGCTCAATCAGCCAGTCGTTGTAATTTTGCAGGTCGCTCAACGACGTCACGTTAAAGTCGGTGGTATCGCCATAGAGGCTGGTCACACTAAATGCGCCGTTATACGCCACCAGATTGTCCACATTCAGACCCCATCGCGACACGGCAGGAATCTGCGTCGCGGTGGATGTGATACGGTTATCCGAATCCCAGTTCATGTTGCCTTTGTTGCTGGCAGTGAATAAGCGGCTCTGCTTTGCCGCCATCTCCCAACCATTTGCCACCGTGCTGGCTCCCTCAGTGCCTAGTTGTACGTTGATAGTGCCATTACTCACTGAGGCAACACGCGCATCAATGTACTGCTGATTCTTCACCTCTTCGAAATCGGTGACCAGGGTGCTGCTATCGACCGGCGCGAGATTGCTTAACGCGGCAGTGTTGTAAGTCTGGAAATTGCTGTAAGAGCGGTGATCCTCATCAGGCACGGAGATCGTGAAATCTTGCGCCCCCAGACTCAACCTCTCTTTACCCAATAAGTTGTTATCTGTCACCAATCGGCCTTGATCCTGTAACTCGCCAATGGAGACCTGCAATTCGCCACTTTTACCCGGCGTAAATTGCGGCAACCCCGTTAGCGATTGTGTGCTGCCGTTGCACACGCAAAACACCCCCACTTTGTTGTCATTTTTCGCAGGGTCAAAGGGTTGAATCACGGCGGCATTGGTTTGCATCGCAGGAATCATAATGCCTTGTGCAGCCAGCAAACTGATAACCAGCGGTTTTAATTTAAATAACATCCTTTCCTCCAGAGAGAAAATAATATTTTTCGCGCGGCAAAAACTAATACCGCGCATGACGATTGGTTTAATAAACGCGAGAACAAGAATGGAGAGCGTATTATGTCGAGTTATCTCACCATTTCGTAAAGAAAACGTCTAGCTGGAGTTAAGGTGAACAGGGGGATTTAAGTCAAATTAAGAATTAACCCTTGAAAATCAGCAGGTAACACGGAATAATTTTAATGGGCTCATCTTCATTTATATCAATGCATTAGACTAAATTTAAAGTCCATTCATTACTGGGTTTATTGAGGTTTTTATATTCTTATTATCGATATTCGCCGATAACAGAAAAAACGATTCCCCAGTGAAATAGATCCGTTCTATTTTGAATATTAACGTTATGAAGATTAATAATCGCAGCGCTGTAGCGGGTCGGAAATAATTGACTCAAAATTGATATGCTGTCGATTCTCGAAGGCAGGAATCAAAGCGAGGATGTAAATTCTCGCCATCTTAAATTTGTGATCGTTCGCGCAACAAACCAACAAACATCCTTGTATGGTAGTCTAAAATTATAAACCTGCAGGATTTTGACTATGGCATCTTCCACTTTTACTCAGACCCAAACGGCACAGGGAAATCACACCTCACTCATTCGTCGTGTCGCCAGTGCTTCGGCGATTGGCACCGCGGCGGAATATTATGATTTCTTTGCCTATGGCACGGCTGCAGTGCTGTTTTTTGGCCACCTGTTCTTCCCCAGCCACGACCCTTTGATCAGCACCCTCGCCGCGTTTGCAACTTATGCCGTTGGCTTCCTCGCCCGGCCGATTGGCGGCATCGTTTTTGGCCATATTGGTGACAAAGTGGGACGTAAAAAAGCGCTGGTGGCCACCATCCTGATAGTGGGTCTCGGTACTTTTTGTATTGGCTTGCTGCCAACCTATGAAAAGATCGGCATCTGGGCACCGGTGTTGTTGATCGCTATTCGCCTGATGCAAGGTTTTGGCGTGGGCGGCGAACAAGCTGGCGCGGTCCTGATGACCGCAGAATATTCGCAAGCATCACGTCGTGGTTTTTTTGCCAGCTGGGTACAAATCGGTGCGCCGGTTGGGTTCCTGCTGCCGCTGGCACTGTTCGCAATTCTTAATGCCTCCCTGAGCGCGGAACAAATGATGGATTGGGGTTGGCGCGTGCCCTTCTTACTGAGCGCAGTGCTGGTCATCGTAGGATTGTTTATTCGTTTGCGCATCGATGAATCGCCAGTGTTCGCCGCCATTCGCGAAACCAAGGCCGCCGAATCGCGTCCGTTAAAAGAAGTGATTCGCGGTAATCCTAAATTAGTCATCAATGGTGTGGCGGCTAAATTAATTGAAGCTTGCGCCTTTGCCCTCTTCACGGTGATTATCCTGGCGTGGGGCAAAGCCAACAATCTCGACGCCGGCATACTGATGAACAGCATGATTGTGGCTGTGATACTCGAGGTATTTGCCATTCCGCTGATGGGGGCGTTATCCGATAAGATCGGTCGCAAACCGGTATACATGATGGGTGCACTGCTGATTGTGATTTCCATCGTGCCGTTCTTTTATGCCCTGTCCCAAAACAGCTACTGGCTAACGCAAAGTGCGATGATTGTCGCGCTGACGCTGGGCCACAGTATGTGCTACGCCCCACAGGCTTCCTGGTTCCCGGAACTGTTCCCGACGCATATTCGCTGCAGCGGCATTGCAGTGATTTGGCAGGTGGGATCGTTAATTGGCAGTGGCGTGCTTGGCTTAGTCGCGGTGAAAATCCTGCAGGCCACCGATGGGCACTGGTATGGCCTGGCGCTGTATGTTGCAGTACTGGGGGTGATTTCCGTTGTAGGCCTGCTGCGATTGCCTGAAACGGCTCCAGGCCGACGTGATGGCGAATATCATACCTGGGAACAACATTAATTAACGATGGGCGCACTAAGGTGCGCCCATATGCTTTATTCAGATATGCAATGCCATTTAAAGCATTTGCCAGACCCCCTTCTTGCAATAGCATGACTTTTCTCTTCTTTATCCTCACAGCTGAATCGCTAGCCCATGCGCAAACTGTATCAACGTTGCCTCTCGTTAAATGATTTCGAGAAATATGCCCAAAAGCGTCTGCCCCATCCGCTGTTCGCTTATGTGTCCGGTGGTGTTGAGGACAACATTGCGCTCCATCACACTCAGCAATCCTATGCTCATTACGGCCTGATACCTGAAAACATGGTCGATGTGTCGCAACGTAATACTGAGGTAGATCTGTTTGGGCATCGCTATGCGGCGCCTGTGGGTATTGCGCCGATGGGCATCTCTGCCATCACCGGTTTTCAGGGCGATATTGCTTTAGCGCGGGCAGCAGCGTGCAAGAACGTGCCCTTTATTATGAGCGGTTCCTCGTTGATTCCACTGGAGGACGTGGCTGCGGCTAATCCGGCGATGTGGTTCCAGGCCTATTTGCCAAAGACGCTGGAAGAGATTGATGCGTTGGTGGATCGCGTCAAGCGAGCGCGCATATCCGTACTGGTCGTGACGGTGGATACGCCGGTCAAAGCTAACCGGGAAAACAACGTGCGCGTCGGATTTTCCACGCCATTCCGCCCCAGTCTGGCCTTGGCGTGGCAAGGCGTCACCCATCCCCGCTGACTTTACGGCACGCTGTTGAAAACCTTACTGACCTCGGGCATACCTTATTTCGAGAACAACAACGCAGTGCGTGGCGCACCGCTGTTTTCCAAAAATGCCGTGCGTGACTTCAGTGGGCGCAGCCATCTCACCTGGCAGCATATCGAACATATTCGTCAGCGCTGGACGGGCGCGATGGTTATTAAAGGCATTCTGAGTCGAAATGATGCATTGCGCTGTAGATCCATTGGCATCGACGGCATTGTGGTCTCGAATCACGGCGGTCGTCAGTTGGATACGGTGATCCCGCCGATTTGTGTTCTGCCCGAGATTGTCACCGCTGCGGGAAATATGACGGTGATGATGGACAGCGGCATCCGACGTGGCACCGACGCCATCAAAGCATTGGCGCTGGGGGCAAGGGCCTGCTTTGTTGGCAGGCCTTTTAACTATGCAAGTGCAGTAGGCGGAACATCGGGGGTTGAGTGGGCCATTGACCTTATCACTAATGAAGTCAGTCGCGATCTGGGCATGCTGGGTGCACCCTCGCTCGCTGACCTCAGTGAAAAGCATTTACGCCTGATAAAGTGACAGTGTCATGCCATGCAGCTCGTCGACGAAATGTGGTCCCCGCTTTGGTTCCATGGGGCTCGCCTGTCACATCTAACGTTCTGCGGCTAAGGTTTACGCGGCAGTGAAACGCACAACAATCCAAACACAATCAATACAACACCGGCAAAACTGCTCCAGCGGAAGGCTTCACCGAACATTGGCAATGAAATAGCTGCCAGCCACACCAGCACATAACTCAGGCTCAGCAACGGATAGAGGCGGTTAAGCTGCATATGACGTAGCGCCAGCATCCAGCACAGCATCGATAATGCGTACGCACCAAGTCCCAGACCGAGCAGGAGCAGCGGCTGCAGATGCTGCCAGAATTGCGGGCTAAGGATTGCAGTCAATGGCGGGAAATGTAGCATCGCGTCACGCAGGACCAATTGCGCCAGCGACACCATCAGCACGCTACACAGTGCGAGGATCACCCCTTTCATAGGTGGCTCCCCATCAGCGCGACCCCGGCAACAATCGCCAGCGTACCGAACCATTGTTGCAAGGTGTATGTCTCACGCCAGATCAACTTAGCTGCTATGGCCACCAACACGAAGTTGAGACTCAGCATCGGATAGGCCACGCTGACCGGCACCACACGCAATACCAGCAGCCATAGCAACATCGCCACGCCGAGCAAAAAGAGGCTCAGCGCAATCCACAAGATGAGCTGCTTCTTGCCGTGGCGCCTCCCCAGATACGCCGCCTGCTTTTGACAAAGCTGGGCGGCGCAGCTCAACAAACTGACCAGAAGAATAAGCAACAGGTTCATGGTGTCGCGTTATAACCGTAATAGACCAGTCGACCTTGACGATAAACGTCATCCGGCGTTGGCATTGCAGGGTCAGGCCCGTTCTCGCCCGAGTTGAGCATCATCACCACGGACACTTTGCCATGGCGACGATGTTCACGCAGCCAGTCAGCAAATGCTGCGCCATCAACATAGCGCGTTTTCGCATCGGGATAGCTAAGACCGTATTGCAGTTCGCCTTTGGCATCATAGAAAGTGATATCACTGCGCTCAGTTTCCCATGCCACCGCAGCCGCGATGCCAGGATTGTCAGCCAGCAGATAACGGCTGTCTGCCAGTTGATGATGCACAGCCTGTACAAAACTCTGCGGCTGTTTGGAGTCACGAACCTTCTGCGGTATCGCGAAGCCGATCAATAGCGCCAGCGTTAACGGACAAAGCGCCGCCAGTTGCCAACGGCAGGCACCCGGTTTGAGACTGAACCACCCCATAATGCCCCAGCCGGCAAAGGCCAGTACGCCACAGATTAACGGCAGTATTTCATCATGGGTATAAACGGGCTTGTGCGCCAATCCCCATGGCGCAACCACCACCAACAGGACTAAGGTGGTTATGGCGCCAAACAGCAGGTTTATCCAGCCATTAACTTTAAACACCTTCACTAATTGTGCAGAACCACTGTGGGCGTAATGCGCCATCAACAGTGCTAAAGGTGCAAAGCACGGCAGAATGTAGGTCGGCAGTTTGCCTTTAGCGATGCTAAAGAACAGCAGTGGCAAGATCACCCAACTTAACAGGTAAACGGCTCCCGCATGTTGACGACGCTGGCGCCATGCGCCCATCAGTGAGCCCGGCAGCAGCGCCAGCCACGGCAGGCATCCCGCCAGCAACACCGGCAGGTAATACCAGAAGGGGGCTTTGTGCTGTGCATCTTTCTCTGCAAAGCGCTGAATATGCTCAACCCAGAAGAAGTAATGCCAGAAATCCCCTTCCTGGCGATAAATGGCCAGCGCCCACGGCGCACTGAGCAGTGCGGCAACGATGATCGTCAAAGGTCCCCAGCGTAATAGCTCGCCGAAGCGTTTTTGCCAAATCGCCCAGGGCACTATCGCCAATACCGGCACCGCCAGCGCAAGGAAGCCCTTGGTCATAAAGCCCATCGCGCAGGCTGCGCCCAGCAGCACATAACCGCAGAGACGCTGTTGCGTAGTAGAAGCTTGCGCCACCAGCCAATAGCTGCACATCGCGGCAACCATCCACAACAGCAGAATAGGATCCAGCACCGCGTAAGTGCCAATGCCATACACCAGAAGCGAAGTGAGAAAAATGATGCTGCCGGTCAGTGCGATTTTCCGGCTGGCAAACATCTGATGGCCCAGCCAATAAATCAGCACTGCACTGAGCATGGTGCAAAAAATCGAACCGGCGCGTACACCGAAGTTGGTATGGCCAAACAAGAGCTGGCCGATATTGTTGACCCAATAACCCGCTATGGGCTTTTCGAAATAACGCAAATCAAAGAAGTGCGGTACCACCCAATTGCCATTAACCAGCATTTCACGGCTGATTTCAGCGTAGCGGGTTTCATCCGGCTGCCATAAGGCGCGGAATTCGATCGGGATAAGATAATAAAGCGCGAAAAGCGCCAGGAGCAGCGCCGTTTTGGTGCCTGTACGCATCCGTGGTTCCTATAAAGTTTCCTGTTAACGTTTAGCGCTGGCAGCCCAGCCAGCCTTCGCGTCCGGGTATATGCCCACGTACCAGATTGCCCTGCGGGAGTGTGCTGAGATCGTCAGGTAACAACTCGCTCAGAGGACAGAAGTGAATGCCTTGTTGCTCTGCGCGGGTTAACAACTCGCCAAACGCCTTAGAACCGATAATGCCTTCAACTTCAGCATGAATGGTGTACACCGGCGATCCTTCGGCTTCGAGCATCTGCTCAAGAATGAAATCGTTATAGTCAGCGGCGCTAACTGACTGTCCGACGACTTCATCCCAGGTAGGCAATGTCACGGGGATTTGCACCGTGCCTAAGCTGCCATCACGCAGACGCGGCAAGAAGGGTCCAGTACCACGACAATCACTGTTATAGCTGAAACCGAAGGTCTGCTTAGCGGCGACAACGCGGCCATCCGCCCGCCATCCGGCCACGGCAGAGCAAGTGACAGCGTCACCGATAATCGCTTCCAGTGCGGCTTTCCCACGCGAAATCTGTTCCAGCAACTTTTCTTCTGACCACACGCCTGCCCAGGTTTGCCAGGCAAAGTGATCCCAGGCGTGCAGACCGACTTCATGATGATCGGCTGTGGCGCTGATGATCTCCTCCAGACCGCGGCCAATCTCACGTCCTGGCCAGGCCGTACCAGCCAATAAAATATCCCAGCCGTAGAGTGAAGCTGCGCGCGAGCGCAGCATTTTCCATAAGAAGCGCGGTTTCATCAGGCGCCACAAGTGGCGCCCCATGTTATCCGGCCCAACGCTAAAGAAGAAACTGGCCTGCAACTGATGCAGGCTAAACTGCTCTAGCAGCGCCGGAACGCCGAGTTTGGTTCCACGCCAGGTATCAACATCTACGCGCAAACCAATTTTCTTCATGGCTTATCCTGCAACTCAACGGTGCGCAGGAAGAAATCCAGCGTGTTATCGATCGTGGTATCCATCTCAATGGTCGGCGTCCAGTCCAGCAAGCGACGCGCATTTTTGATTGACGGCTTACGATGCTCGACGTCCTGATAACCTTTACCGTAGTAGCTGCTGCTCTCTACTTCGCGGAAACCGGCGAACGGCGGG
The DNA here is from genome assembly GCF_030053335.1 of Pantoea sp. EABMAA-21. Classification (NCBI taxonomy): domain Bacteria; kingdom Pseudomonadati; phylum Pseudomonadota; class Gammaproteobacteria; order Enterobacterales; family Erwiniaceae; genus Pantoea; species Pantoea sp. EABMAA-21. The sequence goes on from NZ_JASGBX010000004.1 coordinate 193,409, forward strand.
AATTGGTCGCGCAGCGGATGACGTTCGAAGCTTGCCAGCAGGCGTTCAGCCAGCTCTTTGATGCTCGCCTCGTTTTCCGGGTTGCCGATGTTGACGACCTGACCGTCACAGTTGCTGTTTTTGTTCTCAATGATGCGGAACAACGCTTCGATACCATCGCGAATGTCAGTGAAGCAACGCTTCTGTGCACCACCGTCGATCAACTTGATCGGCGAACCTTCAACCAGGTTGAGGATCAGTTGGGTAATCGCACGGGAGCTACCAATACGCGCAGCGTTCAGGTTGTCGAGACGCGGGCCCATCCAGTTGAAGGGACGGAACAGCGTGAAGCGCAGACCTTCTTTTTCGCCGTACGCCCAGATCACACGGTCCAGCAGTTGTTTGGAAACCGAGTAGATCCAGCGCTGTTTATTGATCGGCCCCACTACCAGGTTGGAGTGATCTTCATCGAAGTGTTTATCGGTGCACATGCCGTACACTTCTGACGTGGAAGGGAAGATGATGCGCTTTTTGTATTTTACGCAATCGCGGATGATCTTGAGGTTCTCTTCAAAATCGAGTTCGAACACGCGCAGCGGGTTGCGGGTGTATTCAATTGGCGTAGCAATCGCCACTAATGGCAACACCACATCACATTTTTTGATGTGATACTCGATCCACTCTGAGTGAATGCTGATATCACCTTCAACAAAGTGGAAGCGCGGCTGATCTAGGAAACGGCTAATGGCATCCGATCCAATATCCAGACCGTAAACTTCAAAGTTGTCATCCTGCAGCAAACGTTCGGTCAAGTGGTTACCGATGAAGCCATTCACACCCAGAATCAACACGCGTGTACGACGTTTAACGGCTGCAACCGGCTGAGAGTACAACAGTGCGCCCGGCACCATTCCCAGACTCTGCGCCAGCTGGCTGCCGTTCATATAGACGCCATTTTCACTTTGTCCGGTTACTACTTCCAGGGCACCTTCTCCGCAGGCAATCAGGAAAGGTTCAACGGAAATCACTGTGCCTGGCTTGGCTTTTGGCGCATCAACATGTACGCGCCCTTTCCACACCACAAATTTCACAGTACCGGCGAAGGCAAATGCGCCCGGCCATGGATCGGTGACCGCACGCACCAGGTTGTTGATTGACTGTGCGGACTGTTCCCACTTAATGCGACCGTCTTCTGGTGTGCGACGTCCCACCACCGTCGCCTGGCTGTGATCCTGAGGAATTGCCGCAATTTCCCCACGTTTCATCGCTGGCAGTGCCTGCTCCAGCAGTTGTGTAGCACAGGCTGTCAGTTTGCGATGCAGAGTTAAGGCGTTGTCTTGTTCATCAATGGCGACACGCTGCTGTGCCACGATATCGCCTGCATCCGCGCGTTTTACCATGCGATGCAGGGTCACGCCGGTTTCAGTCTCGCCATTCACTAACGCCCAGTTAAGTGGCGCGCGCCCACGATATTTAGGCAGCAGTGAACCATGCAGGTTGAAAGCGCCCAGGCGCGCGCTGCTGAGGATGCTGTCATTGAGCAGATTGCGATAGTAGAAGGAGAAAATGTAATCCGGTGCCATGGATTTAATGCGGTCGACCCACAAAGGATGGTTAGCATCTTCCGGCGCATACACCGCGATACCCTGCTCTGCCGCCAAACGGGCGACAGAACCAAAGAAGTGGTTCTCATTAGCAGAATCAGCATGGGTGAAGATCGCGCTGATTTCGAAACCCGCATTTAACAGCGCAGTAATACCTGCACAGCCCATATCGTGGTAGGCGAAGACGATAGTTTTCATTGCTCAATTTCCTGTACAGAGGAGACATCTTTCTGCGAGTTAATAACACGTTGAATGAAGTAGCGCGGACGAGCGCGGACGTCGTTGTAAATTCGGCCGATGTATTCGCCGAGTAGGCCCATACCGATAAATTGCGCGCCGACAAAAATAAACAGCACCGCAAACAGCATGAACACCCCGTCTCCGGCCCAGTCGGCACCGAGGAACAGGCGCAATACGATCAGTACCAGTGAGAAGGCGAAACCGGCCAATGCAATCAGACTGCCGACAATACTCAGCAGGCGCAGTGGCGTGGTGGTCAGGCAAGTCACCAGGTCATACATCAGATTGATCAGCTTCATAAAGCTGTATTTCGAATCACCAAATTCGCGCTCGGCGTGGGCGACAGGCAGCTCAATCGTGCGGCGCGCAAAGGTGTTGGCCAGGATAGGAATAAAAGTGCTGCGCTCGTGACAGTTGAGCATGGCATCGACAATGTGACGGCGATAAGCACGTAACATGCAGCCATAGTCACCCATCGCTTTACCGGTGACGCGTTGAATCAGCTGGTTGATGGTGCGGGAAGCGCGGCGACGGAACCAACTGTCCTGACGATTTTGACGCACAGTACCGACCACGTCATACCCCTGCTGAGCGGCTTGCACCAGATTGGGGATCTCTTCAGGTGGATTCTGCAAATCCGCATCCAGTGTGATAATCAGGTCGCCTGATACATGGCTAAAACCGGCCATGATTGCCGAGTGTTGTCCATAGTTGCGGTTCAGCAATACGCCGACCACATGGCTTCCGGGCATGTCAGCGGCATCCGCGATCATCTCACCTGAGCGGTCGCTACTGCCGTCATCCACCAGCAAAATCTCATAATCGAGATTCAGCACAGCACATGCCGCATCGGTGCGACGCACCAACTCTGGCAGGCTCTCCTCTTCGTTGTAAACCGGGATCACCACGGAAACTTTACGAATATCTTTTTCTTCGAGCATGTCAATCAAACTCCAGCGATATGACGTAATGCACCGATTACGCGGCTGACATCTTCATCGCGCATATCAGGGAACAGCGGTATTGAGCAGATGCGGTCGCTATTCCATTCCGTGTTGGGCAAGGAAAGTTGCGGATAACGTTCGCGGTAATACTTGTGGGTATGCGCAGCACGGAAATGCAATCCGGTACCAATATCCTGCTTTCTCAATGTTTCCATTAGTGCATCGCGGCTTAAACCGCAGGTGGCTTCATCGGCGCGGATGATAAACAGATGCCAGGCATGTTGATGAGACCATTCAGGCTGAGCGAGCGGTAAAAAAGGGGTATCCGCCAGCTCGATCAGATAACGCTGCGCAATCTCAGCACGACGCGTATTAATGGCAGCCAATTTGTTTAACTGCACCAGCGCAATCGCCGCGCTGATATCTGGCAAGTTGTATTTGAAACCTGGCATGATCACTTCAGCCTGCGGTTTGCGCCCATGGGTATGGCGGTCATAGGCATCCACACCCAAGCCATGGAATTTCAGGCTGCGCATACGATCGGCAAGTTCAGCGTCATCGGTGACGATCAAACCGCCCTCTGCACAAGTCATATTCTTAATGGCATGGAAGGAGAAAATGGCCGTACCTTGCTGGCCAACGTGCTGACCTTTGTAGTGACAACCTGCGGCATGTGCAGCATCTTCTATGACTGCAATGCCGTGGCGCTCACCGATTGCGCGAATCGCATCAATATCCGCAGGTGCCCCGGCATAATGCACTGGAATAATGGCGCGAGTGCGAGGTGTAATCGCTGCTTCAATTTGCTCAGGGGTAACCATCAGCGTATCGCGATCAATATCAATCATTACCGGCGTGGCGCCGAGTAACGTAATAATGTTAATTGTCGACACCCATGTCAGTGAGGGCGTAATCACCTCATCACCGGGTTGAATATTTAACGCAAGAAGCGTGACGTGCATGCCTGCCGTGGCGGAACTGACAGCAATCGCATGTTGATTGCCGGTTAACTGGCAAAAGGCTTGTTCCAGTTCCGCATTTTTAGGGCCAGTAGTGATCCAGCCAGATTCAAATACCGCTTTTACCGCTGCTAACTCTTCCTCGCCTAATGATGGACGCGAGAATGGAAGAAAAGTCATAAGTTTACCTTACCGTTTCAAACCCAAAGTTGCCTGCAATAGGGCCAGTTGCAGTGTGCAATCATAAAGTTTCTCAACAACATCCAGTAACTTGCTGTTTAAACGTAGATTAAGCGGAACCAATTCGGTAGCACGAACTGTTAATTCTTTAATCTGGCGCAAAAAACTTAAGCACACCTGTCATATTGCCTCGTAGAACAAAATACGGAGGAAAACTTAACGGAACATTAAATGGCAGTAAGACAAGATGAGTTATTTCTTAAATGTTGATGATCGGTAGAAGAATCTGGCTGGTAATGTCGTTGTAAAAAGAATATTCATCAATCTTTCATTAAAGATTCAAAATAGGTTAACCACCGCAAGACATACGAAACGAGGAATAGGAAGTTTCTATTTAAATCAATAATAAACATAACGATAAAAATTCAACCTATACTGTTCTTAAGGTTAAATTAATATTCAAATCTTACTCTATGTTGGGAAATCAAACGGCATATAAATGGAGGAGGATACGCAATGAATACAGGAGCCGACAGACTCGCTCAGGCAGCGCTGCGCCGCCACCATATCGGGGTGAAAACCAAAGGTTTGCGTTTTCGCGGTGACATGTATGTGTTTCGCTACAACGCAGGCCATTATGACGTTTTTCTCAACAATGATCGCGTGATGTCACTGGCCACCAGCAACGTTCAGGAAGCCATTCAAATGTTCAAACAGCAGTCCTCTCTCTAACTGCTGTTCCTGCCCCTTATGCTCTACGTTTTTACGGTTGGATTGTTGAATCTGCTCTGAAATCTCACTGATAAACTATGTAATACCCTGTTCGAACTCGCAAACTTTAACATTCGAGCGTAGCGTCTCCTGGCTCATGCAAAGGGATCGCCGAGGTTAATCATGGAGTGGACGTTATGGATAGTCGTGTGGGTGTTGGGATCAAGCGTTGGCAGCTTCATTAATGTCGTGGTTTATCGACTGCCCAGACAATGGCTGCATTCGGAAGCGCAGATAAGTTTGTGGCGGCCCGCTTCACACTGCCCGAAATGCAAACAGGCGCTGCGCTGGCGGGATTTGCTGCCCGTGATCAGCTGGCTGCTTTTACGAGGTCAATGTCGAGATTGTCACTCTGCAATCAGTGCACGTTATCCCGTGGTCGAATTTTTCAGCTCATCGGTCAGCCTCATCCTCGTCTTCTTGTTTCCTGCTGATGGACATTTCGCCATCACGCTCCTGCTGTTTTGGGCGCTGCTAACCCTATCGCTGATCGATATTGACCATTATTTGTTGCCGGATGTGATCACCCTGCCATTGCTGTGGTTTGGACTATTATTAAAAGCAGTCGGATGGCTACCGGGCTCACTCAATGATGCCGTGCTTGGCGTGGTTTCAGGTTACAGCGCGCTTTGGTTAATCAGCCATTTATATCAATGTGTTAGTGGTAAATTAGCACTGGGTATGGGCGATGCAAAGTTAGTGGCGGCATTAGGCGCCTGGCTGGGTTGGGCACTTTTACCCTATGTGCTTTTGCTAGCTTGTAGTGGCGCAATTTGCGCACTATTTTTCGCCAGTATTGGCTGGCAACGTGACCTCTCTCAACCCCTTGCTTTTGGTCCCTGGATTGCTCTGGCGGGCATAAGTCTTTTTATTAACACGATTATTTAATAACCACTTCATCTGCTGGCGCTAAAATAGCCGGCCAATTAGTGGCCAACGCCCTGATTCCTATATGAAAAGAATAAACAAATCTAAACAAAATAAATCATTGTGATGTACGTCAAAAGGCTCTATATTGGCCGCGTTTTTTAAACCACTGATACTTTTTTGTTCAACTAGTCAATCGGCCAGCCATCACGAGCCCCGGTTGAAGGAGAGATATGATGACGGATAAAGTCCGTATTGATAATTTTGGTGCCAACGCATTCAATGGAAACAACGACGCTTTCTTAGCCCGTCAGGCTGAGTTTGAATCAAACGTCAGGAGCTACCCGCGCAAGTTGCCTTTAGCGATTGCCAAAGCCAACGGCGTGTGGATCACAGATGTCGAGAATAAACAATATCTTGACTGCCTGGCTGGCGCAGGGACGCTGGCACTTGGTCATAACCATCCTGATGTTCTGCAGAGCATCCAAAATGTCATTACCAGCGGCTTGCCGTTACATACTCTTGATCTGACGACACCTCTGAAAGATCAATTCTCAGAATCTCTGCTCTCGCTGCTGCCTGGCCAGGGTAAAGAATATTGCCTGCAGTTCACCGGTCCTTCCGGTGCGGATGCGGTTGAAGCAGCACTGAAGCTGGCGAAGAAAGTCACTGGCCGTAGCGGCGTGATCAGCTTCTCTGGTGGTTACCATGGTATGACTCATGGTGCGCTGGCTGTGACTGGCAACCTGTCACCGAAAGAAGCCGTTAACGGCATGATGCCAGAAGTGCAGTTCATGCCTTACCCGCATCTGTACCGTTGCCCACTGGGTCTCGGCGGTGAAGCGGGTGTGAAAGCCCTGACTTACTACTTCGAAAACCTGATCAACGACGTGGAAAGCGGCGTGCGCAAGCCTGCAGCCGTTATCCTGGAAGCCGTTCAGGGTGAAGGCGGTGTGAACCCTGCTCCGGTCGAGTGGCTGCAGCGCATCCGTAAAGTCACTCAGGAACACGGTATTCTGCTGATTCTTGATGAAGTTCAGGCAGGCTTTGCCCGTACCGGCAAATTCTTTGCCTTCGAACACGCAGGCATTGAGCCAGATATTATCGTGATGTCTAAAGCAGTAGGCGGTGGTCTGCCACTGGCTGTTCTGGGTATCAAAAAGCAGTTCGACGCCTGGTCTCCAGGTCACCATACCGGTACCTTCCGCGGCAACCAACTGGCGATGGCAACCGGTCTGGCCACTCTGAAAGTCCTGACCGAGCAGAACATCGCCGGTAAAGTGGCTGATCAAGGTGAATGGCTGAAAGCACAGCTGGCTGAGATGCAGAAACGCTTCCCGGTTATCGGCCACATCCGCGGTCTGGGCATGATGATCGGTATCGAGATCGTTAAACCAAACGAAGCGGCTGACCATATGGGTAGCCTGCCGGCTGATGGTGAACTTTCTGCACTGCTGCAGAAGAAGTGCTTCGAAGCAGGTCTGATTCTGGAGCGTGGCGGTCGTCACGGTGCAGTACTGCGTCTGTTGCCGTCACTGCTGATCACCAACGAAGAGCTGGCGATTTTCCTGGATAAATTTGAGCAGGCGCTGATTGGCGCTGGCGTCAAACCTGTTTGATTGGAAGAGTAAATGTCTGAAGTAAACCCGATTCTGGCCGCCTCTGCACAAAGCATTGAGGCGTACCAGCAGGCGATTGCCCAAAGCAGCGCCGCGGTTGTGCAGTGGCTGCAACAGCCTGAGATGTATCAAGGCAAAAGCGTTGCCGAACTGCGCGAGCGTATCACGCTCGACTTCAATCCAAACGGCCTGGGTAACCAGGCCGCGATTGAACGCGCGATTGAGTATTTCCTGAAAGACAGCCTGTCAGTGCACCACCCACAATGTGTGGCGCACTTGCACTGCCCTAGCCTGGTCGTTAGCCAGGCTGCCGAAGTGTTGATCAACGCCACCAACCAGAGTATGGACTCATGGGATCAGAGCCCTTCTGCCACCATCATTGAGGTCAAACTGATCGAATGGTTGCGTGCACAGGTGGGTTACCCAGCAGGCGATGCTGGCGTCTTCACCAGTGGTGGCACACAAAGCAACCTGATGGGTCTGATGCTGGCGCGTGATGCGTTCTATCAGCGTCAAGGTCATTCAGTGCAGTTGGACGGCATCACTGGCGATCTGCGTAAGATCAAAGTGTTGTGTTCTGAGAACGCGCACTTCTCGGTACAGAAAAACATGGCGCTGCTTGGCCACGGCTACAATTCTGTGGTGCAGGTGAAGTCTGACCAGTTCGCACGCATGGACGCTAACGACCTGAAAGCCAAACTGGCGCAGGCCGAAGCCAATGGCGAGCAGATTTTGGCGATTGTCGCGACGGCTGGTACTACCGATGCGGGTGCGATTGATCCACTTCGCGAAATCGCGGGCATCGCGGCTGAGCACAACATTTGGATGCATGTCGATGCAGCCTGGGGCGGTGCACTGCTGCTGTCTGAAAAGTATCGTGACTATCTGGACGGCCTGGAGTTAGTGGATTCGGTGACTCTCGACTTCCACAAACAGTATTTCCAGACCATCAGCTGTGGCGCATTCCTGTTGAAAGACGAGCGTCACTATGAGCTGATGCGTTATCAGGCGGCTTACCTGAACTCTGAGTTCGATGAAGAAGCCGGTGTTCCTAACCTGGTTTCAAAATCTCTGCAGACCACGCGTCGTTTCGATGCATTGAAACTGTGGATGGGTCTGGAAGCGTTGGGCCAGAAACAGTATGCCGCGATCATCGACCACGGTGTGACGCTGGCACAGGAAGTGGCGAAGTTTGTTGCGTCAGAACCACGCCTTGAGCTGGTGATGCAGCCACAACTGGCAAGCGTGCTGTTCCGCTATCGTCCAGAGCAGCTGACCGATACCGCGCAGATTGCTCTGTTCAACCAGCGCATCGGCGATGCTCTGCTGGATTCAGGCCGCGCTAACGTTGGCGTGACTGAAAACCAGGGCGTTACCTGCCTGAAACTGACGCTGCTGAACCCAACCGTGATGCTGGAAGACATCAAAGTCTTGCTGGCGCTGGTGGAGAAAACCGCGAATCAGTTGCTGAACGCGTAATTTCGCTTCAAACGAAAAGCCGATAACTGGCAACAGTCATCGGCTTTTTTATTGCCTGTCAATTGCCCAGCCCGTTCATTTTTGCTCACTCATCCCTCTCGAATAACAACCCATTTGGTTGATTGGCAGATAACGTTAGCACGATCAATGACGGTGCAAGTTGCACCGTCATAAGGCTCGATCACGTGGAAAACTGCCTATCAGGTGTTGAAACACTCTCATTTACCCTCTGGCACGGTAATTGCTTATTACTGTCAACCGCATCCTGCATGTCAGGAACAGGCGCCGAAGTCTGGTAAGCGGTTTGTGGCACTCTGCCACTCCAATACATCGAATTCAGGCGAAGAAGCCCCACCGGCAATGCTGTCGGCGGGGCTTTTTTTATTGGAGTAAAATTATGAGCAAGTTAAAAGCGTGGTTTCAGGGACCTCAAGACATCACCGAAGCGGAAGCCGTGGAAGATTATGCCGTTGGGCGTGTTCCCTCCCACTATCGCTGGCCGATCCCGGCCATCATTTTAGTGTTACTGGGAAACTCGACCGCCATGTTTTGGTTCAGCCTCGGCGCGGATATGAGCTATCAGGTCGGCTGGCCGCTGCTGCTATTACCGATTGGATATATGGTGGTGTTTGCGACCTTAATTGGCTCCTGCATTATGAAAATGGCCAGTAAAGAAGGCCTGTCGCTCAATCTGATGACACGAGGGTTGGGCTTCGGATATATGGGTTCGGCCTTTACCTCACTGATCTATGCCATCAATTTTATTTTTTACTTCTTGTTTGAAGGCACCATCGTGTCGCATGCCATTGCGAACTATGCGGGTGTCTCGGTTAACTCCGTTACCGGCATTGCGATTTTTGCATTGATGGGATTGGCGGCAATCTGGTTTGTTTGGAAAGGCATGTCGTCGATGCAGTTCCTGCAAACCTGGGGCGTGCCGATCTTCATCTTGCTGTTCGGTTTCTGCATCTGGCAACTCACTCACCATTATCCGTCGGTGGGCTTCGGTGGCTGGCAGCCTAAAGCGGAAGTCGACAGCAATGCGCTGTGGTTAGTGATGAACATGGCCAATGGACAAATTGTGTTTCAGGGCCTGATGGCGACTGATTATGGCCGCTTCGCTCGTCCCGACATCAGCCATAAAGGCACGGCGACTATCATGCTGGGTATGCTGATTCCGATTGTAGTGGTGATGCTGTTCGGCGCGTTTATGGCCTATACCCTGATGCCACACATTCAGGGAGAGGATGTCTGGTCACTGGCATTAGATCCAGGCTTCGTCTTCCCGCTGATTATTGGGCTGACCGGCGTGCTGTTTGCTGTGATTACACAGATTCGTATTAACGTGCTGAACCTCTACTCCGGATCCATCGCATTGTCGAATACCATGGATATGGCGTTTAACTATCGTCCAGGCCGTCAATGGTGGATGCTGCTGGTCTGGCTGTTCGGCGTGGTGTTCTACGTCTGCAACATTCTGCAGTACACCGGTACTTTCCTGTCGATTACCGGCATTCTGACCAATACCTGGGTGTTCATAATACTCGCTGACTATTATGTCTGCCGCAACGTGTTGCACCTTGCGCCGTCTGATTTTGTCGAATTCCGCAAAGAGTATCTGCGGATGTGGAACCCAAGTGGCGTCATTGCCCTTTGCGTTGCGGTGGCCATTGGTGCCGCTGGCGTACTCGGTGTTTATCCTATGGTGTACGCGTCGTTCATCGCCATGCTGGTGGGGCCTCTGCTGCACGTTGCAATCAGCGTCGCTACGCGCGGTCGCTATTACTTCAAGACGTTCCCGCAAGATATGCAGACCAACTGGAAACCTTCTGATGCCTATCAGGGACCAAAGCCCGTCTTCAATCCATTGCTGAGTAAGGAGGCTGAATAATGAACGTTAAGGTTGCCACAATTCAGTTTGAACCCACGCAATTTCGCAAAGATGAAAACGTCACTCATCTGCTGCAACTTGCCAGCCAGGCGGCCCGTGATGGCGCGCGATTGATTGTCATGCCGGAAATGGCTACCACCGGTTATTGCTGGCAGGATCGTGCGGAAGTTGCACCTTTTGTAGAAACCGCTGATGGCGTGACCAGTCAGGCTTTCGCTGCTATCGCACGGGAGTTCCAATGTTATCTGGTGTTTGGTATGCCGGAGCGTGACCCTGTCACAGAAATCTATTACAACAGTGCTGTTTTAGTCGGCCCGCAAGGTGTGATTGGCGTTCATCGCAAAACCCACCCTTATATTTCTGAACCCAAGTGGGCTGCCAACGGTGATGCCGGGCATCAGGTCTTTGCCACCGAAATTGGTAATATCGCCTTGCTGATTTGCATGGATATCCATTTTATCGAAACCGCTCGCCTGGCGGCGTTAGGCGGCGCGCAAATTATCTGTCATATCAGTAACTGGTTGGCTGAACGGACACCCGCGCCCTACTGGTTAAATCGCGGTTGGGAGAATGGCTGCGCCTTAATTGAAAGTAATCGTTGGGGCTGGGAGCGCGGCGTACAGTTCAGCGGCGGCAGCTGTATCGTTGACCAGAATGGCATCGTTCTGGCTAGCCGTGATAGCGGCGATGGCGTGATAGCAGCCGAGTTAACGCTGTCTGCGGAGAATCCTTCACTGCGCAAACGACGCCCTGAGCTGTATCAGCGCCTGATGACCAATACCTTTATGTGGAATCCGCAGGATTTCTTTGGCTTGTACGGCGGCGATCCCCTGCCTGCCGCCAAAGATTCACGTATCGCTGTAGCGCAGTTTCATCCGGCCAATAACATTGCTGAAAATCTTTCGGTGATCCGTCATTGGGCCGAACAGGCAAAATCACGCGGTGCTGAACTGCTGATTTTGCCAGAACGAGCGCTGACAGGGGGCGAAGGTAAGAATAATGCGCTTACGCTAAACGATGCGCCAATTCAGAGCCTGCTGAAACTGGCGATTGAACTGGATATCGCGTTGTTAACTGGATTTGCCGAATGCGAAGGTCAGCAGTTTTATAACAGTGCGCTATTGGTAAGCAGCGCGGGGTTGAACGCGCACTATCGACAAATTCACCTTAGCGAAAACGATAAGCAATGGGCTAGCGCAGGCAATCAATGGGTGACCTGCGATCTACCCTGTGGACGCGTGGGAATTCTGCTGGGTGAAGATTTGCTGGTACCAGAGGCAGCACGCATTCTGGCACTGGAAGGGTGCGACATCATCGCCTGTCCCGCCCTGCTCAACACGCCGATCCCGCTGGCGCATACGGGGACGGAGATCCCGCACGCCTGGCCGATTCCGCGCGGTGCCGACCCGTATCACTGGCTATTACCTCGCGTACGCGCGGGCGAGAATAATGTCTGGCTGGCCTTTGCCAACTGGACGCCAGCGACCGGCATGAGTTTTGGGCTGAGCGGTGTGTTTGGCCCGGATACGTTTGCGTTTCCACGTACCGAAATCAAAGTGCCGGGCACGGATGGCTTGGCGGTGCTGGATATGACTACCGGGTCAGCGGAAACCGCATATCCTAATCATGTAGTGAGACGAAAGGATTTGGTATTGATGCGCCAGCCGCACTATTACACCCCACTGGTGTTGCCGTCCAGCCAGTAAACACAAGGAGCGGCCTGTTATGACTGTCGTGGTCTTCAACGGTGCAACAGTCGCTCTTATTAAAGCTGATGTATGTCGTTATGTTCTGGCGGCCACCCTGCCGCCAGAACAGGAAAGACGTTTAATCACCAGGAGACTCTATGTCTGCCACACCCCCGCCAAAGAGTGTCATTCCGATTGGCATCCTTTACTCCGTATCCGGCGATTATGCCGTGATCGGCCGCGAAATGCTCAACGGCATCCTGCTGGCGATTGAAGAGATCAACGCCAACCCTGATTATCACTTCACCCTCGCGCCAGTGGTGCGTGACCCTGGCGGTTCGCTGGATAAATATTATGACGACTGCCACGACTTACTTTTTCGCCACGGTGTACGTCATGTGATTGGTTGCTACACGTCAGCGGCCCGCAAAACCATTCTCCCGCTCATCGAATCTGCCAACGCTCTGCTGTGGCACTCCGCACGCTATGAAGGTTTTGAAAGCAGTAACAGCGTAATTTATCTGGGGGCGACGCCCAATCAGCATGTGTTGCCGCTTCTGAACTGGCTGTTGCAGCAGCAGGATGTCGCGATGTATCACGTGGGGTCGAATTACGTCTGGTCATGGGAGATGGATCGCATCACGCGTGAAGCGGTCATCCCGGCTGGTGGCGAAGTATTAGCCAGCAAGTTACTGCCGCTCGGTGAAGAGAATGTCGATGAGCTGATTACCGATATTATCGCGCAGCGGCCCAGGGTGCTACTCAACACCATGGTGGGAAAAAGTGCGTACAGTTTCTACCGTGCCTGGCATCGGGCCAGCCAACAGCAGCCCTGGCTCAACGACGTCTTAAAGTTAAGCCTGACGCTGTGCGAGCCGGAAGTGAACATGATTGGCGCAGAAGCTCTTGAAGGATATCTGGTCTCAGCGAGTTGGTTTCAGTCCATCGACAGTGCCGCCAACCACGATTTTTTACGCTGCTACCGCCAGCGTTTTGGCGAAGACGTGTCCCCCTCCGTTGACAGCCAAAGTGCCTGGTTGGCGGGACACCTGCTGGCGCGCGCTATCAACCGTCAAGGTGATGCTGACGTTGAGGCCGTGCGTGCTGCCGTGCTTAAAGATGAGATGGATTCGCCCGCCGGACCGATCCGAATTGATGCCGATAATAATCACAGCTGGCTGACGCCGCATCTGGCGCGCTGTCATGATGGCAAGCTAGAAAGTTTTTGGCAGGCACCACAACCGGTAAAGCCTGATCCCTGGTTAGCCTGGACCGATCTCGATAATCTGAATCAGGATGGAGAGCGCACATGAGCCGAAAAAACGTGCAAATGCGCGGACTCAAAGTGTGCGTAATGGGCTGTGCGGATCGTGATAATCATCACCTGGAGCAACAATTTTCCCGTATGGGCATTCGGGGAGAATTTTTCCCGGCCTTCCCAGATGTAGAGCAGCTCGTCGGGCAACAGTTACTGGTGTTCGATGGCGACAACCCAGCGCTGTTTCATCCCACTAACAAATTGCCCTGGCCGCCCTTACCTAAAATTGCGCTCACCGCGATGGAAACACCTTCGCGACTGCAGTGGATAACTGAGCAGAAAATTGACAGCTATATGCGTAAACCGGTGCGCTTCGACGGCGTGATGACTGCCTTCACGCTGGCGCTTGAGAGTGCAGCGCGTTTTGCCCAACTGGAACAACAACTTAAGCGTCAGGAGGAACGTCTGCGCGCGCGCAGGTACCTGTTCTCCGCGCAAATACAGGTGATGCAAGCGTTTCAGTTAGGGGAAGATGATGCTTACAACCTGCTACGTCTTGCGGCCATGGCGCAGCATATGACGATTGAGAATCTCAGCTGCGAGTTTCTTAACAATCAAACATCCTGGTTAAACCTGCTTAAAGCGCTGGCAGCTGAGAAATTATGAAAGTGGTTCAGGCAACGTGAAACACTCACTCATCTTGCACATTAAGTTCGCGCACATAATCAAGAAAAGCCTGCAGCGGTGCTGGGATCAAACGGCGGTCGTTATAGTAAAGCCACAGTCCGGAAAAGCTCTGCCACCACTCGCTTAGGATGGGTTGCAGGCTGCCATTATCCAGTGCGGATTTGATCCAATCCTCAAACAGATAGACCACCCCTGCGCCGGATACCGCAGCCGCGACCGTGAGATCCATGGCCACGCCGATGCTGCAAATAAGCGGCCCCTTAGGCTGTAAACGCACCACCTCTTCGCCCTTTTCAAACTCCCAATCTGCAATGACTCCTGTGGCATAGCGGCCATATAGACAACGATGCTTTAGCAAATCACGTGGATGTTGTGGCGTGCCAAATTTTGCAAGATAAGCGGATGAGGCCGCTGCTGCAAAGCGTTGTACGCGGGGTCCAATCGGTAATGCCACCATATCCTGTTCGAGATGATCGTCGTAACGAATTCCGGCATCACAGCCGTCGCGGAAGATATCCTGCACATTGCTTTCCGCCACCACTTCCAGCTGTATGTCAGGATATCGCGCCAAAAAGCCGGGCACGATAGAGGGCAAAACCAGGCGGGCCGCGCTAACGGGCACATTGATTCTTAACGTGCCACCCGGTGTGTTGCGGAAATGATTGAGCGAATCGAGTGCTGCATCCACTTCATTCATTGCTGGCATTAAGCGCGTCATTAACGCCCTGCCTGCTTCGGTGAGCGCGACGGTGCGCGTGGTGCGATTGAACAACCGCACGCCCAACTGCTCCTCAGCTCGTCTTACGGCGTCACTTAAACGAGAAGGATTGCTTCCCGTCATGCGGGCGGCTTCACGAAATCCGCCCGCTTTTGCCACGGCCACCACCGCATGTAGCAGTGCAATATCCAATGCCATTGTTCGCCATTCCGCACACTGTGTCCTGATTTCACCGGATAGTTGCACAGCCATGCGTCGATTACAATCTGTACACACATCGACGAAGGAGGTTTCCATGTCTCACAACGTAAATACTTATACTTTGGGCGATCGTCAGGTTAAACGCCTCGGTTATGGCGCCATGCAGCTCGCTGGCAAAGGCGTGTTTGGCCCACCGGCAGATGAGAATCGGGCATTACAGGTGCTACGTGATGCGGTGGCTGCTGGCGTGAATCATATCGATACCAGCGACTTTTACGGTCCGCACATTACTAATCAACTGATTAAAAAAGCCCTGCATCCCTATTCCGACGATCTGGTGATCGTCACCAAAGTCGGTGCACGTCGTGATGCGAAAGGAGGCTGGTTGCCCGCTTTCTCGCCCGATGAATTGACCCAGGCGGTAGAAGACAATCTGCGTCATCTTGGTCTGGAGGTGATGGAAGTCGTGAATCTGCGTTCGATGCTCGACGTGCACGCACCTGCAGAAGGCTCACTCGAACCGCAGGTCGAAGCGATGATCAAGCTTAAAGAGCGCGGACTGGTTAAGCATATTGGTCTGAGCAACGTAACGGCCAAACAAGTGGCGGACGCGCAGAAAATGACGCCCATCGCCTGTGTGCAGAATCTTTACAATCTGGCGAATCGCCAGGATGAAGCGTTGGTCGATCAACTGGCTGCGCAGGGCATTCCTTATGTGCCGTTCTTCCCATTGGGTGGTTTCTCACCGCTGCAATCCGAGCAGCTTACCGCCGTGGCCGAAGAGCTGAATGCCACTACATTGCAGGTTGCCCTGGCCTGGTTACTTCAGCGTTCGCCAAACATTCTGTTAATTCCTGGCACATCATCACCAGAACATCTCCAGCAGAATCTCGCCAGTGGCGATCTGGTGTTGAGTGCTGATGTCGTGCAACGTTTAAACGGCATCGCTTAGTCCTGAATGACGCGGCCCCCGGGCCGCCCATCATTATGATTGCATGCGCACACGTCTACGAACGCGCTAAAATCCCGCTCTCCATCAGACATGCCTTCAATACACCAAACGCATCCTGACACTGACGCTCATCCACGCAGGCATAACCCAGCAGCAATCCTCGTCGCTCCTGCTGGTGCATGTAATATTGCGACAGCGGTCTAACCTTCACACCGCGCCGCAGCGCCAGTGCAGCAATCGCCACATCATCACATCCAGCCGGTAAATTCACCACCAGATGCAAGCCCGCTTCATGATTGACGCGCGGCATGAAATCAGCGCCAAGATAACGCTCAATCAGACCCGCTAAAAATCGACGACGCTGGCTGTAGAGTTTGCGCATACGGCGGATATGCGCCATGTAATGCCCTTTCTGGATAAATTCCGCCAGCGCCCGCTGCACCAGCAGATGCCCGCCACGATAGAGTTCCGCCGCCGCCACGCGTAAAGGTTGAGCCAGCGCTTTTGGCACCACCAGATAACCCAGTCGCAGTGCCGGATAGAGCGTTTTGCTGAACGTGCCCATGTAAATCACCGGCGCATCGGGCTCAAAACCTTGCAGCGAGGGAAATGGCTGACCCGCGAAGCGAAACTCACTGTCGTAGTCATCCTCTATCAACCAGGTTTTATGTTTGCTGGCTAAATCCAGCAACTGCTTACGTCTTTCAAGGCTGAGATGAACGCCCAATGGGTATTGGTGTGACGGTGTCACAAATATCACTTTTGGCGCCCGACTGCGCGGCGGTAAGTCAGGAATAATGCCCTGATCGTCGACCGGCATGGCCTGTATTTTCAACCCATTGATGCGTAAAAGATTACGGGTTCCCCAGTAGCCAGGCTCTTCAATCCACGCGGTATCACCCGGATCGCAGAGTACGCGCGTGACCAGATCAACCGCCTGATGGATGCCTTCGGTGATGATGATTTGATCCGCATCCGCACGCACCGATCGGGCCACGCTGAGATAGTCCGCCAGTGCCTGTCGCAATAGCGGACAGCCGCCATTGCTGCTGTAAATTAGTCGATCAACATCGGGCTCGCGATTTAATCGCGCCTGAATCTGGCTAAAGAGTTTGTGCGGAAACTGCGTGACATCCGGCGCGCCTGGCACAAACGCGCCCCATTGATAAGGCGAGGCGTTGGCATGGCCCAACAGCGATGCACCGCGTTTAGAAATCGCCGCCGTTTTCACGCTCAGCGGCAGCGTAAGGTCATCGCTGCGCGGGCTATTTAAACAACCTTCCGGCAGGGTTTCGGCGATCCAGGTTCCGCTGCCGGTACGTGCCGTGACATAGCCCTGTGACATCAAATTTTCATAAACGTTAAGTACGGTATTGCGTGACACCGATAACTCCCGTGCCATATCGCGCGTGGCCGGTAATCGCGTAGCGCGTGGAAAAATCCCCTCAACAATCGCCGCCTGCATACACGCCAACAGGCGCTGCTGCAACGTCCCTTCCGGCATAAACTGCAAACGTTCTAATACATGATCGGCGTACAAACTCCGCAATTGGCTCCATCCTTTTCTGTAAAAGTGGCTCTGGCAACAAACCTTAGCGCAGGGATAAATAAGCGTGTTTGTCGTAATTTGTAAAGACGCTTATCGCTAAGGAAAGGTTATGGAAGGTAAAAACAGCCAGCTGCAACAACGTAAAGATGACGCACTCCCACGTGGCACCGGTAATCTTTGCCAGTGGTATGTCGATCAGGCAGAGAACGCGACGTTGCGTGACGTTGAAGGCAACAGCTGGATTGATTTCGCTGGTGGTATCGCGGTGCTCAACACCGGCCACCGTCATCCGCGCATTGTGAAAGCCATCGCGGAACAGTTAGAAAAATTCACCCATACCGCGTTCCAGGTGACGCCTTACGAGAGCTATGTCGGCCTGGCAGAGCGCATCAACAGCGTGGTGCCCATAGCCGGTAAAGCCAAAACCGCCTTTTTCTCAACCGGTGCTGAAGCGGTTGAGAATGCCGTTAAAGTTGCGCGCGCCGCCACACGCCGTCACGGCATTATCACCTTCGGTAACGCGTTCCATGGTCGTACGTTTATGACGATGGCGATGACCGGTAAAGTGGCCCCCTATAAGCGTGACTTTGGCCCGATGCCTGCTTCCGTGTGGCACGCTCGTTACCCCAACAACGTGACCGGTATCAGCGTTGATGATGCTTTGGCGAGCCTGCAAGACATCTTCACTCAGGACATCGCGCCGCAAGACGTGGCAGCCATTGTGCTGGAGCCAGTACAAGGCGAAGGCGGTTTCCACATCGCCCCTGCTGAGTTCTTCGTTCGCCTGCGCCAACTGGCCGATCAACACGGCATTCTGCTGATTGCCGACGAAGTGCAAACCGGCTTTGGTCGTACTGGCAAGCTGTTTGCCATGGACCATTACACCGTTAAACCAGACTTGATCACTATGGCGAAAAGTCTGGCGGGCGGCATGCCGTTGTCTGCGGTGAGTGGTCGCGCAGTGATCATGGATGCGCCCGGCCCCGGTGGGTTGGGTGGCACTTACGCCGGAAACCCGCTAGCGATTGCCGCCGCGCATGCGGTGCTGGATATTATTGCTGAAGAACAACTGTGTGAGCGCTCAGTGAAACTGGGTGCGCAACTGGTCGAATTCCTCAATGAGGCACGTCGCCACTGCTCTGCGATCACCGATATCCGCGCATTAGGTTCGATGGTCGCGGTGGAGTTTGCCGAGGCGCAAACCGCTCAGGCCATCCAGCAACACGCCATGGCGCGCGGTTTACTGTTGTTGACCTGTGGTCCGCAGGGCAACGTGATTCGCTTCCTCTATCCGCTCACTATTCCGGATGCGCAATTCAGCCAGGCGCTGGAGATTCTCAGCCATGTGCTGAGCGCGCACCAGGATTCGTAGGCCCCCAGCTTAACCAGCCCGTATGCGGGCTGGTCATCCACCTGCTGCAGCCAGGCTGTGTCAAATCACAGCCCGAGAGACAATCTGGAGAAAACAATGAGTTCACAGAATGCCGATGCGCTTGCGCAAGGCTTAAAGCCGCGTCATGTCCGCATGTTATCCATTGCCGGTGTGATAGGTGCCGGACTGTTTGTCGGTTCCGGTCATGCTATCGCCGAAGCAGGCCCCGCCGTGTTACTGGCCTACATCGCAGCCGGTGCGCTGGTGGTGCTGATTATGCGCATGTTAGCGGAAATGGCCGTTGCCTCACCGGACTCCGGCTCTTTCTCCACCTATGCAGATAAATCACTGGGACGCTGGGCCGGATTTACCATTGGCTGGCTCTACTGGTGGTTTTGGGTGCTGGTCATTCCGCTTGAAGCCAATGCCGCAGGCACGATATTGCACAGTTGGTTCCCGCAGATTGCCGTGTGGGAATATACACTGGCGATCACCACGTTTCTGACGGTCAGCAACCTGTTCAGCGTGAAGAATTACGGTGAGTTCGAATTCTGGTTTGCGCTGCTGAAAGTGGTCGCCATTGTCGCCTTCCTGATTGTCGGCAGCCTGGCGATATTCGGCCTGATGCCCGGTAGCAGCACACAAGGCATTTCCCATCTCTATGACACGCACGGGTTTATGCCAAACGGCATCGGTGCCGTACTGGCTGCCATTCTGACCACCATGTTCTCCTTTATGGGAACGGAAATCGTCACCATCGCGGCAGCGGAATCACGTGAACCGAAAAAGCAGATAACGCAGGCCACCAACTCCGTGATCTGGCGTATTGCGCTGTTTTATTTGCTGTCGATCTTCATTGTTATCTCGCTGGTGCCGTGGAATACCCCATCGCTGATGAAAGCCGGTTCGTATCAAACGGCGATGGAGATGATGAATATTCCTTACGCGCGGCAAATCGTCGATGTAGTGGTGTTGATCGCGGTGTGCAGCTGTCTTAACTCTGCGCTCTATACGGCTTCACGCATGCTGTATTCGCTTTCTCGACGTCAGGATGCCCCTGCCGCGGCATCAAAAACCACGCGCAGCGGTACTCCCTGGGTTGCAGTCATCGCCTCAACTGCCGCTGCATTTCTCGCGGTGATCGCCAATTATCTGGCACCCGCAGCAGTATTTGAGTTCCTGCTAGCCAGTTCCGGCGCGATTGCGTTACTGGTTTACCTGGTGATAGCGGCCTCGCATCTGGTGTTGCGCAAAAAGCGCGAGGCACGGGGTGAGATCTTAAGTTATCGCATGTGGCTGTTCCCAGGCTTAACCTGGGCAACCATGGTGTTCATCGTGGGAGTGTTGGTCTCAATGCTGTTTATGCCGGCGCATCGCTCTGAGATCATAGCCACCGGTCTACTCACGTTGGCGGTGTTAATCACCAGCCGCATCGTGCATCGTAAACGCGCTTTGCGCGAGCGCGAGGCGTTAGTGGCAGTGCGTTCATAATGCCAGAAATTTCCGGGCTGGGAGGCCCGGAAGCCTTACTCATATTGCACATCGATACTGATCGACTCTTCCGGCACGTTAATCACCACAACGCATTTATTCCACACCGGCTTCCCTTCGGTCATATCGTGCTCAACGAAGTAGTGTTGGAAATCTTTTAATGCTTCAGTTAAATCACCAATTGCCTGTGCATCCGGTTCAAACCAGTCTGGCTCGCCGTTTTCATCCAGATAATCGAACTGGTATTCACCGCCCTCGTCATCGGCAAACAGTTCAGCTTTTACGATTAATTCACGTGCACCTTGCGGTCCACAGCTGAAAACAATCATCGCGATGCGGCGGTAAAGGTCTTCATAGGTCATGGCAGTGTATTCCTGTTTTTGGTGAGTTCCCGTGGGCAGCGTTCGTCATGGATGGCATAACAACGTTACCGAGGGCTCTTATTGACTTTAAGGCTGATGAGAAGAGAATGAGGCTCTTCGAACAGTAAATTGAAAAAAATGGAGTTTATCATAGCCTGTTCCGCGCGTTTTCCCCGTATAACTACCGTGAATAAAATGGCCACGCTATTGGCTGCACTGCTTTTAGCCAGCTGCAGTTCCGAGCCGCCTAAATCACTGGTCACCCCGTTCCCGACAGTAACGCCGAAACCGCATCCTGTTCAGCCCGTTGCCAGCGCAGAACCGGTGCGTGGTGTGTGGCTCACCACGGTGTCGCGCCTTGACTGGCCACCCATAGCCTCAGTGAATGCCAGCCCGGCAAATCGCATCAGCCAGCAACAAAAGGCGCTGACCGATAAGCTGGATAAACTTAAAAGTCTCGGTATTAATACCGTCTTCTTCCAGGTGAAACCTGACGGCACGGCACTGTGGCGTTCTAAAATCTTACCCTGGTCAGATATGATGACCGGAAAGATTGGGGAAGATCCCGGTTACGATCCGCTGCAGTTTATGCTGGATGAAGCACACAAACGCGGTATCAAAGTGCATGCGTGGTTTAACCCTTATCGCGTTTCTACCAACGTGAAACCCTCGACGGTGGCAGAACTTAACAACACACTCTCCCTGCATCCAGCCAGCGTTTTTGTGCTCCATCGTGACTGGATCCGCACCGCAGGTGATCGCTTTGTGCTGGACCCAGGCATTCCTGATGCCCGCGACTGGATTACCAGCATCGTGGCGGAGGTGGTTGCAAATTATGATATCGATGGCGTGCAGTTTGATGACTATTTCTATGCGGAATCGCCCGGCTCAACGCTGAATGACAGCACCACCTTCCGCCAGTATGGTCAGGGATACGCCTCAAAAGCGGACTGGCGTCGTCACAATACCCAGCAGCTGATTGAACAAGTGTCTCGCACCATCAAGCAGTTAAAACCGCATGTCGAATTCGGCGTCAGCCCTGCCGGCGTTTGGCGCAACCTGTCACACGATCCCGCAGGATCAGACACGCGCGGCGCGGCGGCCTACGACGAAGCTTACGCCGATACACGCAAATGGGTGCAGATGGGCCTGTTAGATTACATCGCGCCACAGATCTATTGGCCATTTTCACGCCAGGCTGCACGTTATGATGTGCTCGCGAACTGGTGGGCCAATGTAGTCAAACCCACGCACACCCGGCTCTATATCGGTGTAGCGCTGTATAAAGTCGGTGAAACCTCCAAGATGGAGCCAGACTGGACCATTAATGGCGGTGTGCCGGAACTGAAAAAACAGCTGGACCTCAATGAATCTGTGCCACAAATTAACGGCACTATTCTGTTCCGCGAAAACTACCTTAACCAACCGCAAACTCAGCAGGCGGTGAATTATTTACGCAGCCGTTGGGGAAGTTAATTTCTACAGCAACTTACAACCGATTTTTCCGGTATATCTCATCCAACATACGGAGATGAAAACTACGCCAGCAACAGACGTTGCTGGCTGCTCTTTAGATAAACGGCTCTGTTGCACTATTTAAAGGAATACTCCATTCGTTGCCATTCACCCGGACTTTCAAATAACGCCGGGTACGCCATTTTCCCGGTTCGTACTCTTCAGGCTGGCCAGTAATAACCGTTCCATTTAACAGCAATTCCTGGTCGTTGTTGTAGCCGATCCCGACTTTTTCATTGCCAATCCAGTGTTGTTCGAAAGCCACCACAGGGGCTACATCGAACTTTTGCGCATCGGCTTCAGAGCAGGCGGTATAGCTTTTGCGGAAGATAAAACATAATCCCGCCTTGTAGCGATCTTTACCATTGGTTTCCACCAGCGCGGTGGCAAATCCAGTGAATTGCGCCAATTTAACGTAGAGCTTCGTACGGGTGGCACCGCCTTCAATGTGCACTTTCGTCACCGGACATGAGCCTTCGCCATACCAGCTGCCAATGGTATTGGCATTGTTGCGCGCCTGGAGGTAAATATTGGCCACCCCTTCTGGCGTCCGTCCAGAGTACTGAGTTTGCGTGGCGCTTTGCGATAATATTTGCGATGTCCCCACCACACGCACGTGAATCTGAGTCCCTTCATCCGAGAAATTAAATTCGCCAATGTAGAACCATTTCTCTTTATCGCTACGGTTATCCATATGGTGTTGCGAGGTAATATAATCGTAGTTTAGCGAGCCCTGAATGATGGCACCCCAATCCGATATTTCCATCAGCCCGCGATCACCTTCCGCCAGCAGTGACCAGGGTTCGATACCTGCGGTACTGTAATCAAACCCGGCGCTTTGATTATGAATACTTTTCTGAATGATCAACGCGCGGCAATAACCCAATTTTAACGGGTTAGTCGTTGATTCAATCGCCAACCCCTCTATCACCCACTGACCATTAGTTAAATCCCCGGCGAATTCTGAATGTTCAATCCAGCCATTACGAATAAAGGATTGGGTGCAGCGCGGTAAATCCAACACCGGCTTTAGGGTATTTTCTTGCAAATTGAAGTTGGATAATTCAATGGCCGTGCTGTGGTCCCAGGCACCTGCTGCACGATCGGACCAGCGCGCATAAACAATGCTATCCTGACATCCTCTTGAATAGAACTGATCAATTTTGCAATCCAGCGTATCAATAAGATCCAGCGCTCGTCCGCCCAGATAGCGAAACTCCATACTGCTCACGCGCAGAAACTGCCCGCCAGTAATAATGTTGGCGTAAAAACCGACTTTATTAAATGCGGTACCGCCGTCTCCGCCGTTATTTGAACTCATGCCTTTCACCACAATGCCCGAAATCTCTGCATAGCGCGCATTGACTTTAAAAAAGTGGAGTCCTCTTGGCTGCGTCCCCCAGTTAAATGTCAACGTGGTGGTGGGAAAATATCCAAAGTTGACATTAGCACCCGAAACCTTGAAGCGGTTAATCTCTTTGTCTGAAATGTCGAAAGTAGACATGCTGAATACACCGGCGGTAAAACGGATACCGGCAGCAGGCAGCACACGCTGTGACCAGGTAAACATACGTTTTACTGCCTCGATACAATCCGTTTTACCGTCGGCTATAGCACCAAAATCCAAAACGGTGACGGTGCTGTAATCCTGAATCACTCGCTTCCAGCGTTTATTGCCTGCCGCGATAAAGACAATTCCACCATCGTCTGGGCTGGTGGTATCGGTCGCGTCATACACAAACACCCCGCCGCCCATTTTACTGCCTTTGGTGTACTCCAGCACCGACGCAATTTCCCCGGCGGATGTCGGTTCTGTAGCACGTAATTCATCAATGGTTTTTAACTGCACAACGGTACCCGTTGCGGCGTTGACGGCATTTTGTGGCGTGGTGTTATTGGACGCATTAACCATGGTGTACCCCTTAAATATTAAGAGAAAATAACTGCCCCCATGCAGTATAAGTAGCTGATAGTTAATATGTTGATGTGTGCCAGTGTAATTAGAGGCGTTAAACATTCAACAGATAAATGGAATTAACCAAGATAATGATTGCAGAAAGAAAGCGCAGCGGTAAGGGCGGGGTTTTACAGAATAATCGCAGGCACATTATTGCTTATCGCGGCCCCAAAAATTGAGCAATCTACGCAAGATTCCGATCGAATACCTTCAGCCGGTAACTGATTCATTCACTTATTTATTAAGGTTAAGTGAAGCTAAAACGGTGCCAGCAAGCCACGACTTGCTGGCACATCATCCTAGAATGTGGCATTCACCCCGACGTTCCAGGTCACCTGATGGTAATCGCTGTTACTGGCGACGGTAGACACGCCAGTAAAGGCATTGACCGTATCGCCCAACGGCACATTGGCACCGACCGCCACATCCAGCCAGTTTTTATCCCCAGCCGCCACCGTCCGCTCAAAAGAGGTCTGGGTGGATTTCAAACCCGCGCGTACGGTGGCATCCGTGTCACCAAACTGATGGCTATAACTGACCTGAGCCCACGGATTGACCACCCACTGCCGGCTATCGACGCGCCAGCCAATTGAACCGATCTGTGAGTGAAGCGTTTGATCAGAGAAGCGCATCGAGGTGCTGGTGTTGCCATTTTCCTGATAGCCACCCACGCGACCATAATCCAACGCATAGCTGACTACCGGGCCGGTCGTGATATGGTTCCCCAAGGGTAAGTCCCAGCCGCTTTGTACCCGCATGCCCAGTAATTTACCGCTGCTGTTGCCTTGTTCAGTCCGGGTGGCAGGGCCGATGTTGATGTTACGCTCGATACTGTCGAAATCGAGATCGGCATAATGGAGATCGGCGTTGATCCAGCCTTGATCGAACAAGGTGAGCTGACTGTAGAGCGCCACCAGATTTCCGCGCAGCTTGTAGTCATAGTTTGATGAAGGATCCATGCGCTGATTGCTGTTTGAGAACAACAAACCCGTTTGCCAGTTATCGGTCAATTGATAGCCGATCCCCAACGTCAGATTAGTGGTGTTTGCATCACCGTCGCTCCAGTCATCACCTTGATAATCGACGTGCTGCCCGGCATAGCCACCAAACACCGTGAACTGTCCCGCGCTGGCCGGTTGCTGGCGCTGCTGTTGCAAATGCCCATCCAGTGTATTATGCATGTCGCGCGCCATCAGCAGTGTGGATTGCGACAGTGCCGCGACCTGTGCAGGAGCATCGAGAATCGATTGAATATAATCTGCCAGCATAGCGTGCACTGCCGGGCTGGGATGCAGGCGATCGGCAAACAGATACGCTTGTGCGCTACTAAAACCGGCATCAGAGGAGTGGCATTCATCTGCAGAGGTGCCCACCGGACAGGCAATGCCGATGGTGTTGGTCAAACCATAACGTCCCGGGTTTGCGACCACCTCACTAAATAGTCCAGCGATATCCACCCGAACGATATTGCCCTTCAACGCGGCCAACTGGGCCTCTTCCTGCTGGTTGTAGCCATCGGACAAGGCTGTCACCTGAGTACTGAGTGCTTGCCAGGCGTCGTAAAGCTGTTGAGCCAATACGTCACGCGCCGTGGGGTCGCCCAAAATTTGTCCGGCGGCGGCTGTAAAGGCCTCTTTCACCGCCTGTTGACGGGCGGCAGCATCCGGTGTGGCAGCGTTATCGAGCGACTGAAAAGCCGCGACCATGGCTGATGTTCCAAACGTACTCAAGACGATCTGCACCATGTAGGGCGTCAGCCCCAATTGCGGAACATTGGGCACGATGACCGCTCCCGCGCCCGCATCCAGTAGCGTTTTGACCTGGGAAGCCGCAGAAACTGCGCTGTTGCTAATGGTTTCACGTGCGGTGAGCGGATTGGTGACGGCGGCGGCAATATCATTTGCACCGACCCAATGAATGTACAAGCCGTTGCTGTCAGCGCGCCCACCGGTGGATTGCAGATAGGTCGCCAGCTGGTCCTGGGTGTTCAAATCAGGATCCAAAGCAGGTACCGCAACAGCACCACCTTGGGCATAGTTACTGCCCCCTAAATCGGAAGGCAGTAGATTTTCACCCAGATGCGTTGCCAAAATTTCATCGTACAGCGGATGCTGCGCGCCGTCGGCGGTAAAACGCCCAACATTGCCACCGTCGCTCAGGCTATCACCAAAAACCGTTAAGCTGTCCCACGCCTCAGCGTCAGGTGTTGCCAGCAGGGTACTTATGGTCGCTATCGCGACAAGGGAAAGTGCGGATTTGCGTTTTTTCATCATCCACTCCGTGATGAGTCAGACGGTTTGTGCCTGACGCGTAAAAGATGTGACTTGCGCATGACACCGCAGCAACACAAGTCAATAAGGTCGCATCAAGGATGCGAAAAGGACGTTAAGGAGATAACAAGGACGTTTAAGGTGTAGTCAGTCAGGGAAGGTAATACCAGTTTGCATACATAAGATTACTGCGAGTATTTTTAGGAATTTAACCTCGCTCACATTACCGAACGTCTCTCATGAAGGAAGGACTGATCTATAGTTATGGGTTGCCGGGCAAGGATCCGGCAACCGCAATTTGCGCCACATCTCTGGATATGGAGTCAGTAAATGAGTGATTGTAAAGAGCAGCATCACCAACATCATGACCATCAACATGGTGCGCACTGTGGTCATACCGCGATTCGCCATGAAGGACATATCGATTACTTGCACGACGGCCATCTTCATCATCCACACGGAGATCATGTTGATGAACATTTATTACCGGTGAATGCGCACAATCCCGATCAATGCACGCCAGACCACCATTGCAGTGGTCATGAACCAGGACATGTTCATGGGCCCGGATGTGGGCATGAAGCCGTACCGCATGGCGACCATGTGGACTACCTGGTTGATGGGCATCTGCATCATCCACACGGTGATCATTGCGATAACCATGGGCCGGTTGAGATTGTAGAATCCGCTAAGTCGCTGCCCTAATGCTATCCTCAGAGCCGTGGTGCGCCACTCACGGCTCTTATCAGGAAGAGAATGCACCGTACTGCTGCCACAGCCGTTGCAATTTAACCACCACATCATTGACGACCTGGTGCCTTCTCGCTCCCGGCGCCCACAGTGCCACCAGAGTGATATTGAGTCCCTGATGCCCCACCTCAGTTGGCAAAACTTGCACCTGATGCCATTTCTGCGCCTGAAAATGCGTTGGTAGAAATCCCCAACCTTGCCCCTGCTCCATCAGAGACTGCAGCATGGTTCGCTCGTTCACAAACAGTGACTGTCCCGAAATTTGCAGACGGTGCGTGATTTGTTCATCAGCATGCGCATGCATTACCAATTGCGGTTCCAGGGCGAGGTTTAGCAACGTCAGAGGTGAATCTTGATGAGCGAACAATGCTGTCGCCGCATAAAAGTTCAGTTCAATGGCACCTAACGCGCTCCACTCCATCTCATTACCTAACGAACGATTCACTGCCTGACAAATTGCCAGGTCGGCCTTGCCCGATTTTAGGGCACTCTCAGCTTCGAAACGCGAAGCACACCAGAGACTTAATTGCACCTGCGCCCTGCTGCACTCACTGATGAATGCCTGCAAAAATAACTGCGGGACAAAAGGGTCATACACCAGCGTGATTTGCTGCGTGCGCGACTCCGGCAAGGTCTGCGCGAAAGCTTCAAATGCATGAGCCTGACGCACCAGCAAATGCGCCTGACGATGTAACTGCTCCCCCCTGGATGTCAGCACCAATTTGCGCCCTTCACGCTCAAACAACGAGTAGCCAAGGGCATCCTCCAGGTAATCGATGAGATCGCGCACGGTGGTGCGATCTTTCCCCAGTTTCTCTGCTGCACGGGAAACCGTGCCGAACTCTGCAATCGCCGCAAAGGCTTCAATTTGTGAAAAGGAATAGCGCAGCGCATTCATCGGAAATCCTATGTCTAACATTTGGGGGGAATTTCCCCCATGGGGTGATTTTAACCTTGCCCCATAGATTTCTATACTCGCCGCACTCTTAACCGCACTATAAAGGCACTTTTTATGCAACGTCACACCGTGATTAAACCCCTGCTGTTTTCTCTCTCATTAGCTGTGAGTGGCTATGCAACTGCTGCGACAGAGTGCGATGGCGTGGCGCTCACGCCCTGCCCTGCACCCTTTGATCATCAATTACCTGACCCTCACCAGATGCTGAACTGGAGTCAAAAAGATCGGGTTGTCGGTTTCCGTAATGATTACCGAAATTATGCGGGAGATGTGTTTCATCATGGGCAAGCGAAGCCACTGGCGCGTGCCAATAACCTGTTAGTCGATGCGCAGTATCAGGTTAATGGCCACACCTATCATCTCGCTGATTACTTAAAACGTGAAAATGTCGCGGGCATGCTGGTGCTGAAAAACGGCAAAGTCGCCTACAAATATTTTGCCGAAGGTAATACCGACACCACCCTGTGGACCTCGCGCTCAGTGGGTAAATCGGTGGTGTCTACACTGGTGGGTATTGCCATCAAGCAGGGAAAAATTCATTCACTGGATGACAACATCACAGTATATGAACCCGAACTGAAGGGAACCGCTTGGGATGGCGTAACCCTTAAACAGCTCATCCAGCACACATCCGGCGTGGCATGGAATGAGGACTACACCAATCCGAACTCTGACTTTGCGCAGTTGACCCAGTGCGAAGCGCAAGCTGGCGCCTATGCCTGTGTGCGTAATATCGTCACTCATCTGAAACGCGCGCATCCAGCGGGTGAACAGTGGTCTTACTCTTCCGGTGGCGCATGGTTGTTGGGGGATGTGCTGGAACGGGCAACAGGCATGTCATTGGCGGCTTACCTGCAGCAAACCGTATGGCAACCCAATGGCATGGCCAGTGATGGCGTCTGGCATGCTTACCAATCAGGAAAGCATGACGTGGGTGCTCATGGTTTCAACGCCACGCTGGAAGATTGGGGTCGCTTTGGTGAATTTATCCTCAACGAAGGTCGCCTGCCCGATGGTAAGCAAATCTTGCCTGACAATTGGGTGAATGACGCAGCAACATGGACACAGGCAAAAGACTCTGTCAGTGCGGCCCATCCGGAGGGTATTTACGGTTATCAATGGTGGAATAATGCTATCCCTGCCAATGCACAACATGTCGTGCCCACTGCAGCAGAGGGGCTGAAGCACTCACTATGGGCTCTGGGCATTTATGGGCAAATCATTATGGTTAACCGTGCAGAAAACCTGGTCATCGTACAATGGTCAACCTGGCCTCAGGCTGAACCCTCCTTCAGCGCGCAGCCACTCGAAGCGGCTCTGATGTACAGCGCGATAGCGCAACAGTTGCATTAAGCAGCATTTATTCGCGCCATACAGGGGTGTGGCGCGATAATTTGCTTGTGGGTATGAGTTTACTTTTCCTCTCATTTGTCGGTTTGGGATTGCCACCCGTACTGGGAAAACTCAAGGATATGACCCACAGTTATCATTCAGGTTTACTGGTGGTGGCGGTGGCACTGATCGCGGGTGGCGTGATTGGCATTATCGTCTCGCGACCACCAAATGATCGGTTGAAAACCCTTGCTTATCCGCAGTCTGGCTAGTGAAACGCTTTTTCATGCATTTTAGTTAAATGTTCTGGAAACCGCGCCGATAATTAAGCTACCTTTATCAAAGCGGACCGTAGCCGGCCCGTTTACCACAACATCAGGCAATCAAAACTCAATACACCCAGCCTGCGTAATCGCAGAGAAGCACATCGCAAGAAAAGTGTTCAGCTGAGGAAATTCAGCGGAGCGGCAAAAGCTGCACGCATTATGTTCAATGACATAATATCGCCTGAGGTCACACATGTTTGGGGTGAAGAAATCCAGCCTTTCTCTGCCATTTTATAAAAGTGGCGATGTACTCAAAGATATCAATGCAATCAAACAACATGTGGCATGGATTGAGTTTTCGCCCAGCGGTGAAATCCTCAGCGCCAATCCGCAATTTCTTGAGGTGACCGGCTACAGCCTGCATGAGATTCAGGGACAACATCATCGCATTTTCTGCAGCCCGGCCTACAGCCAGTCATCGGAGTACTTTGCTTTCTGGCAGACGCTGGCCTCAGGTGAATCCGTCACCGGAATTTTTGAGCGCTTTAATAAACAACGCCAACGTTTCTACCTGAGCGCAACGTACTTCCCGGTGAGCGATGATAAGGGCAAAGTCTATAAGGTGATTAAAGTCGCCAGTGATATCACTGCCCGACATGAAGAACTCGAGCATAAAGAGGCAGTGATCACCGCCCTCGACCGCTCCATGGCCGTCATTGAATTCACGCCCGATGGTCATATTCTGACAGCCAACGCGAATTTCCTGACACACATGGGTTACGAGCTCAAAACGATTGTCGGTCAACATCATCGCTTGTTCTGTTTCGATAACTTTTATCGGGAAAATCCCGAGTTCTGGCGCAAAATCGCTAAGGGGCAACACTTTGTCGGGCGCTTTGAGCGGAAGACCGCCGCAGGCGAACGTATCTGGCTGGAGGCGAGCTACAATCCGGTGTTTGATGCCGACGGCAAAGTGTACAAGGTGATCAAAATTGCTTCCGATATCACCACGCGGGTTGAAGCGGCAAAACGGGTCGCTGATATTGCCCTCACCACCTCAGAACAAACTTCGCAAATAACGGATAACGCCAACGAAGTGCTGGATGAAACCATCCGCAACTCCGGTCTGGTGGCAGTGCAGGTCAATGCCGCCACCGATATTGGCACCCAGTTAAATGCCTCAGCGAAAAGCATCAACGAAGTGGTGGAAACCATCAACCTGATAGCTTCACAAACCAATATCCTGGCGTTAAATGCCGCGATTGAAGCCGCGCGCGCGGGTGAAGCGGGGCGTGGATTTAGTGTGGTAGCGGATGAAGTGCGGCGTCTGGCGGCTTCCACCTCCAGCGCAACCAAAAAGATCACTCAAGTCGTGGAGCACAACGCCATGCTGATTCATCAGATGGAGCAACAGTTAGGCGAAGTGAAACAGTTCGTGGTGACCGAGCAGGATAAAATCAGCGTGCTGTCACGCAGCCTGCGAGAAATAAACAGTGGTGTGCATGAGTTTGTGAATGTCATTCATCGACTGGATGTTTAGGTTATCACCCACCAGCGATGCTCAGGCGGCCTGAAGGCCGCCTTTCACTTTTAACGATGCCACGATCGGTCAGTACCTGGCAGGCTTTTACATCATCTGCGGTTCGCGAATCGCATTACCTTTAGCAAAGCGCGCCAGACTGTAAGGTTCAGCATCCGTAAACAGCGGTTGGTTATTCACCATCTGCGCACACAATAAGCCCGCTCCAGGACCGATGCCGAAACCATGGCCACTGAAGCCTGAGGCGATAAACAGGCCCGGCACATTATCCATCTCATCAATCACTGGCACCAGGTCCGGCGTGGTGTCGATCCAGCCCCCCCAGGCATGATCCACTTTGATCCCGGCAAGTTCCGGGTAAAACTGAACCAGCAGTTGCATCGCTTCCTGTACAATCGACGGATCGCCGGCGGGATCGAGCACACGGATCTTTTCAAATGGCGATAAGCTCTGATTCGACCAGGAACCCGCGGCTTCCGGACCATTAAAGAAAGAGCCGTTAATGCGCACTTTGAGTTTTTTGGCAATTTTGCTGCGATACATCGGATAAAATTTGGTGGCATAGCGGATATTTTGCGGAGCCAGGTCGATCTGCCCACGACCGGAGAGTGCCACGGTGTAACTGCCATCCTGACGACGGCGAATGCACAATCCCCCGATGCTCAGACACCCTTTAATCACTTCCGGCGCCACCGTGGTTTTAAACGCTGTACCCAAAATATTGGCGCTCGGCAGTTCAACACCATACTGTTTGCAGAAACGTGAACTCCAGGCACCACCACAGCAGATCACCCGGTTCGCTTTCACTAAGCCGCGCTCGGTCCACACACCGGTGACGCGCCCGCCACTGATGTCCAATCCTCGCACCGCGCATTGTTGATGCACCGAAGCACCCAGGTTTTTCGCGCCCGTGGCGATGGCCGGGGCGGCCATGGAGGGTTCGGCACGCGCATCGCTCGGTGACCACACGCCGCCCACCCATTGGGCCTGTTCACCAATGCGCTCGCGCGTCTCTTTGCCCGTCAATAAGTGGCTAACAAAGCCGATTTGTTTCGCCTGCTTGCCCCAGGCTTCCCAGCGCGCCACATCCGCTTCACTCAATGTGCCGTAGGTGATACCCTGGCGGCTAAAGCCAAGATCGAGTCCGATTTCACCGCTCAACGCTTCCCAACGCTGCAAACTGCGTATCGCCATCGGCAGCTCATACAGATCGCGATTCTGCTGGCGGACCCAGCCCCAGTTGCGTCCCGACTGCTCACCGCCAATCACGCCTTTTTCAAACAGCGCCACGGAAACGCCCTGCTTTGCCAGTTCATAACTGACGGAAGTACCAATAATCCCGCCGCCAATGACGATGACATCCACCGCGCTGGGGAAAGTTTCACTGTCTGCTACGGTATTCACGTTGATGCGCATGATGTTCAATCCTGATCTTTATAAATGTTGCTCAGAGGAAATATGCATGATCCACAACACAGTGGCGTCACTGGACGTCGGGTTAAAAATGTTGTGCGGTAGATGGCTCTGAAATTGAAAACTGTCACCGGGTGTCAAAAGCACGGTGTCACCGTCAATCTCCAGCGTCAGTTCACCCGCCATCACTAAGCCTGCTTTTTCCCCCTTCCCCATTAACATCTCAGCGGACTGCACGCCTGCCGGGATATTGATGAACATGAACTGCAAATCATGGTCGCCCGAGGGGGAAAGCATCTGTTTAGAAATGCCCTGTTTACCCACGTTAAAGTGCGGGCGTTCCGCTGCGCGCCGGACATAATGCTCAGCACCACGAGTGTGAGCTTCGGCCTCTTCCAGAAAGGCCGAAAGGGGGACTTTTAAGACCAGACGCAGTTGTTCCAGCACACGCACTGTCGGATTCGTCAGATTGCGTTCGATCTGACTGATCGCGCCAGCGGAGACATTCGCCAGCAGCGCCAGTTCAGTAATGGTCATATTCCGCGCCTTGCGCACCCGTTTTACGCGGGAGCCGATATCCGCTTCCTGCGCGCCTGACTCCCCTTTGATGATCGGTACTTTTTTCATCGGCTGAATTCCATTCGCATCCCTGTCAGCTGAGCTTAAGGGTGTCATCAATCAGGGCATGCCCCATTTGGTTTTAATCGTCTGCAACGTGCCATCCTCTTTCATGCTGGTTAACGCGCTATTGATCTGCGCCATTAACGCATCGTTGCCTTTCTTCACGCCAAACGCCATGGGGGAAACATGCTCCGGTTTATAACCATCCACCACGTGCATGCCTTTTAGTCCACCGGCTTTTTCCTGCGCTTTTAATATCGGATAGTCATTTAATCCGGCCGCCACGCGACCCAGTGACAAATCTCGCGTCATATCCGCAGGGCTGTCGTAGACCTTCACTTCTTTCGCAATACCGCTGGCCATCAGGCTTTGGGTATAATCGGTACCGGCCATGGTGCCTACCACTTCACCCTTAAGATCCTGCCAGGAGTTATACGCTTTTTTATTGTCATCCCGCACGATCAATCCCGCGCCAAAAGCCGTCACCGGTTGAGAGAATGTAATACGTTTCGCGCGCTCTTCAGTCGGTGTCATTCCCGCCACTATCATGTCAATCTTTCCGGCAATAACAGATTGTATCAGCGTGGAAAAAGGGATTGCGCTGTATTGGATGTCCAAATGCTCACGTTTAGCCACTTCTGCGGCCACATCCGGCATAAAACCCTCAATCTTGCCCGTTTGGGTATTGAGAAAGGTAGTGGGTGCACTCGATGGCGGTGAACCCGCGGTTAACACCGCTGCACTGGCATTGAAACTCAACGCAGCCGTGAGGCCGAGGATCATCAACGGGGAACGAATGGCAAACATGGCTCACTCCTGGGTGCAATGAAAGGGATAACGCTCTTTTTCACTATAATGAAAATTGCACACCCGCTGTCAACGATTTATTTAATGAAAATGCGCCAACTCACAAATTAACAATAAAGCCTTTGATTTCACTAAATATCACACCTATAGCTTGTTCGTATGAGCGTAATAAGTAAATGCTATCTCTGTCATGAGAGTAAAGATTGACAGCGATTTGCTATCAACGATATTCATTATAATGAATTTATCGCCTGATTTTAGGGTGACACTACAAGCCAGGAGAACAAAATGGACTGGAGCAGCATCCACCAGTATCTGCCCTTTTTATTGAAAGGGGCTGAAATGACGATCTATATCACCCTTTTGTCTCTGATAATCAGTACGCCATTAGGGTTGATTTTTGCCGCAGCCAAAATGTGTCCGTGGAAAATCATTTCATGGCCAATCGCCACCATCATTAATATCACGCGTGGTCTGCCGATGATTGTGGTGCTGTTTTATATCTACTTTGTCTTCCCGGATATTGGCATCACCCTCACCTCGTTTCAGGCCAGTGTTATTGGTATCGCCTTTTGCTTTTCCACGTACATCGCAGAAATATTTCGTTCCGGCATTGAATCGGTTGATCGCGGGCAGCTTGAAGCCGCGCGATCAATGGGCATGAGTTATGGCAAAGCCATGCGCCGCGTGGTGCTGCCTCAGGCTTTCCATGTTGCCTTACCCCCGTTCAGCAATACGCTCGTGATGATGCTCAAGGACTCTGCGCTTGCCTCGACCATTGCGGTGACGGAAATGACACGTCAGGGCCAGCTGATTGCTGCCTCAACCTTCGATAACACCACGGTGTACACGCTGGTGGCACTGCTGTATCTGGTGCTTTGCCTGCCGCTGCTGGCACTCACCAAGAAGCTGGAAAAACGTCAGATGAAAGGGGCTTAAGATGATTGAAATTCATGAGGTACACAAAAAATTCGGCCCCATTGAGGTGCTGAAAGGCGTGAGTTTCAAGGTCAGCGAAGGCGAAGTGGTTTGCCTGATTGGCCCTTCGGGTTCAGGTAAATCAACCATACTGCGCTGCATCAACGGCCTTGAAACCTATGAAGGCGGCGATATCACCGTACTGGGCCAGCGCGTCAACAACAAGCACAAGAGCATTAACGACCTGCGGCGTCAGATTGGCATGGTGTTTCAGCGTTTCAACCTTTTCCCGCATCGCAGCGTGCTGGAAAACGTGATGGAGGGTCCGATTCACGTCAACGGTGAATCTCGCAACGTGGCGGAAAAGCGCGCCAAAGACTTACTGGCAATGGTAGGTCTGGCTGAGAAAATCAACGCATGGCCAGCCCAGTTATCTGGCGGACAGCAACAGCGCGTGGCGATTGCCCGCACGCTGGCCCTACAGCCCAAAGCGATCTTATTTGATGAGCCCACCTCCGCGCTTGATCCCGAATTAGTGGGTGAAGTGCTGCAGGTCATGCGCAATCTCGCCCGTGAAGGGATGACCATGATCGTGGTCACCCATGAGATGCAGTTCGCGCGTGAAGTGGCCGATCGCGTCTGCTTCCTGCACAGCGGACAGATTGTAGAACAAGGTCCCGCTGACAACCTGTTACTGCGACCACAAGAAGCGCGCACGCAAGATTTCCTGCGCCGTGTTCTGGGTAACACCGTTGCGCAGCCCTGCTCATGCTGCCAAACGCTGAGTTAGGCGGCGCTCTCACCCCCTTTCAAAGTGCAGGCAGGCGTCGCCTGGAACCGACTCAGATGACTGATCGGGGGTGAATGGACGCCGCCCCCCACTTGCAGCGTGAAGCATGGTGAGGAAACAAAAGTTTCTGCCAAAGCCGTGCGAATAATCATTCAAATATGTTATTCGCACGGCAATAAGTCCCCTCAGGTTTTACTGCAATCGCTTAATCTGAATTGAGTTTTTCCCCAATGCACTTTGCCATTGTGGTGAGTGCTATTTGTCACTGCTTACAGGAAAAAGAACTGATGAAGGTGCAAAAAATTGAACAGCCAGCGTTAATTGAAACAATGGAACCCTGGGGCAGCGTGGAAGGCTTACCGGGCAGCGGCACTATTGCCCTTTCCGGTATCCAGAAAGTGATTCCCGGCAAAGAAGATATCGATACGGGCATATTTGAATGCGCAGCAGGTTCCTATCGTCGCTCAGTGAAACAGGCTGAAATTATGCATTTTCTTAACGGCACAGGTTCATTTACTCCTGATGGCGAAGCAACCCTAAATTTTAAACCGGGTGATTCCTTTTTCTTCGAAGCCAATACTGAAGGGACCTGGGTAATTGAAAACACGATGCGTAAACTGTATGTGATTTTTGATGCCAGCTAATTTATTTCCGCATTTATAAATGGCGCGTTAATTCGCGCCTTTTTTATATCCTCGCTGTGACATCCCGGTGCATATTTTTTCGCCTTGCACCAGTAAAACTCAGATCTCCTGCTTATTACTGCCCAGAAATGTCAATTAAATCAGGCATAAAAATAATGGCACGCGCCTTGCTATGAAATTGGTAGAGATGTTGGACCAATTAAGGCCGCGCTATGCAATCTCCTTTTGAGCTTCAACCGATAACCACACCGCGCAGTGACACGCTGATTCTTGATGCACTCACGCGTTTTATGGCGCAATCCGGCGCGCAGCCGGGGAGTCGCTTACCGCCTGAACGCGAGCTGGCGGAGAAACTCGGGGTGAGCCGCAACACCGTGCGTGAGGCGTTAAAACGCTGGGAAGCACTGGGCATCATTCTGCGTAAGAAAGGCAGCGGCACGTTTTTGCAGGCAGATGTCGGCATCAACGACAGCTTTCTCTCGCTGCGATTCAAAAATGACTCCGCCAATATGCTGCACGCGCTGGAGGTCCGTCGCATTATCGAATCAGAATCCTGTGTGCTCGCTGCACAGCGTGCAAGCGCCGAAGACCTGCTGGAAATCGAACAGCGATTGATTGAAATGGAGCGCGTGCATCTGGCGGTCGGCTCAGCCGGTGCCGAAGACTGGGCGTTTCACACCAGCATTTATCGCGCTTCAGGCAACCCCCTTCTGCTGCAAATGCTCAACGTCATCTACGACAGCATGCACGCCTTTTTTGAATCGCCACCGGAGCAGGCACTGTTTGCCGACTCCTTCCCGTTACACCGCGATCTCTTCAATGCCATTTGCCAGCGGGATGGTGAAGCCGCGCGCGCCATTTGCCATCAAATTCTCGATATCACTGAACGCGACATGAAGGATGTCATCAATGCCAAACGATAAACCGGTCTCGCAACAAACACTTTTGTCCCATGATTTACGCCATGAAAAAGGCGCGGTCACCCCGCCGATCTACCAATCGTCACTGTTCACCTTCAGCGATTACGATAGCATGATTGCCCGCTTCCGTGGCGAAAGCGATCAACCGCTCTATTCGCGCGTCGATAATCCCACGGTCCGAGCGCTGCAGGAGAAAGTTGCCGCACTGGAAGGGGGCGAGGCTTGCCTGGCGTTCGGCAGCGGCATGGCCGCCATCAGCAATGCCATTCTCAGCGTGCTGCAACCCGGCGCAAAAGTGGTGTGTGTTAATCACGTCTATCCCGATACGTATCGCTTCTTGCGTGGCTTCTGCCAGCGTTTTGGTATCACCACCGAGTTCGTCGATGGTGATGATGAAGAGGCAATTCGTGCCGCGCTGCCGGGTGCCAGCCTGCTCTACCTGGAAAGTCCGGTGAGTTGGGTGATGAGCGAGTTGGACCTGAATAAACTGGCCACGCTGGCGCGTGATGCTGGTGCGGTCACCATTATCGATAACAGCTGGGCGTCGCCGATTTTCCAGCAGCCGTTACTGTGTGGGATCGACATCGTGGTGCACTCGGCATCGAAATACATCAGCGGGCACAGTGATGTGGTGGCCGGCCTGGTCATTGCCAGTCAACAGCACATCGGCTATATCTCACGCCACATCAGCCCCTTCCTCGGCGGCAAGCTATCGGCGCATGAAGCCTCATTGCTGATCCGTGGTCTGCGCACGCTCCCCCTGCGCATGAAGCAGCATCACCAAAGCGGCATGGAACTGGCACAAAAGCTGAGTGCCCATCCACAGGTTACGGCAGTGTGCCATCCCGGTTTGTCCCCCAAATCCTGGTCATCGCTGCGCGGCTACAGTGGCCTGTTTGCGTTTGAAGTGACCGAAAAAATCGATATCCCCGCCTTCTGCAACGCCTTGCACTATTTCCATATGGGGGTGAGTTGGGGTGGATTCGAAAGTCTGGTGATGCCCGCCATCTCAGTCATCAATCAAGCCAGCGAATTTAACTCAGCCGTTGATTTCGGCGTCTCGCCACGTTTGATCCGCATCTCGATTGGTCTGGAAGAGACCGAAGACCTCTGGAACGACCTGCAACAGGCGCTGGCTACCGCAACCCGCGCATAATCACTCACTCCCAGGAGAAGCTGCAATGACGACTCGTTTTGCGATTAACGCACTGGTTTTAGCCATTGGATTGGGTTCAGCACTCAGCAGTATGGCGGCAAAATTAACCGTGGTGGAAGTGATTACCAGCCCGCCCCGCACTGAACTGCTGCAGAAGATGCTGACCGAATACAAAACCCAGCATCCCGGCACGGAAATTGAGTTGATCTCACTGCCGTGGGGTCAGGCGTTTGAGAAATTAGGCACCATGCTGCAAAGCGGACAAGTGCCCGATGTGGTGGAAATGCCCGATACCTGGCAAGGGCTGTATGCCAGCAACAACATGCTGGAGGATCTGGAACCGCGCCTGAAAAGTTGGGATGGCACCGCCCAGTTAACCGATAAAACGCTGGCGATGGCGCGTGCCGCCAATGGCAAAGCCACCATGATCCCTTACGGCTTCTACCTGCGCGCCCTGTTCTGGAATAAGAAACTCTTCCAGCAGGCCGGATTGAGCGAGCCGCCAAAAACCATGGATGAGTTTGCCAGCGATGCTAAACGCATCAGCCAGTTGGGTAACGGCATCAGCGGCTACTGTATGCGCGGCGGCGTCGGCGGCACCAACGCCTGGATGATGTTTATGGCGGCAATGAACGGCTCACCGGATTTCTTCGATAAATCCGGCAACAGTACTCTGACTCAGCCAGGGGCGATTAAAGGGGCGCAGTTGCTGGTCGACATGTACAAACAAGGCGGCGCGCCAAAAGACAGTGTGAACTGGGGCTTTAACGAAATCGTCTCCGGTTTCTATTCCGGCAAGTGCGCCATGCTCGATCAAGACCCCGATGCGCTGATTGCGATTAAAAACAGCATGGCCGCCGATGATTTTGCCGTTGCACCGATGCCTGTCGGACCGTCGGGTAAAGCTTTCCCTACCATTGGTTATACCGGCTGGGCGATGTTTAAACAGGGCAAACAAAAAGATCTCGCCTGGCCACTCATCACCTTCCTGAGTAATAAGACCAACAACCTCGCATGGGCAAAATTTGTTGGCACCCTGCCGATTTATAAAGGTGCAGAGCAGGATCCTTTCTATCAAACACCGCAGTTTGCCGGCTGGTTTAAAGAGTTAAACGATCCGAACTATGTGCCCTTAACCATGCCGACACATCTGAAAGGCTGGGGTTACTTTAACTCGGTGATTGTGAAAGAGAGCAGCCAGGAAACCCTGCTGGGCGAAAACGACACCGAAGACATGGTGAAAGACTGGGCTAAATATCTGACCAAAGAACAGAAAAGCTGGCTCGCCACGCAGTAATCACCGATCGCGCGGAGAACAATGATGATGCTAGAAACTTCACTTGATGCCCGCTCGCCGCGCTCACGCTACTCGCGCTGGCTGCGGCTGGCTGAGCCGTGGTTTTATCTTTCGCCGGGACTGTTGCTGATCGCCTTATTTATTTTTGTGCCGATGGCGATCGGCATTTCCTACGCGTTTCAGAGCATGAATCTGCTCAATCCGATGGATAGCGGGTGGGTGGGCTGGGATAACTTTGCCGAAATGTTTGACGATCGGCGCTTTTTTAAAGCACTCGGTCACACGCTGAACTGGACGCTCAGCTCACTACTGTTGCAGTTTATCTTCGGTCTGGCGTTAGCGCTGCTGCTCAACCGCGAATTTCGTTTTCGTCGCTGGGTGCAGGCGCTGGTGTTTCTGCCCTGGGCGGTGCCCGCCTTTCTATCCGGCCTGACCTGGTCCTGGCTGCTTAACCCGGTGGTTGGCCCGTTGCCACAGTGGCTGAGCGATCTCGGATTACTGAGCGAGCCATACAATATCTTGTCCGATCCTCAGTTGGCCATGTGGGGACCGATCATTGCTAACGTCTGGTTTGGTATTCCGTTTTTTGCCATTACCCTGCTGGCCGCTTTGCAATCCATCCCGAAAGATCTGTATGAAGCGGCTTCGATTGACGGTGCCAGCGGCTGGCAACAATTCTGTCGCGTCACGCTGCCCTTCCTGGCACCGATGATCGCCATCACCGTGATGCTACGTACCATCTGGATCGCCAACTTCGCCGATCTGATCGTGGTGATGACCGACGGTGGCCCCGCCGGATCCACCTCGATTCTCTCCAGCTACATCTTCACCACCGCCTATCGCAAACTCGATTTTGGCTATGCCTCGGCAATGGCGGTGTTTCTGTTATTGCTGATGACCTGCTACGCGCTGGTTCTGCTGCGCATTCGTCATCAACTGTTGAAATAAGGAGGCGAAATGAAACTGTTACCGATGATTGGTCACCGCGTGAGTATTGGCCTCTACCTGCTGTTTGCCCTGTTTCCGCTTTACTGGATCATTAAGATTTCAGTCACACCGGATCAGCTGCTGTTCAGCCAGGGCGTGACACTGTTGCCGGGCGGCTTCACTTTAGGCCACTTTCAAAAAGTGCTCACCGACAGTGATTTCCCCACCTTCTTCAGCAATAGTCTGATCGTCTCTTTCAGCACCGCTTTCCTGACCACGCTGATTGCTGCTGGTGCCGGCTATGCATTTTCGCGTTTTCACTTTCGCGGCAAGATGGTGATGGCGGCGCTGCTGTTGTTCACGCAGATGTTCCCCTTGGTGATGATCATCGCCCCGATTTATCGCGTGATGGCCCCGCTCGGCCTGACCAACAGTCTTCTGGGTCTGGTGCTGATTTACACCGCCTTTAACGTCCCGTTTGCCATCTTTTTGATGCAGTCATTCTTTGATGCCATCCCCAAAGATCTGGAAGAGTCTGCGATGCTGGAGGGCTGCACACGTTTTCAGGCGCTGTATCGGGTACTGGTTCCGCTGACGTTACCGGGAATGGCGGCAACGCTCGGCTTCGTGTTTACCGCGGCATGGAGCGAACTGCTGTTCTCGCTGATGCTGATCAACAAAAACGAAGTGATGACCTTCCCGGTGGGTTTACTCAGCTTCGTCTCCAAATTTGCCGTTTCATGGGGTGAAATGATGGCAGCCGCCGTAATGGCGCTGATTCCTGCCTGTCTGTTCTTCGCCTTTATTCAACGATATCTGGTTCAGGGTCTGACCGCTGGCGCGGTTAAGGGGTAAACATGGCAGAAATTACACTGGCGCAGATCGACAAACGCTACGGCAATGTTGAAGTCCTGCGCGATATCAACCTCACGATTAACGATGGTGAGTTCGTGGTGTTGGTCGGGCCGTCCGGCTGTGGCAAATCCACCTTACTGCGCACCATTGCGGGTCTGGAACTGGCGAGTAGCGGCGATCTCCGCATCGGAAAACGACTGATGAATGATGTCGCCCCGAAAGATCGTGATATCTCAATGGTGTTTCAGAGTTATGCGCTCTACCCGCACCTGACGGTGGCACGCAACATGGGCTTTAGCCTCGAAATCCAGAAACGTCCGCGTGCGGAGATTGAGGAGAAAGTGAAGCGAGCGGCGGATATCCTTAATCTTTCACATCTTCTGGATCGTCGTCCCAAAGAACTGTCCGGCGGGCAGCGCCAGCGTGTGGCGATGGGACGCGCGATCGTGCGCCAGCCGCAGGTCTTTCTGTTTGATGAACCGCTCTCCAATCTGGATGCACAACTGCGCGGCAAGATGCGCGTCGAGATTAAACGCCTGCATCAGCAGATGAACAACACTATCGTGTATGTCACGCATGATCAGGTTGAGGCGATGACGCTGGCCGACCGGATTGTGGTGCTGAACCACGGAGTTATCCAACAAGTCGGCACACCACTGGAACTGTATGACACGCCAGCCAACAAGTTTGTCGCCAGCTTTATCGGCTCACCGTCCATGAACTTTATCAATGGCGTTGTCACCCCGAATGGCGTGCGCATCGGCGACAGCGCGCTGTTGCCCGCTAACCCGGCATGGGCCAATCAGCCTGAAGGTCGTGAAGTCATTTATGGCATCAGACCTGAAAACATCGCACTGGCTTCAGCAGGTTCTCCACACGCGCTGCCACTGGAGGTTTCTCTCGTCGAACCCACCGGTTTATCCGAGCTCATCCACGGCAACTTATTCGGGCATGAGGTGATGCTGTTTACCACCCAACGTTCCGGTGCCGCAGCAGGCGATATGATTGCCGTTGAAGTGGATTATGCGCGTGCGATGCTGTTCGATGCCGCGTCACAAAAGCGTTTGTAACCGCCGCCGTGTTGCTTTAGTGGCAATGCGGCGTTGCCAGGATACCTTTACCCGGCAACGCGCACGGGTGATAGCCTTGAAGCGAGAACATTCGCGAACGAAACAGGGTTAAGGAGCGTTATGAGCATTATCAATCCCGCCGGTTTGAAGGCGCG
The DNA here is from genome assembly GCF_030053335.1 of Pantoea sp. EABMAA-21. NCBI lineage: Bacteria > Pseudomonadati > Pseudomonadota > Gammaproteobacteria > Enterobacterales > Erwiniaceae > Pantoea > Pantoea sp. EABMAA-21. The sequence goes on from NZ_JASGBX010000004.1 coordinate 236,381, forward strand.
CAGCTATTACAATCACGTCAAAATTCGTCCCGGAACGCCGGTATTCCCGACCGGGCAAGTCGCGTGGGATGAAGAAGGAAACGTGGTCGGCATTGGAGATATGCAGCAGCAGGTCGAGCAAGTGTATGCCAATATCGATTGTTTGCTGGAGGGGCTGGGTGCACAGCGTGACTGGATTGTGCGCACCACCACTTATGTCACCGACCTGGCGCTGGTGCCGCATATTCATCCGGTACGCCAGCGCTTCTTTGAAGGACTTGAGTTACCTGCCAGCACGCTGTTTCAGATCTCTGCGCTCGCCGAACCGGAATTGCTGTTGGAAATTGATGTGGTAATTATGTTGCCCTGAACATAACGGGAGGCACTTGCCCTCCCGTTCTTTAAGTTACAGCGCTGAGAGTTGATGGAACCCCCGGTCGTGATACAACAGCGGTTGCCCATCGCTGTTGGGGTGCGCCACGTGGGTCACCTCACCAAGAAATATCGCGTGCGTATGCCAGTCTACGGTATTAACTAATTTGCAGCTAAAGGCCACCAGCGCATCCGCCGCCACTGGCGAACCTTCAGCGCCGCAGGCGGTGGCGCAACGATATCATTGATTACCTGCTGTCACTGCTGAAGCCAGAGTGGAATCCGCCAGATCCCCTGCTGACCATGGGCGTGAACTTCACGCTGCGCCGCCTGTTTGAATGAATTAATCCCAGCCGTCACATTGCTATCATTTAAAACGATGATCCTGTCTGCCGTCGCAACGGTGCTTTCTCGGGGCGAAATAATGACGCGAGTGATGGCGTCAAGTATAAAAACTCCACTAACTCTCTGGCTTCGCAGGAATGGCATATAAAACAGACTATCCGGGGCTGCGGGCATTTAGTGACGATGCCTGCCATAAAAGATGGTAGTTCCCTTTCCAAAGTCAGTTTCTGATAATAAATCAGCAAGATGTTTAAAAAGGGGCGAGTTAAAGGTGCAGCGGATTACACCCATGTTGTTAACAGTGGCCTGGTTGATGCCGCTATTAAGGACCTTTCAGCGATAGCAATAATAGATAAATGTGAACTGAATCGATTAATCTAACACATTAAAATCAACTCTCAATTATTTGACGAGCAGAAGCCTCCCCCATGCAAATTCATGATGTTCTTACCCTTACCATCGCCTCGGTCTGCGCACTTTTTATGACCAATGGCATTGCGGCTTTTCGCACCATCCTTAACTCCACTGATGACGAACAACGCGAAAAAATCCAAGTAGGTCAATTTGAGATGACCATGCGCCGCTATATGACAGGTGAAGGTGTGGGATATATTCTCACATCTGCTTTAAGCATCATGGGATGGGTAATGTACATTGCGGGTTAAACAGCGTTTTTAATCAGTACCCTAAAGCAGCTGAGGACTTGAATTTCTAGACCGAACATGCCGGTCATGTCTCATGCCTGTGGAGATACAGGACAGTGGTTCTACCATGAAAGCGATATCAGCACCCTAAGACGACTTTACTTTAATGCAGCATCGCTCCACAAACGACCTGTCCTTCCTGATTATCAGGATAAAGAGCCGCGCGTAGGACGAAATCGTTACCATGCCGTTTAGCGCATTGGCGCAATCCTGCAAAACCTATGACGAATACGGCGAGCGCATTGCCAGCGCGAACAGTGGCAACATTGAGCTCGTGGCAATTGTCTTGATTGGCCCTTAAGAAAAAATCACCAGCCTTACAGGTAATTTTAAGCTTTATCGCTAAATATCCTGACCTGCGGCAAACCATGCGGGCGGGTGCCCCACATAACGGGTGAAGGCCACACTAAACGCGCTGGCGGAACGATAGCCGACGCGTTCTGCGACATCCGCTACCGCCATATTTTTGCCACGCAGTAAATTTTTGGCCAAAGCCATGCGCCAGGTGAGCAGATAAACCATCGGCGCTACGCCCACTGCTGCGCGGAAACGCACAAAGAATGCCGAACGGGATAGCGCGGAAACTTTGGCTAATTGCGCCACAGTCCAGGGATGCGCCGGGTTGGCGTGCATGTCGCGGATGGCCGCCGCCAGACGTTCGTCGGCTAAACCACTCATCACGCCAGGGTAAGCATGACAGATTGGCATCGAACGCAGCGCCTCAATCAGCAGCAGTTCCAGCAGGCGTTCTAGTACCACATGGCGAGCAGGACGCTGCGCACGACACTCATCCATCACCAGTTGTACCAGTGTGGTCAGCCGTGACTCCCCGCGGACATGAATAAATTGGGGTAACAGCGAGACGATCAATCCCGCGTCAGGCGCACCAAACTGGCAATAGCCAATCAGCGTTTGCACTTCAGCAGGCTGCTGCTGATCGCCAATCCAGAATTCACCGGGGCTAAGCATTTCCGGCAATGTTTCGGGCGCATCGTCATCGGGTGGTTCGGCACTGCTCATGCAGAACTCCCACGCCGCTGGGATCAGGACAAAATCGCCCTGCTCAAGTGAGAGGGGTTCATGCCCTTTCATCTTCAATTGACTGCGCCCAGCCAGTACCAGGCAGTAAAACGGCTGTCCGGTTTCACTGCGATTGACGCGCCAGCGACCATTGGCGCGTACTCGTTTGGAAAAGGCCGCCTGAGGTTGCAGCAGCGACACTATCTCAGCAAGGGGATCGATCATTATGGACTCCTGCGAATGAAATATGGACTTTGCATTGTAGTGAGTCCATCTCACTGACTCTATAGTGAGCATCCACCCAATGCAATGCAGGAGTGAAAGATGAAAACGATCCTTATCACCGGCTGTTCTTCCGGCTTTGGTCACGCCACCGCGCTCTATTTTCTGGAACGCGGCTGGAAGGTGATTGCCACTATGCGTCATCCTCGCCCGGAATTGTTCCCGGCTTCGGAAAATTTGCGCCTGTTGCCGTTGGACGTCAGCAACGCCGAAAGCATCAGTCAGGCAATCGCTGACGCAGGCGAGATCGACGTGCTGGTGAACAACGCCGGAATAGGCGTGCTGACCTCCCTGGAAGGCATGCCGATGTCCACGGTACGCGAAGTGTTTGAGACTAACACGCTGGGCACCATCGCCATGACGCAGGCGGTGCTGCCTCAGTTCCGCGCCAAACGCGGCGGTATCGTGATCAATGTGACCTCAACCGTGACGCTGAAATCCCTGCCGCTGCTGGCGGTGTATACCGGCAGCAAAGCCGCAGTCAATGCGTTCACTGAATCACTGGCGCTGGAGTTGCAGCCGTTTAATGTTAATGTGCGGCTGGTGTTGCCGGGCCTGGCGCCCACCACCGATTTCGGCAAGAACGCCATGCCGCGCATGGAGCAAACCTTCCTCGACGCCTACCAACCGATGCTGGATGGGATTATGGCGGGCATGCACCAACCGCAGCCCACCACCAAAGCCGAAGATGTCGCCGCCGCGATATGGCAAGCGGCAACCGATCCCAACGCACCGATGCGCATTCCTGCCGGGGAAGATGCGGTGGCTTTGGCCAACCAGACAACCTAATCATAAGAACCAGGCAAATAGCCTGGTTCCTTTCGAGGTTAACGGTTATGTTGTTTGACTCCTCTGTTAGCCTTGAAGAATGATGGATGCAGATACACTGTCTGGCCCAGATGTCACATTTCCATGATGAAATTGCTGACATGCTACACCGCGAATGGTCCGAGCTACCTAACTGGCATGACCGCGATGTGATCCGCCAGCGGCTGCAATCACGCAATGCCGCTGATGCCCAAACGATGACGCTGTTTGCCACCACGCACGAGGGCGAATTGATGGCCACCGCCAGCATCATCCATTACGAATTGAGTGACATCCCCGAGCGTGAATTTTGGCTGGGTGAAGTGATCACCGCTCGCGAACATCGCGGCAAAGGGTTGGCCAGTGCATTAGTGACCCGCCTGATTGCCGAAGCGCGAGCAAAATCGATCCCTGCACTTTGGCTGTATACACCTGACCAACAGGCCTTGTATCGCCGCTTTGGCTGGCAGGACGTGGAACAGCGAAATATCGCCGATGAGGACGTCACGGTGATGGTGTTAAAACTGGATTAAGGAGCAATCGATGTTAATACGCAAAAATTACCCGGAACTGGGCGAAGTGAAAGCGCCATATGTGCACGCGGTGAAGCATGGCGACACCTTATATGTTTCAGGTTTAACAGCCTTTGCCACACCCGCGCAGCAAGGCGATATTGCCTCACAGGCTGAGGCTATCTTTCAGCAGCTGCACCTGATTGCGGCTTCCGAAAATACCTCGCTGAGCCATCTGATTAAAGTGACCATTTTCATCACCTCCTTTGCCCAGATTAATGATCTGCGGGCCGTACTCTTTAAACATTATGGCGAGCATCTACCCGCCAGTTCGCTGGTGCAAATTAGCCAGCTGTTCTCACCGGATCTGAAGGTTGAGATTGAGGCGATTATCGCGCTGTAACCTGTGCGAGATGATGCAACGCGGCTAAGCCATCGCGAACAATCCATGTGCGCAGCGGCGCGAACAGCGGCTGCGGCAAGGCTTCAGGTGCAAACCACTGCCAGCCTTCGCACTTTTCCGGCTCCATCAACTGCGGTTCCCCCTGCGGGTGATGTGCCACCAGCAGCAAGGTGATGTAGTGCTTGTTGGCCTCAGGGAACACATCACTGGTGAATGCGCCGTTTTGCAATTCGGTCAGGGTTAATCCGGTTTCTTCGAGCACTTCGCGGCGTGCGCACTCATCCGGAGATTCACCAAATTCCAGATGTCCGCCGGGTGCTGACCAATCCCCTGCACCGTGGCTGCCCTTGCGGCGGCCCAGTAACAGTTTTCCTTCACGGAAAATCAATACCCCTACACCCACTTGTGGTGACATAAAAGCTCCTGATTGTGTTAATCGCTCGCAATGGTATGCGCTGCCTTGTACCTTCTGCAAGCAGACAAGCCCGGTTATCGCTGGGGTTTAAAACGCAATGCCATCGCCATCAAAACCACCATCCCGACGCTCATAATGGCCCATGCGCTATCCAGTGAGTCGGCACGATCGCGGACAATACCGGCCATCAAGGGCATCAGCGCGGCCAGCAAATAGCCGCCGCCTTGCACAAAGGATAACAATCCCGCCGCCTCTTCCGGAGAATGCGCATGGTCCAGCGTCACGATCAGTGATAGCGGAAACAGCGCACCAATCCCCAATCCGAGCAGCACAGTGGGCAACCAGGCCAGCGCACCGCCCAGCCACATCAGGCTGATTAATCCCAGCAGCAAGGAGGTCAGCACCAGCAACAGCGGAAAACGGCGGTCACGGAAGCGATGGATTAAGCCCGACACGATAAAGCCCGCCACCACTTCCGTTAGCGTCAGTGCACCGAGCACATAGCCGCTGTGCTGCGGCGTCCAGCCATGCTGCATATAAAACGGCGGCAACCAGGCTAATACCAGCGTGTAAGCCCCTGTACCAATTCCGAAGAACACCATAAGCAACCCACTACGGCGTGTTCGTACGGGTTTAACGCACTGAGTATTCGCAGCAGAAACGCTGTGGCGCAACGTGATTAACCATAGCAGTACCGCAACAATCGCGGGCACAACGGGTATGGTAAGTGCCATGCCCAACCCCTGCGCATCCGCCAATGGGGCGGCCGTCGCGGCAGCCAGCGCTGCACCGGCCATAATCCCGGTGGTAAAAAGTGCCATTAGCGTGCCGGCCTGTGCAGCAAAGTGCCGTTTAATCAGCGCAGGCATCAACGCCTGAATTAAGCCTATGCCAATGCCCGCCACCAGCGCACTGGCAATCAGCATCTCAGCTGTTGGGACAGCACCGCGCACAAGGCAAGCTAACGCCAAAAGAATCAAACCGGCGGCGATGCCGCGAACCTCACCAACGCAACGCAGCAACCACGGCCCCGCCAGGGCAGACAGCCCCATCATCACCACCGGCAAGGTGGTGAGTAAACTGAGTTGCGTGGCGTTGAGGTGAGATTCGCGTTGCAGTAGCGGAAACAACGGTCCGATGGCGGCCATGATCGGTCGTAAATTCAGTGCGATGATGAAAACCAGTAAAGCAAACATGCCTAAAGCAGGTAAGGTACGAGTCACTTTGCATCTCCATGTGCGTCGAAAGTATCTTAACGTTAAGATACTTTGCGGCATTTCGATAGAGGGATGCGCACTAAGCAACACATTCGAGGGGAAATATGACCGACCACGTTGATTTTGTTATCGAGCAGTGGGCCAACGCCATGCCTGAGTTGGATGCCTCGTCAATGGCGATATTTGGCCGCATGTTGCGCATCATGAAGCACCTCGCCACCCGGCGCGCGGAGGCACTGGCTCCTTTCCATTTTCGCGATGGGGAGTTTGATGTGCTCGCTACGTTGCGTCGTGCGGGCCCTCCCTATTGCCTTTCACCCACGCAGTTGTACAAATCGCTGCTGATTACTTCTGGCGCCATGACCAATCGGCTCAATCGTCTTGGGGAGGTGGGATCCATTGAGCGCGTGGCCGACCCTGAGGATAAGCGCAGTATGCTGGTCGCCTTAACCGATGCCGGACGTGAAAAGATTGAGCAAGCCCTGCTGGTGCATACAGAGACTCAACGTGATCTGCTCGCGATGTTGAGTGTTGATCAGCAACAGCAGCTGCAGTCTTTACTCAGCCAACTGATGCAGGCATCCGAAGCCCAGCGGTAAGCATTTCGTCGGAGGATGTGTCAAAATATGAATTAATTCAGTACGCTTTCCGCTATGTTAGCGCTTCTGCTACGCCCTTTGATGGAATTAATGATGAGCACCAAATACGCCCCTTCGCAGATTTTTCTCCACTGGCTGACCTTCTTGCTGGTCGTCACGGCCTATTGCACCATGGAATTTCGCGGATTAGCGACGCGCGGATCCTGGCAGGGCTTTGCCATGATCATTGGTCATTTCAGCGCAGGGAGTTGTGTGCTGGTGCTGATGCTGTCACGCGTCATTCTGCGCTTTCGTCATCGCAGCCCGGCGATAGTCCCTAAACCGCCACACTGGCAAACCGGCCTGGCGCACCTCATGCACCTGGCGATCTACCTGTTCTTTATTGTGTTGCCGATTCTCGGCATTTTGTCGCGCTTCTATATGGGCCGCACCTGGTGGATTTTTGGTATTCCGATGCCGGTGAGCGGCGATCCCGATCCTGATTTTGCTGACAGCATTGCAGAGTGGCATGAAACACTCGCCCCTTACGGCTACTGGCTGATTGGTATTCATGCCGTTGCGGCACTGGCGCATCATTATTTATTCAAAGACAACACCTTACTGCGCATGATGCCGTCTCGTCGTTCACGCTAATCCTGCTTTCTGCGCCCGGTAATCGCACTGGCCGGGCGTCCAATAAACGTTGTTTTTAAAATCGTTAATTTTTTAATGATTCATTAGGATCATTCGTGTTTTTAGTATTATCTCTTCTCAAATGTCGCCATGATCTTTGATTTCTATATCTGCGAATCTTGGCAAAAACCATCCTTCTTACATCATAAGTCACTAATATGACGACTGCATGCCTAAACATAGAATACAAAATAACTCCGATTAAGAATGTCAGACCACCAAAGAACCATCTTTGTTTTTTTATAAGTTTGCTTATGTAAATCTTATCCTTTTCTTTATTAAATGAACTGCAGATAACCTCGACTGTTTTGGATGGTAGTGTGCTTCGAATTGATTTTTGATTTTCACAATCTTTTGGGGTAAAACCCCAATCCCCTTTACCAAAAAAATCATATTCTTCAGCTCCTTGTTCATTGAACCAAAACCACCCAGTATTATTTATGTTGATCAGACCCGCAGGCTTTATTGCTACAATTGCACTTCCAAATGACGAAGTGAAAACTAACAATATAATGGCAAATAAGATTGTCAGATATCGCCAGGAATACTTAGTAATTTTCAAATTATCCATATTTAGGTTATTTTTAAGCTTGCCAATGATTTTAAAATCAAGCTCATATTTCTTTATCCATTTTTCAAATGATTTCTTTTGAGAAATGGATATCGCTCGAGTATTAAAAAGGAAATTAAACTGCTCAATGCTATTTATTTCATGTATGAGGTCTTTTTTGTTCTGAAGTGCAGCGCCAAACAAAAATTTATGAAACCTATAGGCTAATGAAAAACCTGAGCCCGCCTTCCTTTTGAAAGAATAAAGCATAAAAATCAATATGATAGAGAAAAACAATATAAATAATGGTTTATTTTCAAGCAAGTCAGATAGATAACTAAATATTGAATCAAAAGAGAATTTCATTTTTTAGCCTTAATATTATAACTAACAATTACAATCATAAGTCAATTAACGTTCATGAGAAATTTGAAAACAATATGATGCATCACGCTCATTGTTTCTTTCTATTACGTTGTAATCATACCAACCCATAAATTCAATACCATATTTCAGTCCTTTCAAAACCAGCCGAGCATGGTTTATCAATAGACATTGTCGTTTTATAGCTTGCATTACCATTCTCTTCTGCGCCCGGTAATCGCACTGGCCGGGCGTCCAAAATAGCGTTGAAACGCGACGCTGAAATTGCGCGGATGTTGATATCCCACTTGCCATGCCGCCTGAGCCACCTGAAATCCCTGTTCCAGCAAGCGATGCGCGTGCTCCATGCGCATCTGTAACAGCATCGCGCCCGGCGTGCAGCTAAAATGCTGCTGAAACCCTGTTTTCAACTGGTGGTCACTCAATCCTGCCGCCAACGCCAGCGCGCTCAGTGAAAAACCCTCAGCCAGATGATTGCGCATCCAGTCGCGTGCCTGTTCCAGCCGTTCAACCATTTGAGGATGTAGCTTGTGCTGAGTAGTAGTGGGTTGAAGCTGATGACGATGCAACGCCAACAGGCTGAGCGCCTGAATTTCCAGTAACAACGGATCCTCATGCACCTGGCTGAGTTGCGCCGCGGTGGCGTGGCCGAAACGGCTAAAAAGGTGGCGCTTAAGCTGAGGCTGCAACAATCCTTCTGCAGCCTGTTCGCCAAAATAGTGGCGCACATTCGCCGCACTGAGAATCAGGCGCACCTGTTGCACCCGCTCACCCGCGCGATACAAACGCTCGCCCTGGCTGGCCTTAAAACTGGTCACGGTGAGATGCCCGGCGCTGAAAGCGATCTCACGTCCGTTGCTTTCCCGAAAGCGCGATTCTCCCTGCACACCAAAAGTCAGCACCAGCTGTGGCTGCTCGTTAGACGGTTTTGAAGACTCGCAGTGTGCCTGAACGGGCCAGTAGTCCGATTGCACCATGCGCATCTCTCGCGACAGTTGATGCTGGCGCACACGCATTTCACCAGGCTTTTGCATCCTTTCTCCTTTCGCAGAGTTAAATCACCGTCTCGCAGACAAATGAGAATAAATTGCATTTACGCCAAAGGCTAGTCTGATGTTCACGTTACCTGTTCAGGAGATTGCTATGCGTTCACCGCTTCCTACCCTCGATCATCTGCTGGCTCAGCACGCCCTCAACGGCGCGGTGGCATTGGCATTTGAACACCGCTTGTTTGATTTTCTGGCGTTACCTGCCACCGCTGCGCAAGTCGCTCAACATTATGACTGGCAGCCGCATCAGACCTATCATCTGTTACGCCTGTTATGGAGCACCGAACTGCTCACGCATGAAGCTGGCTGCTTTGTGCTGGCACCCGATGTGCACACTTATCTGTGTCACGACAGTCGCCGCTATATCGGTGACGCCTGGCGCTATCGTCATCAGGTGTTACAGCAGTTCGCTCAGCGGATGCCACAACTGCTGACGCAGGCGGAACCCGGCTGGCAGGATCCTTTGCAAATCGATACCGCGTGGGCGGATGCCGCCTTGCATCAAATCGCCCAGGAACAGCGTGCGCTGAGCGCGGACACCGCCTGCGCAATCGCTAATACCCTGGCAGATTTTCAGCGTCCGGCGCTACTGCTGGATATGGGTGGCGGTCCGGGGTTGATCAGCATTGCGTTAGCGCAACGCTTTCCGCAGCTTTCGGTGATCGTGCTTGACCTGCCTCAAACCTCCACCGTTGCACAGCGTAATATCGAAAAAGCCGGCCTGAGCGATCGCGGTTGCGCGCTGGCGAAATTGCCTGAAGGGCGTCAGGTGGACATTATCTGGAGTTCATCGTTTCTTTATTTTATGGCGGACAGACAGGCGATGCTGCGCGAGTGGTTCACACGCTTAAAGCCAGGCGGATTGCTGCTCAGCGCCCATGCAGAAGTCCCTGAGCAGCCAGAGGAAGCACGGCAGGTACTGCCATTTTTTACCCCGTTAATGATGCGAGGTTACAACGTCACGAATGAGGGTGTGCTGTGCGAGGAATTGCGGCAGGCAGGATTTGATATTGAGCGCGTCCAGCGGATGCAACCGTTCCCGATGTCACCGCTCAATGTCATCCTGGCGCGAAAGCCTAAAACGTTAAGCTAAAGCTCTCATCCAGCAGTGCAATGATCTCGCTATCCGGCAAGCCATTTTCCAGCGTCAGGCTGATCCAGTGCTCTTTGTTCATGTGATAAGCCGGATAGACGCCGTGCTGCTGGCGCAGGGAGCCGGTGAGTTCGGGACGAGTTTTGATATTCATCACCTGTACCACCGGTCCTGCGTCCAATCCGAGTTTGTGGCTCTCCAGCGGGAACACTAACGCAAACCATTTACGGTGGCGCGGATGCCGCAGCACCGCGTATTCACTGTGTTTCATCCACGGATAGTCGGGTTCAACTTGGTAGGTTTGGCTGATGTGTTCGAACAGTTGCTGGCGATTCATGAGGGTTCCCGATGTGTGGAAATCATTATCGGCCTTGAGCAAATAGCACAAGGCCGCGCCCTACGTTATAAGGCGCGGCCCGTTGTGACAAGGTCTTCAACGCAGACGGCTGGCTCAACTCAACTGAAAACGTCCCACCGTTTGTGCCAGTTGTGCCGCCTGATCTTCCAGCGAACTTGCGGCCGCAGACATCTGTTGCACCAGCGCGGCGTTCTGCTGGGTGGTGCCGTCCATTTCATTCACCGCGATGGTGACCTGGCTGATACCGCGCGCCTGCTCATCGGATGCCACCACGATCTCACCGATGATAGTCCGCACTGAATTCACTGCCTGGGTCATCTCCTGCATCGTCTTACCGGCGTCCTGCACCAGCTGAACACCGCTGCCGACACGCTGGCTCGACTCCTCAATCAGCGCCGCAATCTCTTTCACCGCGTTAGCACTGCGCTGCGCCAGATTACGCACTTCAGAAGCCACCACCGCGAAACCACGCCCCTGCTCACCGGCACGCGCCGCTTCCACCGCCGCATTCAATGCAAGGATGTTAGTCTGGAAAGCGATGCTGTTGATGATGGCAGTGATATCGCCAATCTTCTTCGCACTGTCATCGATCTGCGCCATGGTCTGTACCACTTCACCCACCAGCGATTCGCCACGACTGGCGATCTGCGTGGCGTTTTCCGTCAACGCCGTCGCCTGATGCGCATTAGTGGCGTTGTGTTTCACTGTGGCGGTGATTTGCTCCATGCTGGCGGCGGTTTGTTCCAGTGCCGCCGCCTGTTCTTCCGTGCGCGAGGCCAGATTGAGGTTACCGCTGGCAATTTCGCCTGCGCCCTGACGAACGGAGGAACTGGCGTCCTGAATTTGCCCAACAATCTCACGCAGCTGGTTTTGCATAGTATGCAGCGCATAGAACAGGCTGCTGTTATCGCGCCCTTTCAGTGTGATGACGTTATCCAGCTTGCCGTCCGCCACCGCCAACGCAATGGTCGCGGCTTCCAGCGGCTCGCCACCGATCGGTTTCAATACTTTGCGGCTGAATAACAGCCCCAGCAGGGCGCAGACCACCAGAATGCTAATGATCATCAGTATCACGGCGTTGACCAGTTGACGATGCGCCGCCGCCATCACTTTGCTCACCGGCGCGACCACCCCGAGATACCATTTCTGATCGCTGTTACCGATCACCACCGGCTGCCAGGTGACCAATGCATCTTCACCCAGTAACGCGTCATGCTGTTCCATGACGTCTGAACTGTAGTGATGGGTATCGCCCTTCCACGCTTTGCTGGTTTGGTTTTTATCCGGGTATGACACTACATTCCCCGCACTGGACAGCAGCATGGCGTAGCCCACGCCATCCCAGGGTTTGATTTTATTCACTTTCTCCTGCAGCGAGGCCAGTGAAATATCTGAAGTCACAACACCCCACAATTTCCCCTGGCTGAGAATCGGCGCCGCCACGGACGTCAGCAGTGTGGGAACACCGTTGTAGGCATAGCTGTAGGGTTCAATTAGTGTGTCTTTTTGACTTTTCTGCGGTAGCAGGTAGTAGTCACCCTGGCCCGGTGTAAAGATCGAGGTTAGCGGGTGCATCTTGAAATTGCCCGACTGATCGCGATCGACGAAGAAGGCATAACGCCCCTTCGGTGCAGCACCTGGCTGGGTGGCGAACTCGGCGTCGCGGCCATCGAAGGCGTTTTCTTCAAAGACCACTGAAATCGACAGGTAGTCAGGGTTATCGCGCAGTGCCGACTCCATGACTTTATCGGCGACTTTACGATCCTGAATCCCTGCGGCTGGCAGCGCTATCAGACTGTGGCCGAGGTTATGCGCCACGTCGCGCGCATAGCTCAGCTCCTGCTGGATTTGCAGTGCCTGGGTTTGTGCAATCTGCTGCAGATAGTTTTCGGCCAGTGACTTTTGCTCGTTGCTGGACTGCCAGCTCAACACGCCGATGGTGACGGCAAAGCCGAGGGTGATGGTTAAGGCGCCCGTCAGCAGCATCTGCGTGCGGGTGCTCATTGTTTTCTTTGATGCGTGTTTGGCCATTATGGCGCTCCTGGAGTTGACACTTTTTCGGTTAAAAAATGAACCACTCCCTGTGCACCTACATCCCTCTGTAGAGACTATCGGCGCGCGGCGCAGGAACTTGATGGATGAGCAGGTCGGAGGAGAACTGAATGAGGTGTTGTGTTGCGCGGGCGCCCCTCAGGCCGCCCACCGGTGCATCAAAGTGCACCTTTGCGTCATGAATATTTGAGCAACGACCGGCGTCGTTATTTAAAGCCGTCGCTTGCTGCTTTGGCGATGGCGATTTCATTCGGGTTAGCAGAACCGCTGACGCCCACTGCACCAATGGTGTTGTTCTGCCACACCACCGGTGAGCCGCCGCCGAGCGGAATGACGCCCGGTAAGGTCGCAATCGCCGGTTCTTTACCGTTGGCGCGATCCATATATTTGTCTGTTGGCGTGCGATACAACGCAGCCGCACGGCCTTTCAAAATGGAGGAATCGATGCAGCCAACGGGGGCATTGTCCATACGGTTAAACGCCAGCAGCTGGCCTGACTGATCCAACACGGCAATACAGACGTTGGCGTTCAGCGCGTGCGCTTTTTCCTGCGCGGCCGCGATCAGCTTCTGCGCATCGCCCTGGGAAAGAATGGTTTGCGTCAGGGTGGCATGCGCGGCAGCAGAACCGAACAGCGCGGCGCTCAACAGCGCAAGGGATAAAGCCTTTTTCATTGAAGTTACTCCTTAAAGGGTCATACCGTTTTGAATGCGGGCGACGTCAACGCCGCCCGTAAAAGTTATTTCCGGCGGCGCAGGAAAAGGATCAATGCCATCACGATCACCAGCAGCGCAACGACGCCACCGATGATGCTTAACGCATGCGCGTATCGCACCAGCCAGCTGCCGCTTTCGCCTTTCAGCGTTTGCTCAACATAAGCTGGCGTAATCGCATGCTGCGGGTTGCCGAAGTTGGTAGAGACGTAGTCCGCCACTTTGGCCAGTTCGGCCTGACTAAACTGCGTGCGAAATTCCGGCATAAAGGCATGATCGTTGCCAGTCTGTCGGTCCACGCCTTCCGCAATCGTCATGATCAGGTTGGCGGGATCGTCTGACAGCACCGCTGAAGATCCCACCAGCGAGGGATAGAAACGCTGAGCATCGTGGGTTCCGCGCCCGTCACTGGCGTGGCAGGTGGCACAGGCACCGTTGTACAGTTGCGCCCCGCTCATCGCATCGCCGGAGACATAATCGGCGATCTCATTTTTCATGCCGGTTTCAATGGCTGACAGCGGTGTAGGCTGTGGCGCTACCGACGGGGCTTTACGATCCGCGCCGCCAATCGCAGGCACCTGCTTCAGGTAATGCGCCATTGCCTCCAGATCGCCCTGCTGCATTTTCGAGAACGAGTTCTGCACCGCGGTGCCCATCTCACCCGCGGCAATCGCTTTACCATGCAGCGCGCCGGTGCGCAGATAGGTGACAATTTCCGCTTCGCTCCAGTCACCGATGCCCGCCTGGGCATCTGGCGTGATATTCGGTGCCGTCCAGCTGCCAACCTTGCCGCCCGACAGGAAGCGATCGCCCTGTTCCGCCATCATGCCGTTACGTGGGGTATGGCAGGTGGAGCAGTGCGCCAGCGTGCGCACCAAATACTCGCCACGTTCTGCACTGCCTGCGGCCGCATCGCTGCCCGGCACTGCCGAGCTATCCAGGAACAGTAGATTCCACATCGCCATCACCGGTCGGAAAGAGAACGGGAACGGCAGATCGGTTTCAGGCGCTGGATGGTCGTCGGCTGGCACACCGAGCATCAGATAGGAATAAAGTGCGTGGATATCCTCATCTGAAAGTCCGGCAAATGAGGTATAAGGCATCGCCGGGTAGAGGTAATGATTGCCCGGTGCTTTGCCTTTGCGCATCACCGCAGTGAAATCCGCCAGGCTATAGTTGCCAATCCCCGCGGTTTTCGACGGCGTAATGTTGGAGCCGTAAATCATTCCCATCGGTGACTGAATCGCGTAACCGCCCGAGAAAGGTTTGCCACTGTGCGGATCGCGATGGCAGGCCGAGCAGTCACCGGCGGTGGCCAGATATTCACCCCGCTTGACCAGATCCGGCGAAGCATCCTGTGCCTGCACGGCACCGGCCAGCAACAGGCTTGCCGCAGCCAGATGTCTGATAGGTTTGCGCATGATCAGATCTCCCTCGCGATGGTATCGGCCATACGCAACGCCAGCGCGATCCCCGTCAACGTAGGGTTTACCGTGGCAGAGGTGGGCATCACGCCGGTGGTGGAGAGGAACAGATTGGGATGATCCCAGCTACGACAGTGCGCATCGACCACCGAATCTCGCGGGTTATCGCCCATGATGGTGGTGCCCATGATGTGATACTGATTACGCCAGCCAGTCGGTGCTTCAATCACTTCACCGTTAAAGGCCTGCAGGAAGTTAGCAAAATCCTTGTAAGCCTGAGGGCGCATACCGCGCACGTAATCATCAAGATGGTAATTGACGTTGAGCATCGGCAGGCCAATAGAATCTTTGCGATCGTAATTTGGCGTCACGCGGTTGGTGGGACTGGGCAGCGTTTCACTCATGGTACTGATGTTCATGATGCGTGAAGCGCGGTCGCGAATTGCATCATCCAGCGCTTGCCCCATCATGCCTTGCTTCAGCAGCGGCACAGTGACATCAACATTCGGCACCAGGTTACGCAGTGAATAACGGATTGCCGAGTGCTGTGCGCGAGTGGCTTCATCGCGGCGATTGGCGATAGTACCGTGCTGCACCGAACCGCGCCCGGTCCACAGCGGTTCGTCAGCAAGGAACGTGAGGCTCAAACCGGTGTGATCCATCAGGTTACGACCGACCTGATCGGAACTGTTGGCCACATCATTCATCAGTAGCAACTTCGGCGTTTCCAGCCCGTGAGCGGCGATGATGAAGGTTTTGGCGGTGAGGCGCGTGTCTTTACCATCTGGCTGACGGTAGTGCAACGCGACGATCTTGTTACCTGCGCCTTTCTCCAGCTTCCAGGCCACACATTCGGTGCGTAACTGCACGCCCAGCGCCACGGCTTTATCGACGTGCATATCACCGGAATACATCGCGCCAATCGGACAGATCGGTTCGCAGTTGTTGTTGCCCGCGCAAGCAGGACGGCCATCATAGGGACGTGACACGCGCGCGTGCGGCTCATGGATCACCTGATAACCCATCGGGCCCAGCTTTGATTGCATGCGCTGCACCATATACGGCTTGGCTTCCGGCGGCAGCGGATATTCCGCTGAACGTGGCGGATAGTGACCGCGCCCTTGCCCGCTTTGGTCCTCATTGGCGGTGCCGACGACGCCGACTTCACGCTCGGCTTTGACATACCAGGGCTCCAGCTCGCTGTATTCAAACGGCCAGTCGCGGCCAACGCCGTACACACTTTTCAGCTTGAAGTCGTTAGGTAACAAGCGCCAGCAGGCGGATGCCCAGTGACGCGTGCTGCCGCCGGCTACGCGTAAGTAGCTGGTGACGTATTCGAAATCGTCATCCCCTTTGGCGTCGATATAGCCTTCGGTGTAAGAGTTTGGTGCCCACGGCAGATTCGGATATGGCGTGCACCAGTTACGTTTACTGGCACCGTTTCGGTAGTTTTCCACCACTTTCCAGCGTGGAATATAAGGCCCTGCTTCCAGCATAATCACCGATTTGCCCGCTTTCGCCAGCTGATAAGCGGCGTTGGCGCCCAGCGCACCGGAGCCGACGATCACCACGTCGGCATCAAATTCACTCATGATGTACCTGCTCGATTCTTGTTATAGGGTATTGTGCTGCGCCAGCATCGCCTCGGCTTCCACGAGGGTTTTGGCTTTGCCCTGCACCATCAGTAACCAGGGTGCATCAGGCTCTTTAATCTGCTTTGCGGCGAGAGGCGATTGATCGCCCCATTCGCGGATCAAGGTGGGCATCGGTGGCGCTGTCACGCCCGGAGGCACTTCGGCCCAGTAATCACCGCCCGCTCTGGCATAACTTGGGCGAATGGTGTGATCACGCGTTGGCTCATACATCAGCGCCGACAGGAAGGTCACGAAGTGCGCGTCATCCACCGCTTTGGTCGTAGATGGATGACCGGTATAGCCGAGATACCACGGCGAAATAATCGTTAGCGCGGTCTTCACATCCGCGTCATCGAGTTGCGCGACGATCTGCTCACGATCTTCGCTTTGCAACGCATTGAGACGCGTCATCAGGCGCGCTAGCTGAGCCGGGAACCCTGCATCCTGTTCACACAGCAGCGTCCATAACCGTTCAGAAATGCCGATATCGAGGCCACGGCGTCCGGTTAACAGTTCACTGGCGCGCAACAGCAGCGCTTGTGAGGCATCAGCAGGTGCGGCCAACAGGGGTTGCAACGGGATAGAAACGATGACCGGTGTGGCCATCATCAGTTGTAAAAAACGTCTTCTTTCCATGGCTAACCTGCTTTCAACGCCGACAGCGCGCCCTGCGCCGCTTCCGCATCCACGTTGCCATCTGGCGTGCTGACACCAATGGCGCCCACAACCACACCGTTCACTTTCACTGGCTCACCACCTGGCAGCGGCACCACCACCGGGTTACCCAGCATGCCGACATTACCGGCAGCGATTTTCTGCTGGTAGCTGGACGTCGGCACGCCAAAGGCGGCGGCTGAGTGCGCTTTCTTCGGCGCGAGTTCGCTGTTGGCCAGTGTGGCACCATCCAGACGCTCATAAGCGATCAGCTGACCAAAAGGATCGACCACCGCAATCGCGCCGCCGATGTGATGGCTGCCAATAATCTGCTCAGCTTTCTCCACCAGCTGTTGCGCCTGGTGATGGGTTAATACGGCGACCTGGTTAACGGGTTCGGCGGCCTGGCTCGCGGCACAGAAAAGTCCACCGCACAGCAGCACTGTCGGGAGTTTTTTCATGGGTGTTATCCTGAATAATTAAAGGGTTAGGTGAAAATATTAATGACGTGCTAGACGTTGCTGAATCAGATGATCGAGGCTCCATTTACCGCCGCCGTTCAGACACAGCATCAGGAAACCGGCAGCGCAGGAGATATTTTTTAACCACACCATCAGGTGTGCGTGGCTGTATCCCTGATAGAACAGGAATCCGGCCAGAACCGAGAACACCGCCATAAAAATGGCCGTGAATCGCGTCAGAAAGCCAAAGGCAATGGCCAGACCGCCCCCCACTTCCAGCAGGATCACCAGCGGCAGGAAAAAGGCGGGAACACCGTTGTTCGCCATAGTTTGCAGGTTGTCTGCGTAGTGGGTGATTTTGTCGAGACCCGAAGCGAAGAACAGACCCACCGCCATGACGCGGCCGAGCACAGCGAAGAGATCTTTTGAGTGAGACATGATGTAACCGTTCTATTATGTAGTTGTTAATGAACCAAACGGTACACTCTATAACTTTAGTTACATTTATCATTTCGTGCGGCTAAAAAACGCGCAATGCATGAGTTGTGCAACTTTGCGGTGCACTTTGCTCAAAACAACGACGATAAAATAACTGAGGAGCGTCAGGGTACTGAGGGAGGTTTTTGAAGTGGATCACACTATTCATGCGGTCTTTAGCCTGCTGATATACGGCCGCTGCGCTCCGCTAACTCTACGTTTTTAACGATTTTTTAAGTAAAAATCCTAAAGCGTATAGCAGAACACTATCCCAGCAATATGCGATCTGTTTGTTAACAAAATTCCAACGTTGTGGCGAGTGACGTTTCAACTTCCGTCTGAGGGCATTATTCCTGCCAGGAATGAATTAATAACCTTCGCAGAATATTTTTTATCGGTTGTCGATGCCAGGATGACGTAAACCCTATCGGAGAACCGACATGACTTATCGCTTTCTCGTGACCACTACCAGCCTCGGCCAGGGCGGCCGTGAACTGCTCGCTGAAGCAGGCTGTGTGGTCGATTATCTGGATGACGCCAATGACGTTGCGGAAGTTGAACAGCGTATGAGCAGCGTGGCGTATGACGCGGTGATCTCGCGCACCGTTGAATTGAACGCGAAAGCCATCAACGCTTGTCCAACGCTGAAAATCATCTGCAAACACGGCGTGGGCGTCACCAATATTGATGTGGTTGCCGCGACTGAACGCGGCATTCCGGTGCTGACCACGCCAGCCACCAATGCGCAATCTGTTGCCGAACTGACGCTGGCGCTGATGCTGAACTGCGCGCGCCGTCTGCCCTATTTTCAGCAGGAAGTCGCCGCCGGGCGCTGGACCCGCAGCGGTGATGGCGAAGAACTACATGGCAAAACCCTGGGTCTGGTCGGCTTTGGCGAAATCGGCCGCCGCGTGGCGCGCTTCGCGAGAGTGATTGGGATGCAGGTCGCATTTTTCGATCCCGCTGCTCCGGCTGATGGTGACTTCGAAGGCGCGCAACGCTGTGATTCACTCGACGATTTACTGCCACTGGCAGATGTGCTGAGTCTGCACTGTCCGGTCACGCCCAAAACCCGTTTGATGATCAACGCGCAACGCCTGGCACAGTTGCCTGCTCACGCCACGCTGATCAACACCGCTCGCGGTGAATTGATTGATGAAGACGCGCTGGCTGCCGCGTTACAAAGCGGGCAACTGCGTGCCGCAGCGCTGGACACGGTGACCCTTGAGCCGCTGGCTGCCGATCATCCTTTCCGCACGCTCAGCAACCTGATCGTAACCCCGCATATTGGCGGTTCCACCCCGCAGGCATTGGATGCCGTCGCACAGAGCGCAGCACGTCAGTGTCTCGCTTTTCTTGATAACCAACAGATCAACCCATCCGCCTGCGTCAATCCGCAGGTGTTAAACCGGAGTTAACCTATGACCATCCATAAAGACTGGCCGATTGGCTATTTCATCGGTGAGCGCGGCGCACAGATTGATGCGGGCGTGATTGATGCCTTCCGTGCCTTGCCGGTGCCGAACATTGGCGACTCCATGGGGCGCAGTGTTGGTGCGCTTGGCTTACAGGCTTATCACAACGATGCCAACCTGGTGCTGTGCGGCCCGGCCATCACCGTGAAGGTGCGTCCTGGCGATAATCTGATGATCCACAAAGCCATCGAGATGGCGCAGCCGGGCGATGTGATTGTGGTCGATGGCTCGGGCGATCTGACTCAGGCGCTGATCGGTGGCTTGATGCGCACCTCTGCCGTCACCAAAAAGATTGCCGGTTTTGTGATTGATGGCGCCGTGCGCGACCTGAATGAATGGGCAGAAGGCGGTATTGCCTGCTGGGCACGGGGTAACACCCTGCGCGGCCCTTCTAAAGAAGGCCCTGGTGAAGTGAACACCACGGTGCACTGTGCAGGACTGGTGGTTTCACCGGGCGATTTGATCGTGGCAGATGCCGACGGCGTGATTGCAATCCCGCAGGATGAGCTGAGTGTGCTGCTGCCTCGCGTACAGCAACATGCCCAGCGTGAGGAGAAGATCCGCGCCAGCAACGTGGCAGGCAACAACGACCCTGAGCGCTTCAACGCGATTCTGCGTGCGAAAGGCTGCCCGGTTTAACGTTAACACCCTGAATCACCTGTGTTATCGGGTATGGCCATCCGGCCAGCCCTTAACAAACCATTATAAAAACAACGGAGTACCCTACCGTGCTGAAAAAAATTTCGCTGAGCGAGTCGATCCCCCCGCCGATGACCTGGCGTGACAACTTCACACCACAAGAAGGCAAAGCATTTGGTGCGCAACTCTCTGCGCGTCTGGAACGCTTACCTGCCGCCCGCCCGCTGTGGCTGATTATTTTTGCACTGGCGTTGGGGGGGTGGTTTGAAGTGTATGACGTGTTCCTGACCGCCTATATCGGTCCCGGTATGGTGCGTGAGGGGATTTTTTCCCACGGCAGCCATAACTTTTTTGATCCCCATAGCCTGGGGGCGTTTGTCGCGGCGATGTTCCTCGGGGTTTTCCTCGGCACCTTGTTGATTGCCAATCTGGCCGACCGCATCGGGCGCAAAAAGGTGTTTATTATCGCATTACTGGTTTACGCGATCGCCAGTGGCATCATGGCGTTTCAGCACCATCCGTTTTCCATTGTGTTCTGGCGCATTGTGTCGGGGATTGGCGTTGGCGCCGAGCTGGTCACCATTGATGCCTATGTCTCCGAATTCATTCCGGCGCGTCTGCGCGGCAGATCTTATGCCTTCGTGCAGGCCATCCAGTACACCTCGATTCCGACCATCGCTTTCCTCTCATGGCAGCTGGTCCCCCAGGAAATTCTCGGCCTGAGCGGCTGGCGTTGGGTGGTGTTGTTTGGCTGTATCGGCGCGGTGCTGGTGTGGATCCTGCGCATGGGCTTACCCGAAAGCCCGCGCTGGCTGGTTGAGCAAGGCCGTTACAAAGAAGCGGAAGACGTGGTACGCAGACTGGAAGCGCGCGTGGCTAAATCCACCGGCGCGGCGCTGCCTGCCATTGATAACCCTTTGTTGCAGCCCATTGAATCTAAACCGGCAGTGAAAAATGAGATGTGGCGTCCGCCTTACCGCCGTCGCACCCTCATGCTGCTGGTATTCAACTTCTTTCAGTCGATTGGCTATTACGGTTTTGCCAGTTGGATCCCGACACTGCTGGCAGCAAAAGGTGTGACGTTCACCCACAGCTTGCTCTATTCCTTCCTGATTGCTTTTGCCAGCCCATTGGGGCCGCTGGTGGCAATGACCTTTGCCGATCGCATTGAGCGTAAGTGGCTGGTGAGTGGATCCGCGCTGGCCATTGCCCTCGTCGGCACGGTATTTTCCTGGCAGTCGCAACCGGTGATGCTGGTGACGTTGGGACTGCTATTGTCGCTGGCTAGCACCTGTATGACCTTCTCCTACCGAGCCTATCAGGCCGAACTGTTCCCGACGCGTTTCCGCGCTAAAGCGATTGGATTGGTCTATTCGGTGAGTCGTATCAGCGGCATGTTGTCAGGTTTTACCATTGCCTGGGTGCTGAGTGAGATGGGGGTCAGTTCAGTGTTTGCCGTGATTTCCGGCGCGATGGCGATTGTGGTGTTTACCATTGGTGTATTTGGTCCACGCACGCTGAATCGCCGCCTGGAAGAGGTGAACCCCTGAGGGCGTGATGACCAAAGGGATGTGATGACAATGTGTTTATGACGGGATTAGGCCGCAGCCTAATCCCGTTTTCAATGGTGGTTATTTCTGTTCAGGCAGCGCGTATGCCAGCACATAATCGCCCACCGGCGTCTCCATAAAGTGATGCCCTGCCGCGACAATCACCAGATACTCACGTCCATTTTGCGTGTAGATCATGGGGTTGGCCTGGCCTCCTGCAGGCAGTTCCGTGCTCCACACTTCCTTACCGGTTTTCATTTCGATGGCGCGGATTAAATCATCGGTGACTGCCGCGACAAAGATCAGGCCGCTGGATGTCACCACAGAGCCGCCATTATTCGGCGTACCAATGTTAATTGGCAATCCGGTTGGCAGACCAAACGGGCCATTGCGACGTGCGGTGCCCAGTGGACGATCCCAGATAGTGCGGCCATCACGCAGGTCAATGGCGCGGATGCCACCATATGGCGGCTCTTTACACAGCATGCCGGTGTACGGCAAGCGCCAACCCGCATTCACGTTCACCGCGTAAGGCACGCCGATTTGTGGATCGCCTGCCCCTTCCGCATGACCGGTATCGTGTGGGTTATACGGGATTTCATCGCGGGGTTTCCAGCCCATCGCATCGGCTTTCGCACGCGGCACCAGAATGTTGTAGTTCGGCATATCGTTGTAAATAGCGAATAAGGCTGGTTGAGGCAGGGGCAAACACCCATATCCTATCCCGAACAATTTTTGTCTGCGTATTTCCGCGACAAAATCCTGCTGTTTTTGATCTGGCGCAAGATCGCTATCTCACCATCCTGTCAGCTTATTCCTTACAGGGCGCATGACGCCAAATAACAAGAGGAATGCATCATGACAGGTAAATTAGGCTTAACAGGATTGCTATTGGTATGGCTGGTGTATGTGGCGTGGATGGTGAGTTACTACTCTGGAACATTTTCACTTTTCACCCATTGATTCGCTCTCCATCACTGCTACAACCGAAGTCACTTCATTCTCACTGATGGCGGCGCTCAGGCCGCCATCTGGCACTTAACTCCTTTTCCACTGCCGCAAAAATTTCAGCCTGAAATCGCCACACATATAGCCTTCTCATAGGGCTCAAATTCGCATGTTCACTGGCGTTTGAGCCGATTAAATCGTATCATTCAGCTCAATAACCGAGCCGAATAATCTCTTTTATGGCTCAAAGCATGAGCCTAATAGCATCCCCTTTTGGCTCATAGGCAAATGAGATGAGGCAAATTATGTGGATATGGCAGCAACCTGAGTGGCCAAATTTTCACTGGCAAGAGGAAAAACTCCTGCCACGATTGCGCTATCTCCAGCAGCAGCGCGGTATTTTGCTGGGCCGGGCAAGCATATCCGATAACACAGATACGCAAACTCTCAATACGTTGCTTACCAATATCCTGTCTTCCTCCGCCATTGAAGATGAGCGTGTTAACGCCGAATCGGTCAGATCTTCCCTTGCGCGGCGATTAGGTGTCTCGCTGGAGCAGCCCTATCCCGTCTCCGAACGATCCGAAGGACTGGCCACCATGATGATGGATGCCATCACCCAGCGCGATACGCCACTCACGTTTGAGCGGTTATGCCAGTGGCATCAGTGGCTTTTCCCGGCGAGTGAATGGACGATTAAGCGTCTGAACGTGGGTGGTTTGCGCGGTGAGGAGCCGATGCAAGTGGTATCCGGGCGTATCGATCGCCCAACCGTGCATTTTGAAGCACCACCGCGCGACGGGCTTGAACAGCAGCTTGATGAGTTTATTCGCTGGTTTAATCACAGCCATAACGAGGTTCAACTCGATCCGCTGCTGCGCGCCGCCATCTGTCATCTGTGGTTTGTCACGCTACATCCCTTTGATGATGGCAACGGCCGTATTACGCGTGCGCTGACAGATTTGGCGCTGGCACAAGCAGATAGCCAAAGCATCCGGTTATATGCCATGTCGTCATCGATTCTGACCCGGCGCACGGATTATTATCGGATTTTGCAAGAGACACAGCGTGGCGATTTGGACATCACTGCCTGGATGCTGTGGTTCCTCGATGTGCTTAATGACAGCCTGGAAGAGGCGCTGGCATCGGTCACGCGGATACAGAACAAGGCGAAATTCTGGCTGATCCATCACAATGCCCAATTGAACGCTGAACAAAATCGCGTATTGAATCGCTTGCTCGATGGCGGAGAACAAGGGTTTGAAAACGGCATCAGCGCCAGCCAATACCAAAAAGTGGCGAAGGTCAGTAAGGCCACGGCGACGCGCCATTTGACGGAATTACTGGAGAAAGGTTGTCTGGAGAAATTACCGGGCGGTGGGCGTAGTACGCGTTATCAGATCAAGCTGTAGAATTTAGTGAGGCAACAGGAGCGACCTTCTCGCCGCTCTCAGCTCTCAGCTCTCAGCTCTCAGCTCTCAGCTCTCAGCTCTCAGCTCTCAGCTCTCAGCAAAGTATCAGGCAGCTTTAACCGCGCGCACTTTCTTTTCGGGTTTACCGGTGTCTGCTTCGGCAGAAGCTTCAGATTCCGCAGAGGGTTCAGATTCGACAGAAGCCTCAGTCTCGACTTCGGCTGTCGCATCTTCTTTTACCGCATCCGGTAATTTGCTGGTACGCAGGATATGCTGCACCGCATCCTTCTGCTCAGCCAGTAACATGCCTAACGCTTCAGCCTGTGCTTCACCCAGCTCAGGCTGATGCTGCTGCAGCCAGTCGGTGAAGGCGTCCGCCATATCGAGCATTTTGTCCCAGGCATCCGCGTCTTTTTTATTGGCAAACGTCATTTTTTCTTCACCCTTTCTGACAACAACATATTTGGTTTCGACTGCCATGATGCACCTCGGCTAACTGTATTTATATACAGTATATTCTAAGAAAACTTTTTTGAGCAAACATTTTCTGCTCATTAAGCCAGTAATTCTTCCAGAAACGTTGCCAGCGCTTTGCGCGGATCGTCCTCTTCTGAAACGATCATTTCGATGCCCCACTGCCCCAGCACCTCTTTGGCCACCGGATTATTGCGGTTGGTGAACAAGTAGGATTTGGGGCGCGCGGTAGCCAATCCCGTGCGGCCCCACATCTTGGTCAGCCGGTAGAATAACAGACGAATGTTAAAGTCACTGATGCTGTACCCGACAAACAACACCGAATTGCCCATCACGTCATGCGTCAGTTTGATATCCAGCGGCGAATCGAAATAGAGGCGTTCGAAGTAGCTGCTCTCATCCAGCACGATGGACGTATCATCGTCAAAATCACCATGAAGTTTAATGATATGACGCTTGTCTTCGGTCAATGACACCAAATCCGCCGCATTCGCCACTTTGCTGTACGGCACATTGTGAGCTTCGTGCGCCATCTCCAGCCAGCGATCGTAATTGGTGGTATAGATGCGTGAGAAGTTACCTTGGGTGATCATGGTGTGAATTTCAGAGCTGCGCACGTCAATATCCGGGCGATGCCACTCACGATCCATCCAGCTGCGTAACGGACCGAGCGAACCTTTGCGCTGCTTGTAGTACTCCGCCAGCGAAAGATGTGTGCCATAAGTATTAAAGATCTTCGGATCGTAACCCAGTTCTTTGGCCAGATGCGCAATCAGCTCATGCCACTCCGGCAAACCCAGATTGCGTGAAATACCCGCGCCCGCAAACAGGATCAGTTTGCCTGCATCGTAGGCGCGTTTGAGTTCCGGTTTCATGCCAGTCCCCGTGATGTTTTTAGAAAGGTGGCGAAACGATCCAGTGCCAGGCGGCGCATGGATATTTCGTTTTTGAATTCACCCATTTCGGCGAAGGTCTGCGAATGGCCTTCTGGAATGAATACGCAGTCCCACTGAAACTCGCGCGGTCCTGCCGGTGCCGGTGCGATGGTGCCGCGAAGTTCACCCTCAAACTGGTACATTTTACGGCCATCGCAATAGCCCAGCACGGTTTTGGCGGTGACGCTTGGGGTGTCCAGCCCGCTGACCAGTTTGGTGAAGCGCTCAGCGTTCAGTCGGCTCCAGAAAATGCGCGTCAATCCGGCAGGCAATCCATTCAGCCCATCCAGATACAGGCCGGTGTGCTCAACAAACAGTGGACGCCCAATGATGGAAAAGGCTTTGGTGAGTTTGTCACGTACCAGTTCAACTTCATTTTCTGTTTGTATCTCTTCGATGCGGCGGGCAATGGGAATGACTTCGACGCCGACCGGCTCCAGGATGGTGCGCACTTCAGCCAGCTTGAGTTCATTTGCAGATAGGAAACGAATTTTCATTGCAACCCGTTGTTTTAATGGGGTGTGACCATAAATGATTGTCAAGCTGAAGGTTGTCCAGCTCAGGTGATTGCGCCTTAATATCAGGATGAACTTAAGCGGCGCTCACGTTTCATTCTAACGTGCAGATTTGTCCCTGGATAGGAACAATGTTAATGTTCAGAAAATGCTTTGGCTCAGTTGACGACGTTGACTACAACCGGCCTGAAACATGAAATCGACTCATGACGGGATATCCCAAGCTATCATAATCACCTGATAAGAATGCCTTAATAGATGCCACGCCAGACACCAACGGAGTTAAGGATTAATGGGGAAATCAACGAAACAATCTGTTCGTTCTGCCTCAAATACCCTAATCAACTTTTAAACCATGATGACATAAAAATTGAGAATAGCTCATGATCTCTTATTTCAATTCTAAATATTGTATGGTTCGCAACCTCCCTTTCCTGTTTAAAGGTGATAGTCTGGAAAAGAAACTCCGCTTAACCTTACTTATTGCAGGGACATCCAGTATTATTGCCGGGCTCTGGATGGGATTATTAAATTTTTTAAATGGTCATTATGATGTCACTTGCTTGTACAGCATGAGTACAGCTTTGGGTGTATATATTACTAGTGCAGCCTTTTGTTCTGGGTTAAGGCGTAATTTGTATATCATTGTACACGCATTGCTTATCGTCATCATCGCGTTGCTATTAATCGATAATTATCACGCAACTGGGAAACATTCAGAATATAATTATTTAATTGCTTTAACGATTGGTTCTGCTTTAGTGTTACGCCAGCAGAACAATTATCTCAGTAAAATCTTTCCGATAATTTGCCTGGTTATTTATCTATTTTTCATCATGACGGGATTGACGTGGCACGATAACGCTTTTCAATTGAATATTCCAAAAGAAAAAGGCTTTTATCTTGTGAATTGTGGTGTCCCCATCGTCGCATTGCTGCTTACCGCCTTTACTTGCTGCGGTGATTATTCTGAAACCGATTTGATTAAACGCGAACTCTCAAGCGCCATTGAAAACAATGAGCTTGAACTATACTACCAGCCACAGGTTGATGTTGATAAAACACTGGTTGGCTTCGAGGCGTTACTGCGCTGGAAGCACCCTGTGAAAGGTTTTATTTCACCTGAGGTCTTTATCCCCATCGCAGAGAAAAGCGGATTGATCATCGAGATTGGAAGATGGGTGATGGAACGCGCACTGCAGCAGATGTCGGATTGGCAACGTGTTCACAATATTAGCAATTTGATGTTCTCCATTAATATAAGCCCATTACAATTGATGCATCGTGATTTTACTCAGGACACACTGTTAACACTTTCGCACCACAGAATCAGTCCGGAAAGATTAAAATTTGAAATCACGGAAACCACTTTTATTTATGATCAGAAACGCATTGGTTCGGTGATTTCGCACTTTAGTCATTTGGGCATTAAGTGGGCAATTGATGATTTTGGTGTGGGCTACTCATCGCTTAAATCGCTCAGTGATTTCGCGATTGATGATATCAAGATCGACAAATCGCTTATCATGCATATTTTTGACAACGAATCTGCCGGGATTGTGGTACATAAAACCATTGAACTGGCGCGTGAAATGGGATTGAACGTTCTGGCTGAAGGGATCGAAAGCGAAGAGTATTTCGACTACCTGCGCGACAAAGGGTGTAATCTGTTTCAGGGGTATCACTTTGCCCGTCCACTCCCTGCGGGAGAGGCTGCGCTTTGGATCCGTAAAGCCACCACGTAAGAGACTTTTGCAATGGCGGCAGCTGAGCCGCCATTATGTACAGGATTAAAGTATCACTTCGGCGATATCACGGATATCAGGCATTTACAAAAAAATTATTGATAAACAATTCCAGGCGGATTGACCTGTGACGCCTCCACGCCCTCCTCCTGTTCTCCCCAGCGTGCCAGCACTTGTTGGTACTGTCCGCTGGTTATCGCTCCATTGATCGCCTGCTGTAATGCCACATCCAGCCCATTACCTTTTTTAGTCGTCACTGCCACCCAGGCGCGGAACGGACCGTGACCGACGATTTTGGTTTGACCGCGTGACGCCACTTTCCATGCCGCCATGGCTTGTGGGCCAAATGAAGCATCGGCGCGCCCGGAGAGCAACGCCAGCGTCGCTGATGCATCATCATTGAGATATATCGGCTGAACCGGAGCCAACCCCTGTGCACGGTTTTTCGCATCCCAACTCAGCAAAATTTTCTCCTGGTTGGTACCGGAACCGACAATGATGCGTTTACCCGCCACGTCCTCGCGCCCTTTGATCGCCGTGATTGCACTGTCCGTTTTCACGGCGAACGCATGGTTATCCGCGCGGTAAGTCGCGAAATCGAACTTCTTTTTCCGTTCTTCCGTCACTGCGATATTAAACATCGCCACATCATAACGTCCGGCGGTGAGGCCCAATGGCCAGTCTTCCCAGGCGGCAGGCACCAGCTTGAGTTTCAACCCCAAACTGTCGGCCAGCAGCCGGGCGAAATCAGGGTCGCTACCAATCAGCGTTTTATTGTCTGATGCCCACAAGCCTATTGGCGGGGAATTGGATGCGGAAGTCGCCACCGTCAAATATCCCGGCGTCACAAAATGAAATCCAGCCGGAATTTTGGCAATGGCTTGCGGGTTAGCCGGAATGTGGATTGGCGTTTCGTTGTTTTTTGCATCCAGCGTTGCTGCGGCACACAGTGGCGAGCTTAACAACCATGCGGCCAGCGCACTGACTATCACTCTCTCCATTACAGCACCCGCGCCAAAAATCGTTTCGTACGCTCATGACGCGGTTGGTTCAACACCTGGTGCGTACTGCCTTGTTCGACGATACGGCCATCAACCATAAACACCACCTGATCCGCCACTTCGCGCGCAAAACCAATCTCGTGCGTGACAATCACAAGGGTGGTGCCGGAGCGTGCCAGCTTCTTAATCACGTCCAGCACCTCACCCACCAACTCAGGATCGAGCGCCGAGGTCGGTTCATCAAACAGCATCACGCGTGGATTCAGCATCAACGCACGTGCAATGGCGATGCGCTGCTGCTGGCCACCTGACAGATGGCGCGGCCAGGCATCAGCTTTATGGCGCAATCCCACGATATCCAGCAATTCTCCCGCCCTTTCAATCGCCTCGCGTCGTGACAATTGACGATGGGCAATCGGTGCTTCAATCAGGTTGTCTAAAACCGTCAGATGGGGAAATAAATTGAAGTTCTGAAACACGTAACCGACGTTGATGCGCTGGCGCAAAATCGCCTTCTCTTTCAACTCATACAACTTGTCACCACGCCGTTGATAACCGATGTAATCGCCGTCGATTTGAATAAACCCTTCATCCACGCGTTCCAGATGATTAATGGTGCGCAGTAGCGTGGATTTCCCTGATCCTGACGGGCCAAGAATCACCGTCACCGAGCCGGGCTCCAGCTCCAGCGAGACGTCATCCAGCGCTTTGTGTTTACCAAATGACTTACTGACGCCGGTAATGCTGATGGCACCGGTAGTGTGCAGATTGCGATAATCAATGGCTTCGGACATGAGAAAGCTCCTCATTGGCGGTAGCAGAGCGATTGCGCCATTGACGCCAGCGCGACGGTTGCGGTTCACGCGTCACGCTGCGGGCCAGCCAACGTTCAACGCTGTGCTGCAGCAGTGACAATACGGTGGTGATAATCAGATACCAGGCCGCACCCACCATTAACAGCGGGATCACCTGTTGCGTGCGGTTGTAGATCATCTGGATGGTATAAAACAGTTCCGGCATCGCCAGCACGTACACCATGGAAGTCCCTTTGGCGAGGCTGATGATTTCGTTAAAGGTGGTGGGAATAATGGCGCGCAATGCCTGCGGCAGAATGATGCGGAAGGTACGACGGGACGAGGACAATCCCAGCGCCGACGCTGCCTCAAACTGACCGTGATCGACACCCAAAAATCCGCCGCGAATAATCTCCGCACTGTAGGCGCTCTGCACCAGCGTCAATCCAATCACCGCTGCCGGGAACTGCCCCAGCACATTGATGGTCTGGAAATGGCCCCACGACAGTGCCGTGAAAGGTACGCCGAGCGACAGCGTGTCGTACAGGTAGGAGAAGTTATAGAGAATAATCAGCACCACAATCAGCGGCAGCGAGCGAAATAGCCAGATGTAACCAAACGCCAGCGTGCTCAATAACCATGATGAAGAGAGCCGCGCCAGCGCCAGCAGGCCACCAAAAATCAAACTCAGCACCGTGCCAAACAACGTCAGTAACAGCGTTTGCCCCAGCCCTGTGAGAATCACCGGATCAAAGAACCAGCGGGCAAACACACGCCATTCCCAACGAGGATTAAAGGCCACCGAATCAATCACGCTGGCGAGAATAAACAGTGCGACAATCGCCCCGATGATCCTTCCTGGATAGCGTGCGGGCACCACGGTTAAATGTTTTTCCTGACTCATCTCAACTCCTTAGCTGGCCTGCGCCACGCTGTGCACATCGATCACCTTGAGGAAGCGTAAACGTCCGTCATGAGGTGGCTGACTGTAGATTTCCATATCTTCGCGTAGCGCAAACTGCGGCTGATAACCGTGGCCGATATACAGCTGAACGGCTTCCGGCTGGCGAAATCCGGTGGTCAGGAACACGCGCTGATAACCGGCACGCAACGCACGCCGTTCAAGCTCCTGCAAAATCAGCAGCGCCAATCCCTGACGGCGCAGATCGCTACGCGTCCAGATGCGTTTAAATTCCGCGGTCACCTCGTCATAAGGTTTATAGGCGCCCATGGCGATGATCTCGCCGTCACGCTCCAGCACGATAAACAGCCCACGCGGCGGCAAGTACCACTCGGTTAATTCCACCTCGTTGGAGCTTTTGAAGAAATCACCGTAACGTGCCGCATACTCGCCAAACAGACCGGTGATAATCGGCTGCAACTCAGCGGCCTCAGGATGCACTTCGCGGAAAAATTGCTGGCTCATGCAGCCTCCTTAGTCGCCAAGACCGGCCGGGTTGATTTCAGAGCGATCCAGACGCTCCACGCCTTCACCCCAACGGTTCAGCACCTTGTCGTAATCACCGTTCTTGATCACGCCGTTGAGCGCGGTGTTAATCGGCTGCACCAGACCGTTGTCTTTTTTTACCGTCACCGCGATATGAGCGGCTTTCGGCCAACCTCCATCCACGCTGCCCACCAGTTTGGTTTGATGAGTTAACGCGGCTTTCCACGCGTCAATCACATTCGGACCGAAGTAGGCATCGGCGCGACCGGACTGCAGCGCCAGCGTTTGCGCAGCATCATCTTTGGTGTAAACCGGGGTGAAAGGCTTTAGTCCTTTCGCCTGATTCTCTTTGTCCCACGCCAGCAGGATCGCTTCCTGGTTGGTGCCGGAACCCACAATGATGCGCAGCCCGG
Organism: Pantoea sp. EABMAA-21; assembly: GCF_030053335.1. Taxonomy (NCBI): domain Bacteria; kingdom Pseudomonadati; phylum Pseudomonadota; class Gammaproteobacteria; order Enterobacterales; family Erwiniaceae; genus Pantoea; species Pantoea sp. EABMAA-21. The sequence continues at coordinate 267,905 of NZ_JASGBX010000004.1, forward strand.
CGATGTCTTCAGCTTTGTTCAATGATTTAATCTGGCTGCTGGATTTCACGTAGAAACCCAGGGAATCTTTGCGATAGGTGGCGAAATCGAAGCGCTCTTTACGCTCTTTGGTCACGGTGACATTGGTAATCGCCGCGTCATATTTGCCGGAAGCCACGCCCAGCGGCCAGTCTTCCCACGAGGTCGGCACCACATTGAGTTTCAATCCCAGGCTGTCGGCCACCAGACGGGCGATATCCACTTCGCTGCCGAGCAGGGTTTTGTTGTCATCACTAAATACGGTTAATGGCGGGGAGTTCAGTGCGGCCACCGCCACGGTAAATGAGCCTGGCACGGCAAACTTATGTCCGGCCGGAATTTGCGCCACCGCAGCGGGATTTGCCGCAGTGTTCACCGGTGTTTTATTGGCTTCGATGCTGATCTGCTGACCGTTCACCGCCACGTCTTCAGCCAAAGCCGCACTGCTTAAACTCAGCAACATCAGCGCAATAAGGGATTTTTTCTGCATAGCGTGTTTTCTCTTTAATTTATTGTTGTGTGAACTGATTAACCGGGTCTTTCAGACCGAAGCTGGCACGCAGCGTGGTGCCAGGATATTCGCTGCGGGTCAGGCCGCGCGCTTGCAGGAGGGGGATGACGCGATCGACAAAGCGTTCGAAAGTATCCGGCGTGCCGCCCTGAATAATGAAGCCATCGGTGGCCTCGGTTTCAAACCACAGCTGTAATCCATCCGCCACCTCTTCTGGCTTGCCAAAGAACAGCGGACGCGGCGTGGCCGCTTCCAGTGCGGCCTGACGCAGTGTGTGACCGTGCGCTTGCGCCTTACGTTTGATTTCATCGGTGGTGCTGCGGAAGCTGTTCTGGCCGATATCGCCAATATCCGGGAAAGGCTCATCAAGCGGGTATTGCGAGAAGTCGTGGTGATCGAAGAAGCGACCGAGGTAGTTCAATGCATCTTTGATGGAAACCAGTGCGGCGGTAGTTTGGTACTGACGCTCAACGTCTTCGGCATCATCGCCAACGATTACGCCAACGCCCTGGAAGATATGCAGATCCTGCGGCTCACGTCCGTTCGCCACCAGCTGCTTTTTCACATCTTTATAGAAAGCTTGCGCCTCTTCGCGCGTCGGCTGATGGGTGAAAATGGCATCGGCGTGGCGCGCTGCAAGTTTCTTCCCATCCTCTGACGCACCGGCCTGAAACACGATCGGGCGTCCCTGCGGCGTGCGTTCGATGTTCAGTGGCCCCTGCACCTGGAAGAAATCACCGTGGTGATTAAGGGTATGAAGTTTGGCGGCATCGAAGAACTGACCGCTCTCTTTGTTCCGCACAAAAGCATCGCTTTCCCACGAATCCCACAGCCCTTTCACCACCTGCAAATACTCATCGGCGATGCGATAGCGCAGCGCGTGCTCCGGGTGCTGCTGGCGCGAAAAGTTTTTCGCCGATCCTTCCAAAGGCGAGGTCACCACGTTCCAGCCTGCACGCCCGCCGCTAAGGTGATCGAGACTGGCAAACTGGCGTGCAACGGTAAAGGGTTCGCTGTAAGAAGTGGAGACCGTACCCACCAATCCTAAATGCTCAGTGACTCCCGCCAGCGCCGACAGCAGCGTCAACGGCTCGAAGCGATTAAGAAAATGGGGGATGGATTTTTCATTGATAAACAAACCGTCGGCGACAAACAGAAAATCCAGCTTGCCGGCTTCCGCTTTGCGCGCGATGTGCTTCGCATAGTCAAAATTGATGCTGGCATTGGCCTGCGCCGCCGGATGACGCCATGCGGACATATTGCCGGACGCTCCATGCAGAATAGTGCCAAGTCGCAGTTGTCTTGCAGTCATAGTGTTCTCTCTTTTCCATGGCATAGCCTGACGGCGACGGTTTCGTCGCCATGCAGAGCGGGGAATATTGGGTTAAGTGGGCTAACTCAGAACGGCGTCACGACATCGTGCATTGAGGTGCTGCAAGGCCTGCTGCGCCAGTTGGGTGAAATAGTGCGCGGCTGGGGCGATTAGTGCTTCGTCGGGATTAAAGCCGCCATGATGCAGACCAAATTCGCTGGCACTGCCGATGCTGACAAACGCGCCGGGGATCTGCTGCAGGTAATAGGCGAAATCTTCGCCGCCGAGGTGCAGTTCTGCGGTTTGCACCCGATACCCCACCTGCTGAGCAATCTCACTGGCAAACTGCGCCCAGCGTGCATCGTTTTCTAACACCGGCGGACCTGGATGCCAGCTGAAGGTCGCGGTCGCACCGTTTGCCACAGCAATCTGCTCGACAATCTGACGCGCGCGTTGTTCCAGCTGCGCCCGCACCTGCTTGTCATGGGTGCGCACCGTGCCGCCAAACTCAGCTTCTCTTGGTAAAGTGTTGCCAGATTGACCGGCATCGATGCGCGTCACGCTCAACACCAGGCTATCCAGGGTGTTAAAACTGCGGCTGGTGAGTGATTGCAGAGCCTGAATGATCTGACTGGCCACCAGGATGGCATCGACGCCTTGTTCAGGGCTGGCGACGCGCACCACAAACTTGTCGGCATTGGCATAAAACGCCCCGCCGCGCGTAGCGAAAGCACCCGTCGGTAAGCCGGGTTCGTTGTGCATACCAAAGACCGCCTGCACATCTTGCAACACGCCAGCATGGATAAACTTGCGCGCACCGGTGGCATTTTCTTCGGCTGGCTGGAACAGAATACGGATGCGTCCCGGCAGTTGATCTCCCAGCGCATGCAGTTGCAGTGCCGCGCCCAGCATCACCGCGCTGTGCACGTCATGGCCGCAGGCGTGCATCACACCCGCATTACGCGAACGGTATGGGAGGCCGGTGGCTTCATGAATCGGCAGGGCGTCAATATCAGCTCGCAACGCGATCAGCGTTTCACCCTGACCCACTTCAACCACCAGACCGGTTTCCAGCGGATAATCGAGCAACCGCAAGCCAGCGTCCTGTAGCCAGCGGCGCAAACGCGCCGTGGTTTCCACTTCATATCCAGACAGCTCAGGCCAGCTGTGCAGCTCGCGTCGCCAGTCAATCAGTTGCTGTTCGCTTGTGTGAGTCATGGTTATCTCCGAATTACGCCGCAACCAGTCGATGCGTTGCCAGCAGTTCGAGAGATTTCACTCGCGCCTGCTCCTCAGCAATCGGGGTATCAATCACGAACTCCTCAATGCCGAAATTCTGATGCAAGGCGTCCAGTTTGGCGTGCACCTGCGCAGCGGTGCCTTTCAGCAACGATGGCGTGCGCGGCTCAATGACATAATCGTTATAACCGCCCTGTCGCACGTAACGTTCAGCTTGCTCAACGCTGCCCACGTTGACACTCGGGCCATCTTTCACACTGACGTGATAGACGCGCAAATTATCCACCAGCAAATCAGCTTCAGCCGGTGAATCGGCGACCACCACTTGCACGGCCACCAGCGCCTGCTTGCCGTTGCTGTATTGGCGATAGCTGTTCAAAACCTGCTCCATCAACAGCGGGTCGCCGTTGTGATGTGCCGCAAACACCAGTTGCCAGCCCAGTTCTGCTGCCAGCCTGGCACTTTGCTCGCTGGCACCCAGCAGGAATCGGTTTGCCGGACGTGGCGGCTGCGGCGTGGCGCGCAGGATCTCTTCATCACCCACCGGCGGAACATCCAGCCAGCTATCCAGCAGTGAAAGCTGTTCAGCAAAGCTGCCCTTTTCATCCTGATGGATGCCCTGCTGTAAAGCGCGGGTGGAGAGCGGTAAACCGCCGGGCGCTTTACCCACACCGAGATCGATACGGCCTGGCGCGAGCGAGGCTAACAGATTGAAATTTTCGGCAACTTTGTAAGGACTGTAGTGTTGCAACATCACGCCACCAGAGCCGACGCGAATATGCTGCGTCTGGCCAATGATCCAGGCGATCAGCAATTCAGGAGAGGGGCTCGCCAGACGGTCAGTGTTGTGATGCTCTGCCAGCCAGAAGCGGTGATAGCCCCAGGCCTCAGCCTGCTGCGCCAGCTGTAATGTGCGATGCAGGGCATGCGAAGCGCTCTCTCCATCGGCAATCGGCGATTTATCTAACAAGCTCAGTCGATATGACATACGCCAATTCCTTTTCCTCAATGATGATGGCGAGCAGTGTGTGATGGCGGCGGGTAATGGGTAAAACATATTATTGTCGTATGCATTTTTAATTAATGCATATTGAGATATCACGAGATAAAAAAAGTGAAATAGTAGAGGTAAAACAGAATGTTATTTAATTATCAATGATAATTAATGTTGTTAACTGCACATCAGAAACTAATTGGGAATGGTTTGCAAAAATGAATATAAGCCTATACAAAATGTATTTTGAAGGTAATTAAATGGCGTGAACCGCACCGGTTTGAATACCGGCACGGTGACATTATTATCTCAGCCACATTCACTTAGCTGATGCGAATGCTTACGCCGTTTTAGCGGCCTCGTATTCTTCATCACTGACTTTCTCCAGCCACTCAACCACCTTGCCGTTTTCAGCTTCGGCGATAGCAATGTGCGACATGCTGTTTTCCGGTGCGGCACCATGCCAATGTTTTACGCCTGCCGGGATCCACACAATATCGCCCGGACGGATATCACGTGCTTCACCGCCCCACTCCTGCACACGCCCCAGACCTGCTGTCACAATCAGCGTTTGCCCGAGCGGATGGGTATGCCATGCCGTGCGCGCGGAAGGTTCAAAGGTCACCGTTGCGCCGCCGATACGTGCAGGTTCGCTTCCCTGAAACGGCGCATCAATACGCACCGTACCGGTGAAATATTCTGAGTTGCCTTTAACCGAAGGTTTTTCACCACTTTGCCAGACAGTGATCATCGATGTGTTCTCCTTTGCAGAAACAGCTGAGACAGATAACGCCAGTATGAGGGCAACAGCCATTCTCATTATGTCGGCTCCGTGCTTCAGGTTCGGGTGGTGACCGCTCTGGAACGGGCGGTCACATTGATAGCAGCTAAGAGTGTAGGATCACGCGGATTGATTGATAAGGTAGTCAAATCAGGATGGGTTTATGAGCAAAATTCACCAATAGGTGTAACTCTTCGGTCAACCCTGATAGCGCACTGCTTCAATTAATTTAGAGAAGGCTGCGGTGTGCTGTTTACGGCTGGGATAATATAAATAGTAACCACTAAAAGGTTCGCACCAGTCTATCAGCACACACTGCAACAGACCTTCATCAATATATTTCCGCACAGAATCTTCCGGCGCATACAAAATCCCCATGCCGCTAAGTGCCGCTTCAATACGCGAACTGAGGTTATTGAAAATAAGCTGGCCTTCCACTTTGACGCGAATCTCTTTTTTATCTTTGGTGAACTCCCAGTTATACAATCCACCCAGTGTCGGCAAGCGCATATTGATGCAGTTGTGATGCTGCAATTCATACGGCGTTTCAGGAATACCGTGATGTTTAAAATACTCGGGGGTCGCAACCACCAGCATTCTCCAGTCAGGGCCGATGCGCACCGCCACCATATCCTTTTCCACCTGCTCGCCTAATCTCACCCCGGCATCGAAACGCCCGCTCACAATATCGGTCAGGGTGTTATCGACGGAGAGTTCAATGTTCACGTCAGGGTATTGTTGAAGATAGGGTTTAATTAATGGCCACAGGGTGGAGTGCAGCGCATGTTCACCGGCGGTAATCCGGATATTGCCCGAGGTGCGCGTCTGATGTTCGGTCAATGCCACCAGCGCTTTTTCAATATCTGACATCAAGGGCGCGATATTCTGGATAAGTTGTTCACCGGCTTCGGTCGGTGCCACGCTGCGGGTGGTGCGTGTCAACAGCCGCGTTTTAAGGCGCTCTTCCAGGCCGCGCATCGCATGGCTTAACGCGGATTGAGAGACACCCAATTTGGCAGCGGCACGGGTAAAACTGCGTTCCCGGGCGACCATCACCAGATACACCAGATCGCTGAAATTTTCTCTTAGCATCGCCTACTCACATCTCTTTCCGGGTTAAATAACACGCTCAAAAACACGAAGAATTCGGGCTGCTGTAGCACGAACATATCGTTTCCCTGTCCTCAACTCTTACTCAATGTGTAAGTAAACACCCGGCCATTCTTGGTTTGCACGGTAAGTGTCTTGCCTGCGGTAGTATCCAGCGTACGGGCTTCGCTGTATTTCCACATCATAAGGCGTTGCCCTTCCGGATAAGGGGATTCAGAGTCAGGCGGCCCAAACATATTTATCAACTCGGCTCTGGTGGTTTTATCAGTCTGTATTTTCTGAATGTTCGCACTATCGAAATTATGCCCGACGGAGCTTGAGCACGCTGACAGCATAAACATTAAACCCGGGATCCAATATGCTCTCATTAAACTCCCCCCTCATGCTGTAAGCCATAAATATAAAACCTCTACATTATAGAGAGTTAACGCCACTTTTAATCGGCGAAGAATCTTAATTATTTCCCACAAGTCCATTCATTTTATTTTTTTCGCAAAAGCTTAGTGCAATTCCTTGGTTCTCCTCGCGGGTGCGGCATTTGATGATGAAATCCGCCCGCCGGGCTATTGAATCATAAGGAATTCACCATGAGTAAGCATTTTCACTTGCAGGCATTAAGCTTAGCCCTGCTGACAGGGATATTTAGCGCACACGCGGCGGACACTCCGGTCAAGGGAGGTACGCTGGTGTATCTTGAACAGCAGCCACATACCAACCTCTATCCGCCTGCCGGTGGTTTCTACCCCAACGGCGGTATCCTCAACCAGATCACCGATAAGCTGACGTGGCAGAATCCAAAGACGCTGCAGGTTGAACCCTGGGTTGCGGAAAGCTGGAGCAGCAACACCGATAAAACCGAATATACCTTTAAAATTCGTCCGGGCGTCACCTTCTCCGATGGCACGCCGCTAGATGCCAACGCGGTGGCCAAAAACTTTGATACCTACGGCCTCGGCAATAAAGCCCTGCGCTTGCCAGTTTCAGAAGTGATCAATAACTACGACCACAGTGAAGTCATCGATCCGCTGACGGTGAAGTTCTACTTCAAGAAACCCTCTCCGGGATTTTTACAGGGCACCGCGACCATCGGATCTGGCTTAGTTTCTCTAAGCACTTTGCAACGAAGCTTCGATCAACTGGGTGACGCACGCCATATTATTGGCTCCGGTCCGTTTGTGGTCAGTGATGAAAAACTCGGGCGTGAAGTCGATCTCACCGCGCGTAAAGATTATCAGTGGGGGCCGAAAAATATCGCCCAGCAAGGCCCGGCCAATCTCGATGGCATCAAAATTTTCGTCACGCCGGAAGATAGCGTGCGCATCGGCGCATTGTTGGCGGGCCAGGCAGACTTTATCCGCCAGGTCCAGGCCTATGACGAAAAACAAGCGCAGCAGCAAAACTTCCCGATTTATGCCGCACCCACACGCGGTGTAAACGACAGCATCAGCTTCCGTCCTGACAATGCGCTGGTCAGTGATCTGAAGGTGCGCCGGGCGCTGTTGCACGCTACCAACGCGCAGCAAGTGGTGCAGACACTGTTCTCGCCTAACTATCCGCAGGCCACGTCGGTTATTGCCCATTCTGCAGCCGGTTACGTCAACCTCGCCGACAAGCTGAAGTACGATCCCGCCCTGGCAAAACAGCTGCTTGATGAAGCAGGCTGGAAGGTCGGTAGCGATGGGATTCGTGAGAAAGAAGGTAAAAAGCTCGCCCTCGCCATCTACGAATCCCTGCCACAGCCGCAGAACAAAGAAGTGTTGCAACTGGTGGCACAGCAGTGGCGTCAGGTGGGCGTCGCCTTAGCGGTGAAAGCGGGCGATGCGGGCAGCGCCACGCTGGATAATCTCGATCCGCTGAAAACGCCGCTCAACGTCACGGAAGTCGGCCGTGCCGATCCGGATGTGATCAAAAGCAGTTTCTACCCCACCAACCGTAACGCGCTGCTGCAAAAAGGCGGCTCCAGCGACAAGGTGCAAAACTTCCGCGACGACAAGCTGAATGCACTGCTGGTGGATATCTCAGCGGAAGTGGATCCGGCTAAACGTCTGGCTCTGACCGGCGATGTCCAACGCTATCTGCTCGATCAGGCTTACGTGATCCCGATCTTCGAAGAGCCGCAAGTGTTCGCGGGTGCTCCCTGGTTCAAAGGCGTGAGCTTTGAAGCGGTGGGTCGTCCTTCGTTCTACGGCGCGTGGCTGGAAAAACACTAAGGCAGGCTGATGATGCAACGTTCTCTGCTGCGAAGAGTGGGTCAAAGCGTGCTGGTATTATGGGCCGCGTTTACCCTGTCGTTCTTGCTGCTGCAGGTGCTGCCGGGCGATGCGGTGCTGATTAAATTCCAGAACCCGGATCTGGGCTTGAGCCCGGATCAGATCGCTGAGATGCGGCTGGCTTATGGCGCGGATAATCCACTGTGGCAGCAATATTTCCATACGCTGCTGGCGATGCTGCACGGTGATTTTGGCTATTCAGTACAGGCTGGCGTGTCAGTGAGCGATCTGTTGATCAGCAACCTGCCCGCCACCCTGCAGCTGGCGGTGCTGGGTTTTGCGCTGGCCACGCTGCTGGCCTTTGCGCTGGCGGCACTGTCTCGATTGCCCGCACTGCGTCTGCTGCGTTCGTTGCTGCAATCCGTTCCTGCGCTGTTTATCTCGCTGCCCACCTTCTGGCTCGGCATCGCGTTAATACAGCTGTTCTCGTTTCAGTTGCGCTGGATACCGGTGATCAACCCGTCGCCATTGCAGGGTTTAATCCTGCCGGTGATCACGGTGGCGATCCCGATCTCCGCGCCGCTGGCACAAATCCTGCTGCGCAGTATTGACCAGATTTCAACGCAGCCTTATGTGGCGGTGGCACGAGCCAAAGGCGCCAGCGCCAATCGCGTGCTGTGGCGACACGTGATGCGCAATGCGCTGCTGCCGGTGCTCAACGTGGCCGGTCTGCTGCTGGGCGAGTTGATCGCCGGCGCGCTGATCACCGAAACCGTATTTGGTCTCAGCGGTATCGGCCAACTGACGCAGCAGGCGGTCAATAATCAGGATGTCGCGGTGTTACAGGCGGTGGTGATGATCTCTGCGCTGGCCTTTGTCCTGATCAATCTGCTGGTCGATGTGCTGATGCCACTGTTCGATCCCCGTTTGCAACCTATCGCCGGAGGAAGCCGATGAGTCTCGTCGATTACGCTACCGCTCGCCAACGCGACGCCACCCCACGTACCCAACGCAGCTGGCAGATTCAGCCCGGACTCTGGCTGGCCTGGGCGGTGATGCTGCTGGCCCTATTAGCGGCATTCGCGCCAGGGTTATTGACCCATTACAGCCCGACCCAAGGTGTGCCCGGCGCGCAACGTTTAGCGCCGCAGGCCGCGTATTGGCTCGGGACCGATCAGCTCGGCCGCGATCTGTTTACCCGTATTGTTTACGGTGCTTCACAGTCACTGTCCGCCGCCTTTGCCGCCGTGGCGATGGGTCTGATTGGCGGCACCACGCTGGGTGTATTGGCGGGCGCGGTAGGCGGGCGTACGGAAAACACCCTGATGCGCCTGGTTGACGTGCTGCTGTCGATTCCCTCATTGCTGCTGTCACTCAGCGTACTGATTCTGCTGGGATTTGGCACAGTGCATGCCGCGCTGGCCGTGGGAATTGCCTCCATCGCCAGCTTTGCCCGGCTGGCACGTGGTGAAGTGGTGCGTGTGCGGCGCAGCGAATATGTTGAAGCGGCCTACGGCAGCGGCGGCAGCTTTTGGCAGGTGCTGTGGCGACACATTTTACCCAACTCGCTGACGGCGGTGATTGCCTTTGCCGCACTGCAGTTTGGTCAGGCGATTCTGGCACTCTCCACCCTCAGTTTCCTGGGTTATGGCACACCGCCACCTACGCCAGAATGGGGATTACTGATTGCTGAAGGGCGTAACTACCTGGCCACCGCCTGGTGGCTCACCACCTTCCCCGGCATTGTGGTAGTGGCCGTGGTGCTGGCGGCGAATCGCATTAGCCAACAGTTCGCCGGAGGTGACGCATGAGTGCATTACTCGCAATAGAAAATCTTTCGCTGAGCTATCAACAGCGCGGGCAGTGGCGTGAAGTGGTGCACAACGTGAGCTTCACCTTGCAGGCAGGTGAAATGGTGGCATTAGTCGGCGAATCCGGTTCCGGTAAAACCACCACCGCACAGGCGATTATTGGCCTGCTGGCCGAAAATGGTCGCCGCGACAGCGGCAAGATCGTATTAAACGGCACCGACATTGCCGACTGGTCAGCTAAACGCATGGACAGCCTGCGCGGCGTCAGTATCAGTCTGGTGCCACAGGATCCCGGCAACTCACTCAACCCGGTGAAAACCATCGGCGATCAGGTGGGTGAAATGCTGCAACTGCATCAGAAAATCAGCAAGTCTGAGCGCCAGCAGCGTGTACTGGAACTGCTGGAAAAAGTCGGGTTGAGCCATCCGCAACAGCGACTGACGCAGTATCCGCATCAGCTTTCTGGCGGCATGAAGCAGCGGGTATTGATTGCGATCGCCCTCGCCTTGCGACCGCAAATTATCATCGCGGATGAGCCCACCAGCGCGCTGGATGTCACGGTGCAGAAACGCATTCTGGATCTGCTGGATGTGCTGCGCCGTGAGTCGGGCACCGCGGTGTTGTTTGTCACGCACGATCTGGCGCTGGCGGCTGAACGCGCCGACCGGTTGCTGGTATTCCGTCACGGCGAGATTCAGGAACAAGGGCCAGCCGCTCAGGTGTTTAATGCGCCACAGCACCCTTACACGCGCCAGCTGCTGCAGGATGCTTTAACGGACCACACGGCGCTGGCGATTTCACCTGAAGCAAAGTTTTCGACACCCGCGATCCAGCTTTCAGCCATCAACAAGCAGTTCTCACTCGGTAAACAGCAGCAGTTACAGGTCGCCAGACAGGTCAGCCTGACAGTGCCACGCGGCACCACGCACGCACTGGTCGGTGAATCCGGCTCCGGTAAAACCACGCTGGCGCGCATTCTGCTGGGATTTGAACAGGCTGACAGCGGACGCGTGGTGATTGACGGCATTGATGCCAGTGCGCTGCGCGGTGAAGCGCTGCGCCAACTACGACGCAAAATCCAGTTCGTGTATCAGAATCCGTTTGCATCACTGGATCCGCGCCAGACGCTGTTTGCCATTATCGAAGAACCGCTGCGTAATTTCGAAAAACTCAGTGCCGATGTTCGTCGCCAGCGGGTTGAAGCTGTGGCTGAGCGAGTGGCACTGCCACTGGAATTGCTAACCCGTAAACCGCGTGAACTCTCCGGAGGTCAACGTCAGCGCGTGGCGATTGCGCGCGCACTGATCCTGCAACCGGCGATACTGGTGCTGGATGAAGCCACCTCGGCACTGGATGTCACCGTACAGGCGCAAATCCTGCAGTTGTTGCAACAGCTGCAACAGGAACTGGAATTAACCTATCTGTTTATCACCCACGATCTCGCTACGGTGCGCCGCATTGCGCACAGCGTGACCGTACTGAAGGCGGGCGAAGTGGTTGAGCAAGGTGACACTGTCACCTTATTTAACGCACCTCAGCATACTTATACCCGTGCACTGATTGACGCCATCCCTGCTATCCGTCCGCTGATTAAGGAGTCTGCATGACGCGTAAACGCATTGGCTTTTTCACCCGCCTGCTGGATGAGGTATCGGCGCAAGAGCGCTATCGCCTCGCCACCGAACAGATCCAGCACGCTGAACGTTTAGGATTCGACAGCGCCTGGATCGCTCAGCATCATTTCCATGAGAAGGAAGGCGGTCTGCCTGCGCCACTGGTCTTCCTCGCCCACGTGGCCGCTCACACCCGCACGATCCGTCTTGGCACTGGCATTATTACGCTGGCGATGGAAAACGCGTTGCGCGTGGCAGAGGATGCCGCCGTATTAGACCTGCTCAGTCATGAGCGGCTGGAAGTCGGATTGGGATCGGGCGGCACAAAAACCTCTTTCCTGCCCTTTGGCTTGACCATCGATCAACGCGCCAGCGTGTTTGCCGACCAGCTGCACACGCTGCTTAGCGCCTGGCGAGGCGATACCCTCGCGCACCCGGATAATCATCTCTACCCGCCCGCGCCAACGCTGGCACAGCGCGTGTGGATCGCCACATTCTCGGTTGAGGGTGCCGCGCGAGCCGGCGCCGCTGGCCATGGCTTGATGTTGTCACGCACGCAACCGCGTCCGCCAGGCCAGCCTGATTTGCCGCTGGAGGCGATACAAAATCCAATGATCGATGCCTATCTGGCCGCGTTACCGGCCGGTATTGCACCGCGCATACTCGCCTCGCGCACCGCGTTTGTTGCCGTTTCAAATGACTATGCGCGTCGTCTCGCAGAGCCAGGATTGCGGCGCCAGGCTGAGCAGTTTCAGGCTGCTGGCCACGTCATCACTGGCCATACGCTGGAAAGCCATGCGCGGCAGCTTGATGCGCACTTTGGCGATGCACCTTCCGTCCTGGCGTCATTGCGCGCCGACTCAACCTTGCAACGTGTCACCGATATCACCTTCCAGGTGCACTCAATCGATCCGCCACACGCCGACATTCTGCGTTCAATTGAATTAATCGCTGATCACATCGCCCCTGAGCTACGTGCTCTGGAACAGGCTTAACAGGAGAAAATGATGTCTCAACCCGTTGATTTACTGGCCGCCTTAGCGGATATCGATCCCGCATCGGAACTCGCGTTAGCACGCAACGAGCGCCACGCAGCCACTCAGCACACACAAGGGAGCTATGAGGTGCTGTTTGGTGAAGATGATGCGGATCTCCCGCTGCAATGGCGGTTTGCCTTAGCCGCGCAGGTCGCCGACTGGCACGGCGCCACCCGCTTACAGGCGCATTATCAGCAACAGGTGAACAACAAGGCACATGACGCTCGCTTTGCGGCCGGTCACGCCTTTGCCGAACTGCTCAGCTTGCACCCGGTGGATGCAGCGCCCAAACACATTCAAAACCTGCAAAGCGCTGGCTGGGCACCGCGTGGCATCGTCACCCTCGCACAGTTAATCGCCTTTGTGAGCTTCCAGAGTCGTTTACTGACCGGTTTACGCCTGCTCAACGGCGAGCAGAGTGACGCGCAAGCGCACGCCGTGGCTGGCAAGTGGCACGATGCACCGTTGACGTTGAGTGGCCAAAACGCCCTCACCGCCTTTACCCAGCAAGAGTTAGGCTGGGAACCCTGGCTGGCAGCCAAACCGCTCAACGAATTTACCGCCGATGAACAGGCTACGTTGAAGAAAAACGGCCACAGCGACTCCGATTACTTCCGCCTGCTGGCACGTCATCTGCCGCTGCTGGAACAGCGAACGCTGACCGACAAAGGCATCTTTTACACCGCTGGAGGATTGCCGCGTGCCGAGCGTGAACTGGCGGCCACCGTGGTCAGTAAAGTGAATGGCTGCATCTTCTGCGCCTCGGTCCACGCGCGTAAAGCCAGCCAGTTATCAAAAGACGATGCGGCAGTGCAAAAGCTGCTGAATGTTGCACCGGGCGCAGAATTGGCACACGGTCAGTCACCACGCTGGGCCGCGATGATTGACCTGGTCGCGACGCTTTCCATCACTCCCGCTGCCGCCAGCCTGCAACAGGTGCAGACATTACGCGATCAGGGCTTCACCACGCTGGAACTGCTTGATGTGATCCAGTCCGCTGCTTTCTTTGCCTGGGCAAACCGTTTGATGTTGACGCTGGGCGAGCCTTTTTTACCTGAACACTCACAAGGATGACCATGACCGGGCAAACCCACTCCGCGCAGCGTTTTCACATCACCTTGACCGGTAAAGGCGCGCATGCCGCACGGCCACATGAAGGCATTGATGTGATTGTGATCGGCAGCCATATCGTTTCTGCGCTTTATGCACTCCCCAGTCGTCATCGCCAATGGACGCTGGGTATTACGCGCTTAACGGCCGGTAACAGCTGGAATGTGCTGCCTCAGACAGCGGAGATCGAGGGCATCGTCCGCAGTCAGGATCAGCACACCGATACGCAAATCACCACCCTGATTGCCGGCATTGCCGCCGGTTTTGGCGCGGAAACGCACGTCAACTGGCAGCCACTGTCAGCATCCGAACCGGACGCGTCAGCATGGGCGCGGTGACCATGAGAGCAAGGAGGAAAGCGATGGCGATTTCGGTACCGATTCCCCGTCTGGATCACGTGGTGATCAACGTGGCCGATCAGTTAGATGAGGCCAGTGCGCTGTTTCGTCGGTTGGGGTTTCAGCTCACCGAACGCGGCCATCATTCGCTCGGATCCAGTAACCATCTGGCCGTGTTTGGTGATAACTATCTTGAGCTGCTCGGCTTCGAGCCGGGGCGCGCCAGTTTACGTCAGGATGTGTGGCAGTCACCGATTGGCCTGAGCGGGTTGGTGTGGAAGACCGACGATGCCGATGCGGTATGGCGTTATCTTGAGAGCCAGGATATTGATGGCGCTGTGCCTGCCAGCTTCTTCCGTCCGGTACAGTTGCCGGATGGCAATGAGGATCAGGCACGTTTCCGCACCGTGCAGTTACGACCGGCGCTGGTGCCGAATGGGCGCAGTTTCTTCTGCCAGCACGAGACCCCACACGAGGTATGGCAGGATGCATGGCGTCAGCATCCGAATGGCGTGACTGATATTGTCGAATTTGTGGTGGTGGCGCAGGATCCTGCGGCGGCAGCACAACCTTACAGTCGGTTGTTTGGGGCTAATGCGCTCACCGCCTGCCAGGAAGGTGCCTTCGTATTAAAAGCCGGCGTGGCGACCGTGCGCTTCGCGGCTGCCGGCTATGTCACACAACGTTTCGCCGGATTACCACCCGATTACAACGGCAGTGCACGCATGGCGGCGTTAAGCTTGCGCAGTATGGATCTGCGCAAGGTAAAAGCCAGTTTGCTGCTGGGCGATATCCCGTTCCACGAAGAGGAATCCGCGCTTATCGTCAGCGCTGAGCATGCTTTTGGCGTGGCGCTGCGGTTTCAGCAGTCAGCTTGAGCTTTGCGGGCGGCCCATGGGCCGCACCTCTTAAATAGCGCTCTTGAGCTGTGATCGCGGCTAACCCTGGTATCAGAAGATCTTTACCCATTGCCCCTTTATGCCATTTCGTCACTTCCCTAAGGTTCTGTTAATCTTTAAACGTCAATATGCCCTCACTAACATGAGGGTATGAATGATATGAAATCGTTTTTGTTTTTTCAGTTTGATGAATGGATTGCCATATTAATGAGTGTTTTTACCATTACAGCCTTTTTTATTATTTGGTTTTCAACCTAACAACATCAATGAATTTTATCACTGGGCATTTTAACATCACTCATGCATTTAATCATTCCATCGTAGATATTAATAACACCTTTTAAAAGCTTGTTTAATTTATAACGCCAATCAAGTAGCCCCCATTTAAACGTCAGATTAATAACCTAACTAACTTCACAGATCCTGAAAAAAATTGACACTATGATTGCATTGGGGTCGCAATGGGTTACTGTTAAATTCTTGTAACAAATGTAACCAAAAGGATCTGTATGAAAACCTCTCTGCGTTTTTTAACAACCTCTGTACTGGCAGGACTCTCCTTTTCTGCGTTTGCGGCTGTACCTGCTGGTTATCCCACTGAGTATCAGAAAGTCATTGATGCAGCGACAAAAGAGGGCAAAGTGGTGGTGTACTCAACCACTGACACCAAAGCAGCGGACCCGTTGATCAAAGGCTTTGAGACACTGTATCCGGGCATTAGAGTTGAATATAACGACATGAACAGCACCGAACTCTATAACCGTTACATCAGTGAACAGGCCTCCGGCAGCGGCAGCGGTGATGTGGTGTGGAGCTCATCCATGGATACCGCGTTGAAATTGGCCACCGACTACGCTGCGGAATATGCCTCTCCCGAGCAGGGCAAAATTCCAAAATGGGCGGTGTGGCAAAATAAAGCCTACGGCACGACCTACGAACCGGTGGTGTTTATTTACAACAATAAACTCATCCCAAAAGACACCGCGCCTGACTCTCACACCGCACTGGCTAAAATGATTGCAGCCGATCCGGCTAAATTCAAAAATAAAGTGACCACTTACGATATTGAAAAATCAGGATTAGGTTTCATGCTGACGGTTCAGGACAGCAAAGTGGATCCGCAATACAAAGAAAACCTGGCGGGGATGGCGAAAGGGGGTCTGACGGTACAGTCTTCGACTGGCACGATGATGGAGCGCGTCTCTTCAGGCGAGAATTTGATTGGCTTTAATATTCTTGGTTCTTATGCCGAAGCCCGAGCGAAGAACGATCCGGCATTGGGCATCGCTTACCCGAAAGATTATATCCTGGTGCTGTCTCGCGTTTCGTTTATCACCGAAGAGGGTGAGCATGAGAACGCCGCTAAATTGTGGCTGGATTATGTATTGTCAGAAAAGGGACAGAGTATCCTGGCAAATCAGGCGGACATCCCTTCCCTGCGCAATGATATTGAAGGCAAAAACGATATTGACGGTATGACCAAAATGCTGGGCGATGCTCTTAAGCCGATTCCGGTGGATGAATCGCTGCTGGAATATCTGGAACCGGCAAAACGCCTGGAATTTATTAAACAGTGGCGTACCGCCGCCGGGAAATAATGCTCCCCACGTTATGCGCCCGTCGCGGCGCATAACATCTCCTTTCGCCTCCGGTGTTTGATAGGGTTGGCATATGAGCAGGTTACTGAAAAAGTGGCAGAGTTTGCCACGTGCATTGATTGTTCTGATCACGGCATTGGTTATTTACGTACCGCTGATGTTTATTGTGGTGCAGAGTTTTCTCTCCGCGCCGTTCTTTGCCAAAAAGAAAGAGCTGACGCTCGGTTCCTTTGGATTTATTTTCTCCGACCCTGATTTTTACAAAGCGCTGGAGTCGGGCTTTATTTTGGCGTTTGGTCTGGTGATTATTGCTATTCCGCTCGGCGGTATTCTGGCCTTCCTGATGGTCAGAACCAACCTGCCAGGACGCCGCCTGATTGAGCCGTTGATTCTGGTGCCGATCTTTGTCTCACCGATGGTATTGGCCTTTGGCTATGTGGTTGCCGCCGGACCGGTGGGTTTCTTGTCTCAATGGGCGAATCAACTGTTTGGCGTGGTGCCGTGGAACATCTACTCGATGACCAGCATCGTGGTGATCGCCGGACTCACCCACGTGCCACACGCCTATCTCTATATTTCATCGGCACTGCGCAGCGTCAGCTCCGATGTGGAGGAAGCCGCGCGCACTGTCGGCGCTTCACCGTTACAGGTGATGACTTCGGTCAGCCTACCGATGGTGCGCCCTTCGATTCTGTATGCCTGTGTGCTGCTATTCTTCCTGGGATTAGAGGTGTTCGGCCTGATGCTGGTACTGGGCGATCCGGAAGGCAACATGGTGCTCGCCACCTATCTGTATAAGCTGACCAACAAACTCGGCACGCCTTCATACCACCTGATGGCCGCCGTGGCGGTGGTGCTGATCTGCTTCACCGTGCCGCTGGTGATGCTGCAGCGCTGGCTGATGCGCACCGCCAACCGTTTTGTCACCATGAAAGGCAAAGCGTCACAAGCGCGCGCCCTGCCGTTGGGTAAATGGCGCTGGATTGCCGGTGCGGTGGTGTTGGCCTGGCTGACCATCACCATCGGCGTGCCGCTACTGGGCGTGGTGATGC
Organism: Pantoea sp. EABMAA-21; assembly: GCF_030053335.1. NCBI lineage: Bacteria > Pseudomonadati > Pseudomonadota > Gammaproteobacteria > Enterobacterales > Erwiniaceae > Pantoea > Pantoea sp. EABMAA-21. The sequence goes on from NZ_JASGBX010000004.1 coordinate 285,538, forward strand.
GTGCGTTCATCTCGCATTGGGGTGTCGGCGTCTCACTGTGGGATGAAATATCCTTCGCGACCTTCCGCAGTATCTGGGATCAACCCAATCTGCTGCGTGCCATTGTCAACTCGATGCTGATTGGGGTGATCGGCGGCGCGGTGGCGGTGATCTGTTATTTGTTTGTCGGCATCGCCATGCATCGCAAGCAGGATCAGGTTACACGCTTCCTGGATTACAGCGTGCTGGTGCCGCGTGCCGTGCCGGGTCTGTTAGCCGGTCTGGCTTTTCTCTGGGTGTTCCTGTTCATTCCGATGTGGCTCGATCAGTCCCTGAAAAACGGCTGGCTCTCCAGCCTGCCGGTTGCTGACTGGCTGCGTGAGAATTTTATCGTTTGGCTGCGTTCCCTGCGTCAAACCATCTTTAGCGTCTGGCTGGCTTACACCGTGGTGTGGATGGCTTATGGCTTGCGCCTGATCTCCTCAACGCTGTTGCAGGTCGGCCCGGAACTGGAAGAAGCCGCACGCAGCGTGGGTGCCACCCCGGGACAAACCACGCGTCACGTGACCGTACCGCTGTCACGCCATGGCCTGATTGGCTCGTGGTTGCTGATGTTCCTGATTTTTGAGCGCGAATACTCAACCGGTGTGTATCTGCTGTCACCCGGCACCGAAACCATCGGTTCAATGCTGGTCTCACTGTGGTCAGCGGGCGCCATTGATATCGTGGCTGCGCTCTCCCTGATTAATATCGTGCTGGTGGTGATCGGCCTCGGCATCGCGTTACGCTTTGGAGTGAAATTACATGATTGAATTATCGGTAGATAACTTGCATCTGATGTACGGCGATAATCCTGTATTGAAAGGCGTATCGATGCAGTTGAAAAAAGGCGAAGTGGTTTCACTGCTGGGCCCATCCGGCAGCGGCAAAACCACCTTATTGCGTGCCGTGGCTGGTCTGGAAAAACCGTCACAGGGGCGCATCACTATCGGCAAAAATGTGGTGTTTGATGGCACGCCGAAAAGTGAAATCCCAGCTGAAGAGCGCAATCTCGGCCTGGTTTTTCAGTCCTACGCGCTGTGGCCGCACAAAACCGTATTTGAGAACGTGGCCTACCCGCTCAAGTTGCGCAAAGTGGCCACAGCAGAGATTAATCAACGCGTGCAGGCGGTGTTGGATCAACTGGGGCTCGGGCATCTTGGCAAACGCCATCCGCATCAGCTTTCCGGCGGGCAGCAGCAGCGCGTGGCGATTGGTCGTGCGCTGGTCTATAACCCGCCCGTGATTTTGCTGGATGAGCCACTCTCCAACCTGGATGCCAAATTGCGTGAAGAGGCGCGCGTGTTCTTGCGCGAGCTGATTATTCGTCTCGGACTGTCTGCCTTAATGGTGACGCATGACCAGAACGAAGCCATGGCGATTTCTGACCGTATTCTGTTGCTGAACAACGGCGTGATTGAACAGCAAGGCACACCGCAAGAGATGTACAGCCAGCCCTCAACGCTGTTTGCCGCTGAGTTTATGGGTAGCAATAACCGTCTGCACGGCAAAATCACCCACGTTGAAGGCGGCCGGGCGCGCATTGCCGGGGCAAAATGGGCGCTATGGGGTAAACCGAGTGGCGATGTGCGGGTTGGACAGTATGGGACAGCGGTGATTCGCGTCGAACGTATGAATATCGCTGACACCGCTGATGACAACGCACTTGAGCTGCCTTTGCTCACCAGTATGTATTTAGGCGATCGCTGGGAATACCTGTTCCGCACCGAAGGGGATGATTTTGCGCTGCGCGCGTATGGCAAGGAGTTCCGCGGGAATCAGCGCTTCCGCGTCTCACTGCCGAAAGAGGATCTGTGGATTTTCGCTAAAGATTGATTGCTAGCAGCAGGGTCTATTATGGTGAAGACGGCCTTTCGGCCGCTTTATTGAGGTTTTGACCCTGCATTAATTATTTGCGCGCTTTGGCAGCCGCAACCAGTCCGTCCAGCCAATCCTGATGACCGTTGATCATCGGATTAGGTTTCGCGCTCGCCAGCTCAACCGCCGGTTTGCCGTTTTGCGTTTCCTGGGTCAGGATGCGCACGCGATTGCCAGAGAGATCTTCAATCAGCCAGGCATGCAGAACATCTAAACGGTCCTCGCTACCCACTTCACCCGCCCAACCATGCCAGGAAACACGGGCGGCTTCACCCGCTTCGGGTGCTACGTACTCAGTGACCTGCGCTTCCACCGGGAAGCCAAAGGTTTCGAAATAGAAGCGGACGCCCTGCGCCAGTTCCGGGCCTTTATTGTCATAGAAGCGCGCATTCGCCGAGTTCTGGTAATAAGTCGGCCAAAGTGACGGCGTGTTCAGCAGAGGCCAGATATCCTGGGTGCTCAAACCTGCAACGATCACTTCGTTGGAACAGTAGTTATCGCTAAAGCCCGGTACAAATCCTTCTGGCCAGTTAATCGCGTTCATTTTCATTTCATTCGTCTCACCGTGGATAAATCGTGGGTGAAGTATCTGACTCCCTATGAAATAAGACCAATCGCCATTATTTATTTTTGATATACGTTTTCGTGATATCTGGTAGCAGCGTATGATGAGGTATTGCCACACCATCGCCGGAAGATGATGAAAACCGATATCCGCAACCTCGACCTCAATTTGCTCAAAGCGCTGGATGCCTTACTGGATGAGCGCAGCGTCACCCGCGCGGCTGAGCGTTTAGCCCTGACGCAACCTGCAGTCAGCGGCATGTTAACGCGTCTGAGAGAGTGTTTTGATGATCCGCTGTTCACGCGGGCGCAGCGCGGCGTTGTTCCGACAATGCGGGCACTGGAGCTGGCTCAGCCCGTGAAGGCCATCCTGGCGGAAGTGTCAGAACTGTTGCAGCCCAAAGCCTTTGACGCTGCGACCGCCGAAATGACCATTAAGATCGCGGCCACCGACTATGCCCTGCGTGCGGTCATTGTGCCTTTTATGGCCGCATTACGAGTGCAGGCACCGGGTATCCGCGTGGCGGTATTGCCCGTTAACAACGAGCAGTTATCTGCGCAGTTTGAACGGGGTGACATCGATATCGCGTTGATCACGCCAGACAGTGCCCCAACCGATCTGCACGCCCGCTCGCTGTACGATGAAGAGTATGTGTGTCTCATGCGCGAGGACCATCCACTGTCTGCGCAGGCAGGTTTAACGCTCGACAGTTTCTGCGCACAGGACCACGCCTTAGTATCCTACGTGGGAGGCAACTTCAAGGGCGTGACGGATGAGGCGTTAGCCGCGGTTGGACGTTCGCGACGCGTGACACTTTCGGTGTGCAGTTTTTTAGTTTTACCTGAGATCTTACGCGTCAGTGATTTTATCAGCGTGGTGCCGCGTCGCTTAACGCACGATTTACCTGGTTTGAAGGTCTTGCCTCCTCCGTTAGCGATCAAGGGGTTCAACAAAATCGTCGTCTGGCATGAACGCACGCACCGCGATGCCGGACACCGCTGGTTGCGTGAATTACTGTTCTCTACGGCGATTTAAGCGGCCGCCTGCTCATTCCCCAGCAGATTCAATATATGGCTGCGCAGCGCCACCAGCTGCGGATCATCACGGCGGCGCGGCCAGGGCAGATCCACCTCAATCACATCCACCACCTTCGCCGGTCGTGGGCTGAACACCACCACACGATTCGCCATCACCAGCGCCTCTTCAACGTCATGGGTCACCATCAGCGTGGTGAACTGCTGCTCCTGCCAGAGGTCAACAATCTCCTGCTGCATGCGCAATCGCGTCAATGAGTCGAGCTTGCCTAATGGTTCATCGAGGATCAGTAAACGCGGCACATTCACCAATGCTCTGGCTAGTGCAGCACGTTGGGCCATACCGCCAGATAGCTGATGCGGCCAGGCGCGAGCAAACTGCTTCAGCCCGACACGATCTAGCATCGCGTTAATGCGTTTATCGCGTATTGCGCGGCTCTCACCGCGAATCTGCAATCCCAGACCGACGTTGTCATACACCGTGCGCCATGGATAGAGCGTGGGGTCCTGAAACACCACCACGCGTGAAGGATCGGGTGCCGTAATGGCTTTCCCCTCTTCCGCCAGCAAACCGCTGGCTGGAGGTTCCAACCCCGCGAGCAAACGTAATAAAGTCGATTTCCCGCAACCGGAAGGCCCTAGCAGAGCGACAAATTCACCGGCCTTCACCTGTAAATTGATATTCTCCAGTACCGGTAAGTCACTGCCTTCAAGCGTGAAATGGTGATTCACTTTTTCAATAGCAATATTCACGCCTGCAGAGGTCATGGCCATATTTCGCTCCTGCTAAATAATAGTGTGCCGACAGTTATCAGCAAATAACCATAAGCGTCTCTCTCTCCTGATTGAAATAGCCTTTTCGGCAAACCTATCCGTCATCTTTCATAAAGAAAAACTGCATGACCTCATGCGGGATTGTTATTTGGTGGCGGGAAATCGCTAAGCGATAGTGCCCGTGATCTTTAATGACAAGGAAAGCAGAATGGCAATGCAAAAATACTTTCTGAGCCGGCGCGCATTATTGCGCGGCCTGGGTTTATTCAGCGCCGGTGTAGCGGTGAATCCATTGTTGAGCAGCAATGTGTTCGCCGACGACAAACCGCTTAAAACCATCAAACTGGCATGGGGACAAACGGCGGTGTGTCAGGCGCCGATTTCCGTTGCCCTGAAACAGGGTTTCTTCAAGAAATATGGCCTCAACGTTGAGCCGGTTAACTTCAGCGGCCCGACCGATGCGCTGCTGCAGGCGATCGCTACCGGGCAAGCCGATGGTGGTATTGGCATGGCGCTACGCTGGCTAAAACCGCTGGAACAAGGCTTTGACGTCGATCTCACCGTCGGGACTCACGGCGGATGCATGCGTTTACTGACCCCGCAAAACAGCGGCATTCGCGATGTAAAAGATTTGGTAGGTAAATCTGTCGCGGTCAGCGATCAGGCCAGCCCAATCCGTAACTTCTTTGCCGTGCAGCTGGCGAAACAGGGCATCGATCCGGACAAACAGGTCAACTGGCTGCAATATCCGCCCGATTTGTTTGGCGAGGCACTGCGTAAAGGCGAAGTACAGGCACTGGCAACCGATGACCCACAAGGTTGGTTGCTGAAGAAACAGCATAACCTGCTGGAAGTCGACAACAACCTGAAAGGTGAATACGCCACCATGACCTGCTGCGTGCTGGGGCTGCGCGGTTCGCTGGTGCGCGACGATCCTGCCACCGCACGGGCCATCACTCAGGCCATCGTCGATGCACAGCAATGGACGGCCGATCATCCCGCCGAAACCGCCAAAATCTTCCAGCCTTTTGTGCCGGGTTCGGTGCCGGTGGAGGACATCACCGCGATGCTCAAAGAGCACACTCACCACCACCACTCCACCGGCGCCCAGCTGCGCAGTGAAGTCGCGACCTATGTTGAGGAGTTGAAGAAGATCAACGTGATTCGCCCGGATACCGATGCGCAGCAGTTTGCCGAACACTATGTGCCGCAACTGCTGCCCGCCGAATCCGCCCATCAGCACGCCAGTAACATGGCGCACATGAGCAACATGTCGAGTTAAGGAGAGAGTCATGGCCAGTGAAACCCTCACGATTGCCCAACACCGTGCAGCACCGCGCCGCCTGCAACCCGCCGTCTGGGGTGCGCTGTTGCTATGGTGGGCGTTAGTGGCGCTGATGGTGGCGGTACCGGATAAGCCGCAGGGATTTGCTGCCCCGCGCTTTGTCGATCAAACCCATGAACTGTTTGCCGGGATTGCGTTGTTACTCACCGTGTTGGCAATAGCCTCTGGCGTGTTTCCGCGTCTGGCGCTGCTGGCTCCGTTGAAACGTAGCGGGCCGTGGTTGATTGTGCTGGCGCTGCTGATTGGCGTGTGGGAAACCGTGACCGGAAAGCTGGCGCTGTTGCCCGCGCCCTTCTTTGCACCGCCGCGCGCACTGGTCGAAGCCTACGCCACTGACTGGCCACGTCTGCTGGACAGCGTGCTCAATTCGCTGCGTTTGCTGGCCTTTGGTTTTCTCTACGGCAGCGTGGTGGGCTTTGTGACCGGCGTGGCGATAGGCTGGTCGCGAGGACTCGGTTATTGGGTACATCCGATTTTGCGCTTCCTGGGTCCCGTGCCATCCACGGCATTGCTGCCGCTGTCACTTTACTTCTTCCCCTCCAGTTTCTCCGCTGCGGTATTTCTCATCGCCCTGGCCACCTGGTTCCCGGTGACCGTGCTGACCTGGTCCGGCGTTTCCAGCGTCGATACCCGTTACTACGATGTGGCGCGCACGTTGGGCGCCAATTCGATATTCCTGGTGCTGCGCGTGGCGGTACCCGCCGCATTGCCGCACCTGTTTGTCGGCTTATTTATGGGGCTGGGCGCATCGTTCTCGGTGCTGGTTGCCGCAGAGATGATGGGAGTGAAATCGGGCCTTGGTTGGTATCTCCAGTGGGCTCAGGGCTGGGCGGCCTACGCCAATATGTATGCGGCGCTGATCGTGATGGCACTGCTGTTCTCTTCCCTGATCTCCCTGTTATTCCAGGTGCGTGACCGTTTGCTTTCGTGGCAGCGCAGTGCGGTGAAATGGTAACGGCATGGTGATGCGTCTGAAGAAGAACCTTTTAGAAACGTTGCCACATCTCATGGTGCGTCAATCATGACGCCCAGGCAGACTACTCCACCACAGAGGTGAACTATGGTTGCAAAAATTTCCTCGTCAATCACCGAACTGATTGGTAATACGCCGCTGCTGCGGCTCTCACGTTATGCTCAGCAACAAGAGATTAAGGCCGAAGTGATCGCCAAACTGGAGCTGTTTAATCCTAATCACAGCGTCAAGGATCGCATTGCGCTCAGCATGATCGAAGCCGCAGAACGCAACGGCACCATTCAGCCTGGCGACACGCTGGTAGAAACCACCAGCGGTAATACCGGGATTGGATTAGCGGCGATTGCAGCGGCCAAGGGCTACAAATTCCGCGTCTATATCAATGATTTTGTCAGCATCGAACGCACGCAACTGATTCAGGCGTATGGTGCTGAAGTGGTGCCGTTCAGCACCATTGAGGGCTTCAGAGAATTTTATGAAGCCAGCAATGGCGATTTTGTCGCCGCCACCAAATGGCTGGCGGAAAAGGTCACCGCTGCGGAGCCGGAAGTCCATTTTTTGTTACAGCTGGAGAATCCCGCCAACCCGGCCGTGCACGTTCAGACTACCGGGCCAGAGATCTGGCGCGACAGCGGCGGCAAGCTGGATATCTTTATTGCGGCAGTGGGAACCGGCGGCACACTGTCGGGAACCGGACGCTATCTCAAACAGCAGTACCCAAGCCTGCAGGTGATCGCGGTGGAGCCTGGCGTGGGTTCACAACCCAGCGAATTGCGTCCGGAACCGCTGGAGATCACCGGGGTGCACGCCTTTAGCAATCAGCCGCCCGAACGCATCCCGGCGAATCTGGACCACCGAGTGTATGACGAAGTGATCGCCGTAGAAACCTGGCAAGCGTATGCGGCGGCACGTCAACTGGCGCTCAGCGAAGGCGTGTTGGTGGGTGACTCTTCCGGGGCCGTATTGTGGGCGGCAGAACAGGTGGCGGCGCGGCCGGAGAATCACGGCAAGCGTATCGTGGTTTTGTTGGCAGATGGCGGCAGCAGCTACCTGTCGACGCAGTTGTTTGCGCATCAGGTGCCTGCTGAGACTTTCAAGCTAGCAAATGCGATTCAGACATCACAAAAGATTGCCTGATTCGCCGGGTTTTCTTTATCACGATGTCATTTATGGCGCATTCCTGAGCAACAACGCTGCTCGATGAATGCGCGATAAATCACTCCGCCACATCAAATTGCGCGTTATAAGATCGCCCCTCACACCAGCACATTGCTGGTGATACCCTTAGCGAACAGCAGCGGATCGGTTTCTGGCCGCAGCACTTTAATAGCCTTCAAATCCCGCGCATAAACATCGATCTCTTTGACGAAGGCATTGCCCACCGAATAGTGCCCATGGGTATGGGTTTTCAGTACGCTGGCGATCTCCTGCGGCGTGGTATTCAGCGCCTGACCGTTGAACTCGCTACCGATCGCTTCGGGATGCTGCGCAGCATAGGCGTGCGCTTGCAGGATGGCATGGGTAATCGCGGCAGCCACCTCTGGCTGTTCGCGAATCAAACCGCCACGCGTGCCCACCACACAGCAACTCAGGTTGGCGTACTCATCCATCAAATTAGTACCGACTTCGCGATAGCCCGGCTTCTGCGCCAGGCGCCACATAATCGGATCTGAACCGCTGGCGGCCTGAATTTCCCCTTTCTCCAACAACATTGGCAGCAAATCTTGGGGGAATACACGCCAGTTCACGTCGGTATTGGGATCGACGCCGTGCTTTTTCAGCATCAGTGAAAAGAAGTTCTTATCTGCGCCCGCCATATCGGTAACGCCGATGCTTTTGCCTTTTAGCTGCTCCAGCGTGGCGGGACCGTCACTGCGCGCTAATAAGCGCATGCAGCCACCGTGCGTGCCTGCGGTGAGTTTCACATCGAAGCCCTGCTCCAGCGCTTTTAACCAGCGCAGTGCCATGCCGATGGCGGCTTCCGCTTTCCCCGTGGCAATCGACTCCAGCAATAATTCGGTGGAATTGCCAAAGTTGACGAATTCCACTTCAAGGTTGTGAGCTTTGAAGAAATTATGTTGATCGGCCACCACAACCGGTGCCAGGCAAATGGCATTAAGGTTCACCGCGAGGCGAATGTGCGTGGGTTTCGCCAGTGCCCACTTACCCGCACCACCCTGCAACAGGTCGCCGGACATCGGCATATTGTGCATCTGATCTTCGGCGAAACTGCGCCCTGGTAAAGTAGACGCCATCATCGCTGCGGCGGAATACCCAAGAAAGCGACGACGCGAAAGTAAATAATTTTCTGGCATGATTTTACTCCCAAAAATATATACAGGTGAAAGAGTGAGCGTTGTAATAATTCATTTCAGAAGCAGGCAGATTAATCGTTAATTAACAGCGCAACCAGCTGTGTAATTATGCCGATTACGCATGTGTTGTGCGGTTTTATTGCTTTTACAGCCTTGCCATATCAGGAAACAATCGACCCTATGTTATTCATCGATAAAAAAGGTTTTCTCAATGGCAAATAACACACTTTTTCTCGCTGAAATATTGCCAGCCCTCACCGAACGATTGGCTGAACATGCTGAAGAAGTTGATCGAAGCGGTGAATTTCCGCGCGCGGCTTTTGCTCATCTGCAACAACTTGGATTGTTGTATTTCGCTTTGCCCGTCTCCGCAGGCGGCGGTGGTGGCGATTTACGCGATTGTCAGGCGATCATTCAGGCAGTCGCGCGCGGCGAACCCTCCGCAGCACTGATTCTGATCATGCAGTATCTCAATACGCGGAGGCTGAGTGAGGAATCTGATTGGCCCGTAAGTGTGCGCGCGACGGTGGCGAGCAGCGTGGTAACCGAGGGCGCGTTAATCAATGCGCTGCGCGTCGAGCCGGAACTGGGTACGCCTGCGCGTGGCGGTTTGCCCGCAACCCGAGCGCGAAGAACCGCCGAGGGCTGGCGCATCAGTGACGAGAAGATTTACTCCACCGGCAGCTATGGGCTGAGCTGGTTTCTCGTCTGGGCCAGCAGTGATGATGTCGATCCGCTGGTCGGCGGTTATCTGGTGGCCGCCGATGCGCCAGGCATCCAAATCGTCGATGAATGGGATCATCTGGGAATGCGCGGCACCTGTAGCCATCGCGTGGTGTTAGATGAGGTGCTCATTCCGCTCAATCACGCAGTCAGCGTTGCACCCTGGAGCACGCCGAAAGCAGGGTTAAATGAAGAAGAGTCTGTGTGGCTGGCGGTGCTGCTCGGCTCGCTGTATGACGCGATTGCTCAAAGTGCACGCGACTGGTTTATTGGCTTTTTACAACAGCGCGCTCCTGCCAACCTCGGTGCACCGCTGGCATCCTTGCCACGTTTTCAGGAGTTAGTCGGACGGATTGATACGCTGCTATTCACCAATCACACGCTGCTTAACAGTGCCGCACGCGGTCAGGTTGCCAGCAGCCATACGGCTCAGATCAAACAGGTGGTGACAGAAAATGCCATTCGTGCCGTTGAACTGATGGTGAAAAGCATTGGTAATCATGCGTTAACGCGTCACCATCCGTTACAACGTCACTATCGTAATGTGCTTTGCGGTCGCATTCACACTCCGCAGAGTGACGCCATTTTCACTTCCGTGGGCAAAACCGCCCTGGCTGCTGCGAGGAATACTTCATAACGTTACGTTTGCGGAGGTGACATGGGCACTGATGTTTTTGAGCCAGGTTGCAGCTTCCAGCATCGCCAACCTGTGTTTTCACGTTTAATGGCTATTGGCTATTGGCTATTGGCTATTGGCAGCGCTCACATTGCTTCCGCCTTACACCCTATAAAATCGCACTATAATCCTGCATGCTGTCGGTTTTCAGGGCCGCGATATCTGATAGCTATGACTGCCACTAAAACCGGATTTACCCTTGTAGCGCTGGCAATTTTTGCCGCGCTCGCCGTGCTTTTTTCTCAATGGACGGCGTTTCTCGCCTGGTCACTGCAAACGCAGATCCAACTCCACCGCCTGCTGGTGACGCATCTGCTACAAATCAATAGCGGGCAATACAGCGCGGGGTTGTGGTTGATCGGCGTGACCTTTATTTATGGCATTTTGCACGCGGTTGGCCCCGGCCATGGCAAATTTATCGTTACCACCTGGCTTACCACTCATCAACCGCCGCGTGGTGTCGCCCTCACCGTGCCGTTTCTTGGCAGCCTGGTGCAGGGCCTTAGCGCCATCGCCTTTGTGTTTATCCTGGCCGTTGGCTTTAACCTGACGACTGGCGATCTCAGCACTAGTCGCTGGTATCTGGAAAAAGCCAGCGCGCTGTTTATCGCCGCGCTCGGCGTGATGATGATGGTGCAAGCCTGGCGAGGTCGCAATAAGCATCTGTACCAACACGAGCATGAGCATGAGCATGAGCATGAGCATGAGCATGAGCATGAGCATGAGCATGAGCATGAGCATGAGCAGCATCATAACGGCTGTGGCCACCATCACGGCATAACTACGGAATCAGTGGATAACTGGAAAGCGTGGATCGGCATTATAATTGCCACCGGTGTACGCCCTTGCAGCGGCGCACTCACAGTGCTGCTGTTTGCTAGCGTGATTGGTATTACCCGTTGGGGCATGTTTGCGGTGATGACCATGGCACTCGGCACCGGCATGGCGCTGGTTGCGCTGGCCCTGTTTGTTCGCCATTTCCGTCATCGCGCGGGAGAATTGTGGTTGGCTGAGTCATCGCCACGCACGCAGCAAATACTGGGAATGGTACGTATTGCCGGAGGCGCTTTGCTGATCTTATTTGCGCTGGTGCTGTTTTTAACCGTGGTACCGATCAGTGCGAACGGGGATTATATTGCGGCGGGATGTTGATAATTTATCAAGTCTGATGCGAACAACGCCGGGCCGGCATCCTTGCCGCCCCTGCCATTAACTCACGAACACCCACGTGAATCCTGGCAGAGCACCCATCGCTGCGTGCCCGGTTGGTTGAAATCAGAAACGGTAAGACGCAGTCACCGAGAAGCTACGAGGTTCGCCATAAACGATGCCGCCACTACCGACGTTTTCGTCATACTCTTTGTCGAACAGGTTGTTCAGATTTCCCTGCACGCTCAGGTTTTTCGTCACGTCGTAACGTGCGAAAAGATCAACCAACGTATAGCTGCCCTGACGTGCGCGCCAGGTGCCATTGCCGTCCGGTGCGCCAACGTCTTTGTACGTCTTCGACTGCCAGTTCACACCGCCGCCCAGCGTCAGCTGATCCAGCATCGGCAGACGATAGCTGGTGAACAGGTTGAACGAGGTGCGTGGCAGCTGTGAGTTGTAGTTCTCACCATCACGGTCTTCAGCCACATAGGTGGTGCCACCGAAGGTCATCTGCCAGTTATCCGTCAGCGCACCGTTCACTTCGAACTCGACGCCACGGCTGACTACGCCACTCTTACCAACGTAGATGGCATTACCGGTATCCGGGTTGGTCGCCCCAGTTGCTTCCGCAACGTTGTCCAGTTCTGAACGGAATACTGAAATTGAAGTGGTCAGACGGCTGTTCAACCAATCAGACTTAACACCAGCTTCATAGTTCTTACCAATGACAGGTGAAAGGTAACCACCCGAAGCATCCTGATAATCTTGTGGCTGGAATACTGAGGTATAGCTAGCGTAAGCTGACCAGTTATCATAGAAGTCCCAAATCACACCGCCGTAAGGTGTCGTGTTGTTCTTCTCCATCTCTGCACTCAGCGTCTCACGATTCCAGTTGGTATAACGCGCACCTAAAATAACATGTAGCGGATCGGCCAGTGAAAGGCGAGTAGCGACATAAGCGGATTTCTGACGTACTAATTGCGTGTCTGATGCCGGCTCACGTGGATTCCAGTCGGTTTCCGGGAAGTTGCCATTGAAGTTATTGAAATTGCCCAGCTCGGCCGGCGAAATATTTGCCCACGCGCTGTAGTATTTATTATCCTGACGGCTGTAATTCACACCCACCATCAGTTCATGTTGGCGACCTAACAATTCATACGGGCCGCTGGCGAACGCATCGACGGCATCGACTTTACGTTTACCGGTGTTGTATCCAGTGCCGCCTACAACAGGGTAATTAGCATATGGCGAGGTGCCGATACCGGTGTTCTTATCGAAATAGCCATCAATGTAGAGCTGCTTACTGTCGAGGAACATCTCATTGTGTGTGCCGTTAAGCGTAATGTTCCAGCCGTTATCGAAGTTCTGCTGCAGGTTAACAAAGACCTTTTTGTTTTCTTTGTTATTGTAAGCCCACTCTGGCGAAGTGTTATACCCGCGACGTAGATGCGTTTGTGAACCGTCAGTATACCAACGCGGCGAACCACTCCACATTGGGGAGTCGGTATCGACCTGGGTAAATTCATAACCCACTGACAGCTTGGTTTTGTCGGTCAGGTCAGCATCCACCACACCGTAAATGAACTTCTTCTCGAAACCATAGCGCTCGATAAAGCTGTTTTTATCTTCGTAACCTGCGACTACACGACCACGCACGTTGCCTTCAGGCGACAGCGGCGCAGAGAGATCGGCGACATAGCGCTGTTTATCCCAGCTGCCGTAGCTCGCTTCCAGATTCCCGGTGAACTCTTTGCTGTCGGCGTGCTTACGCACCATGTTGATGGAAGCTGACGGGTTACCTGGGCCGGTCAACAGGCCGGTGGCACCGCGCACCACTTCAACGCGCTCGTACAACGCCATATCGGTTTGGGCATCGCCCAGGTTCCAGCGTGATGCAAAAGCGGTAGGTATGCCATCAACCATGTAGTTATCGATGATGAAACCGCGTGAGTAGTAGTTCGTACGATCCATATCGCTGCTGACGCCTCTAATACCGGTGGTATTCGACAGTACGTCATTCAGGGATTGCAGCTGCTGATCTTGCATACGCTGCTTGCTGACAATGCTGACCGATTGCGGAATATCACGCGCGGTCAATGCCATTTTGGTGCCGGCACGAGTGACCGGAACGCTGTAATCTTTTGCTGCCTGCTCTTGCGCATCGCTGCTGGCGCTGGCATCCACAGTCAGAGTTTGTTCTGTTTTAGTGCTATCCGCGGCTTGGGCAATACCTGACGCTACCATCATTGCCAGTACAGAGATACGCAATGCACGTTGCGGTGCACGGCCTGATTCCCTGACGCGCTTTTCTTTGAAAGACATAATATTCCTCAATCAACTTATCGTTATTTTGTGTTGGCGGCATAGCTGCTGACGTCTGTTAGATCCAGCCATAAATAACGTGCTGAAAAGGAATATCAGGATGAGGTATTTCCCGACCGTGCCGTCCTGGCACAAACAGAACGACCGTAAAAATGCCGTTAAGAAAGCAAATGAGAAATATACGCATTAAGATTACTATTGCAAGAAATTGTTACCGGTTATCCGGCAATTTTACATTTGGATATTTCCTTATTCTTCAATGATTAATAATACAGGTGGGTTATTTTCGGACATTATCACGCAGATTATTGGAGCAAACCTGTGATAAATCACAGGTTCTCGTCGTGATGGTATTCAACGGATCACCAGGGCCAGCGTTTTTCCGCCAAATCCACCAGAAGACGTGACGCGGGGGAAAGCTCACTGAGTGAGCGGAATTGCCAGCCAAAGGTACGCGGCATCATCACCAGCGGCAGTGGAATTTCAATCAACTCACCGCCCTCACCTTTTAATAAGCGGCGGGAAAGAAAACTCAACAACTGGGTTTGCGCCAGCACGGCGCGCAGCGGGGACAGCGTATTACTTTCCATTTGCGCGCGCGGCGCCGCGTAGCCACCGCTGCGCAAGCGTTGTTCCAGCCACTGGCGCGTCGCGACGTTATCGGAAGGTAACAACCAGTTATATTCATCAAGCTGTTCAGGCGTCGGATGAATATTCGCCAGCGGATGGTGACGGCTGGCGGCAATCACCACCGGATCCTCAATCAGCGGCCGGGTAATGAACTCGCTGTTCCCCTGCGGCAGAAAACCCAGAATCAAATCGACTTTGTTCTCACGAAGCAGCTTTTGCAGCAAATCATTCATCCCGACCGTCACTTCGAGTCTGGCGGTGGGAGCTTTGTGCAACAAGTCCTTACTCAGTACCGGTAGCATAAATTCCGCTGCCGTGGCCGCCACGCCCAACCGGATCACGCCCGCCGTTCCCGCACCCAGCGCCTGTAAATCCTGTCGGGTGACCTGCATCATGTGCACGACTTTTTGAGCACGTTCACAAAGTAGTAGTCCCGCTTCCGTGAGTTGCATCCCACGCCCCACCTTGAGAATTAACCGCGTGGCGTAAAACTTCTCCAGACGTTGCAGACATTTGGTTAAGGCGGGCTGAGTGATACCAAGGGATTGCGCCGCCTTACCCAGATGTCCTATTTCCTTCACCGCCAGCAGATAATGCAGATCTTTCAGTTCCATTCATTCCCACCAGGAATCAATTGATAAAATTCAGAGAATATAATTTATCACTCTACGCTGCCAGGATGGAATGACATTAACAACAGAGCAACACGCTGTTCGCGTCACCTTGTGGCGCTTAACAAGGGAGTAAAGGATGAAACATTCACTGAAAACACTGGTTACGATGATCGCTTTGGCCAGCAGCGCACAGGTTTTGGCACAAGACACGCTGCCCGTGACGTTGCCAACGCAACAGGACAGTCGTCTGGAGCAGGTCGCCACCTCACCACGCGTGTGGAATGGCATTACCGTCAGTCATGACAACCGTCTGTTCGCCTCGTTAACGCAATCGGAAGGTGCGGGTTTGCAGCTGGCGGAAGTGATCAACAATCAGCTCAAAGCCTTTCCCGATGACAGTTGGAATCAGTGGAACGCTATCGATCCGGAGCATCATTTCTACCACGTTAATGCGCTGCGCATCGGTCCGGATGGCGATCTATGGGTGATGGATTCGGGCAATAAGGGGATTGGCACCGGCGATCAGGCCGTGGCCGGTGGCGCCAAACTGGTCCACATCAATCTGGCCACTGGCAAAGTGGTCAATAGCTATGTGTTCAAGGCTCCAACGCTGCAACCCACCAGCTATCTGGATGATGTGCGATTTAATGGCGATTTTGCCTATATCACCGATCCGGGTGCGGTGGGATTAGTGGTGCTGAACCTGAAAAGTGGCAAAAGCTGGCGGGTGCTGGATAATCACCCTCTCTCGATTGATCATCAGCCGATTTATGCAGATGGCAAGAAGTTGATTCTGCGCGATGGCCGTGAAAAACGCGTGGGTCTCGATCAGCTGGAAGTTTCGCCGGATGGCAAATGGCTCTATTACCAGGCGATCCCGGGGCCGCTGGCTCGCATTGAAACCCGTTATCTGAACGACAGTGCCCTATCGGCTGCAGAAGTGGCGAAGCATGCGGAGAAAGTACGCGAAACCTGGAGCACCGGCGGAACGGCCATTGATGCCGAAGGCAATATCTATGCGTCGGATATCAATACCCGCAGCATTAAACGTATTGCGCCCGATGGCAAAGTCACTACCGTGGTGCAGGATCCCCGCCTGGTGTGGATTGACGCGATGTGGGTATCTGACGGCGCACTGTGGATGCCGTCCGGACAGATCAATCGCACTCCTGCGACCACCGGCGGCAAACCGTCAACCGTGGAATATCCGGTGAAGCTGTACCGTCTGCCGTTACCGATTAAGCCTTCGCCGCGGGATCATCAATAAGCCATAACGTGCCGATTAAAGCTATTTAGCGCGGTAGTCACGCCGCGCTTATTCAACGATCTCTTTATTGATAAACAGGAGGAAATAACACCCAGATAAATCATCACCGTTCGCTATTTTAAATTTATTAAAACTAAGAGGTTACGCACAACTTTCGCGTATACCTAACCTTGTGCCTGCCGAAAAAAACGCTGGATAATATTGCCAGATAGACGAGGTTGCAGAAGGTTAATTTGAACAATAAATAATCATTCGCTGTTTTTTATTTATTCCGAACACATTGCGTTTGCTACCCACAAACGTGCTCTATCCCTCTGGACAGGAACCCTCGTCATGCTGCTGATCATCAGTCTGCTTATGATAATCTGCTTTATTGGCTTATTAATGAGCAAAAAGCTTTCCGCTCTGACTGCATTAATCCTTATCCCCACGCTATTCGCATTGTTATCTGGCCATGGCGCGGATATGGGTGCCATGGTGATCAAAGGATTGCGTACCGTTGCGCCCACTGGCGTCATGTTGATATTCGCGATGCTCTATTTTATGAGCGTAACGGATGCTGGGATGTTTGATCCGATTATTAAAAGAATCGTTTCTGCAGTCGATGGCGATCCGGTGAAAATATTTGTCGGCACCGCACTGCTTGGCTTTATTGTTGCCCTGGATGGTGATGGCGCGACCGTATATATGATCGTGCTTTCCGCGTTTATGCCGATATATGAACGCATCGGATTATCAAAGCTCAGCGTTGCCGCTCTGCTATTACAGTGCACCGGGCTGGGCAATATGTTTCCGTGGGGTGGACCCACGGCGCGTGCGGCCGCCGCCGTTCAGGCTGACGTCTCTGCTCTGTTTGTCCCGCTGCTGATTCCGCTACTGGCCTGCGTGGCATGGACTTTTATCCTGGCGGTGATGCTCGGCAGAAGTGAACGCAAACGTCTGGGTTTCCAGCCGCATGTCCCGGTGGAACCTGCCGTGCTGCAGTTTGAAGAGAAACACTGCGTGGCCTGGCGTTTCTGGTTTAACTGGGCGCTGACCATTGCATTGATGACCTTCCTGGTTCTGGATGTGATGCCCATGGCGTATCTGTTTATGCTGGCCACCGCCATCATGTTCGTTGTCAATTATCCGCAACTGAGCCAACAGCAGGAGCAGATCGGCCGCCATGCGCCCGCCATCCTTGCCGTAGCCGGATTGATTTTCGCTGCGGCGGTGTTTACCGGCATTTTTGCTGAAACCGGTATGGCGAACGCCCTGGCACAGGCGATTGTGCAGACTATTCCCGCTGCACTCGGCCCTTATCTGGCGGTGATTACTGCCTTGATCAGTATTCCCGTCACCTGGATGGTATCGAACGATGTGTTCTATTTCGGCATGCTGCCGGTGCTGGTGCAGGCTGCCGGACACTACGGTATCGAACCGATTGAGATGGCACGCGCGGCATTAGTTGGTCAGCCGGTTCATATTCTCAGCCCACTGGTTGCCTCGACCTATTTATTGGTCGGCATGCTGAAACTGGATTATGCACAGACACAACGGTTCACGCTGCGTTGGTCGTTTATCACCTCAATTGTATTATTAGTGGTCGCACTGATCACCGGTTGCTTCCCGTTTTATCGCAGTCTATAGAATAAATTTATCTCCTTGTAGCCGCTATTTTCCGCGGCTACACCCTTGACTGGCTTGAGTGAAATATCTGCTTTATGTCTTATTGTTCGATATTGACACCACTCTGCTGAAAGCTTATTTTCCGGACAATTCTGCATTATGGGTAATATTTTCATTTGATTAAAATTAACGTAGAATGCCCCCCTTTCATCTTCGTTATATAAGTTATAAGGGTTTATTCATGAGCGATGCACTCAAAGCATTGAACAATCTTCGTACGCTGCGTGCCCATGCGCGTGATGTTGAGATTGCGGTATTAGACGAAATGCTGGAAAAGTTCGCCGTGGTGGTTGCAGAACGCCGTGAAGAAGCGGAAGCGAATAATGCCGCTCAGCGCGAAAAAGAAGAAAAACTGGCGCTGTATAAAGAGATGCTGCTGAATGATGGCATCGATATTAGTGAATTAACGAAATTAAACCAGAGCGAAACCAAACCGAAAGCGAAACGCGCTCCACGTCCGGCGAAATATAAGTTCACCGACGAAAACGGTCAGGAAAAATTCTGGACTGGTCAGGGTCGTACACCTTCACCGATCAAATCCGTACTAGATGCGGGCGGTTCGATGGATGAGTTTCTGATTTAAACGATCCGCATGGATATTGTAGGGTCGCCATTCCTGGCGACCGATTAAATCCCTATTTCAACACTGCACAGGCTGCCGCAATGCGTTTTCCGGCTTCGCGCACGCTTTCAATATCCGTGGCAATCGACAAACGGAAATACGGTGACAAGCCATACGCACTGCCCGCTACGCCAGATACGCCGCTCTCCAGCAGATAATTCAGCACATCCTGTTCGCTTTCCAGCGTACGTCCATCAGCACGCGATTTGCCCAACAGGCCAGCACAGCGACAGAAGATAAAGAACGCCCCTTCGGGATTCAGCACCTCAATGCCTTCAACCGGGCTTAGCTGCGCCATAATCGCATCGCGACGCGCCTGATAGGCCGCACGTTGCGGTGGCAGGAAATCCAGGCCGCCGTTCAGCGCCGCTACCGCTGCCGCCTGACTGATGGCGCTGGCACCAGAACTGTTCTGCGACTGCACCACCACCATGGCATCAATCAGCGCTTGCGGACCGGCACCAAAGCCGATGCGCCAGCCGGTCATGGCATAGGTTTTCGATACGCCGCCCACCAGCAGAATGCGCTCGGCTAAATCTGGCGCTACCTGCAACAAGCTGACGTGTTCACGTCCATCAAACAGAATGTGTTCATACAGTTCATCCAGCATGATCCATACGTTGGGATGGTCACGTAGCACCGCCGCCAGTGCAGTTAATTCTGCGGCGTTATACACCGCACCGGATGGATTGCCGGGATTATTCAGCACCAGCCAGCGGGTTTTGTCGGTGATCGCTTGCGCCAGCTGCAGCGGCTGCAGCTTGTACTCTTGCTCCAGCGGGCACTCCAGCAGCACAGCTTCGCCGCCGTTAAAACGCACGCTATCCGGGAACGTCGGCCAGTATGGCACCGGCACAATCACCTCATCGCCGTCATTCAAGGTGGCGGCGAAGGCGTTGAAGATGATCTGCTTCGCCCCGTTGGCGATACAAATCTGCCCCAACGCATAATCCAGCTGATTTTCACGTGCCAGTTTGGCCTGCACCGCTTTACGCAGCGGCGTGGTGCCATTGGTCGGCGTATAGCGCGTCTCACCATTATTCATAGCTTCAACGGCAGCATCACGGATGTGCTGTGGCGTATCAAAATCCGGCTCACCGGTGGTGAGATCCAGAATATCCACGCCCTGCTCTTTCAGCTGGCGCGTCAACTGACGCGCCGCGGCATTGGCAGAGAGCGACACAGACTGCACACGCTTTGATAAGGTGACCATGTTCAGCTCCTAAGGGGTTTACAGCGCGGGCAAACCGAGGTTCTCGCGCAGCGTGGCGAATTCGTAATCATCGCGGAACAGACCACGGCGACGCAGTTCCGGGATTACCAGCTCGACGAACAGATCCAGTTGCTCTGACATGATGGCAGGCATGATGTTGAAACCATCGGCTCCGCCCTCTTTCAGCCACAGCTCAAAGTCATCGGCGATGTCTTCTGCGGTGCCGACAATCACGCGATGGCCACGCGAACCGGCTGCCACGGCGGCCAGCTCACGCAAGGTCAGGTTTTCGCGCTTCGCCATATCCGTCATTAATTTGACGCGACTCTGGTTACCTTCACCCAGCGGCACTTCTGGTACGGGACCGTCGAGTGGATACTGGCTCAGATCCATGCTGAAACGCAGCGACAGCTGACGCAGACCGTTTTCGATATCCACTAGCGTGTTCAGCTCTTTCCACAGGGCTTTGGCTTCTTCACGGGTACGTCCGACAATCGGCATCACGCCCGGCATGATCACCACATGATCCGGATTACGCCCGGCGACAATCACCTGATCTTTCTGCGAGCGGTAGAAGGTTTGCGCCTCTTCCAGACTGGCGGCAGCGGTGAAGATCACTTCGGCGGTTTCGGCCGCCAGTTTTTGACCGTCTGCAGATGAACCGGCTTCGATGATCACCGGACGTCCCTGCGGAGAACGCGTGATGTTCAGCGGACCCTGTACCTGGAAGTGCTCGCCGTCATGATCAATCGACTTAATTTTGTCATTAACGAAGTATTCACCGGTCTCTTTGTTCGGTTGTACCGCCCCCGCTTCCCAACCTTCCCACAGCTTGTTGGTCACTTCGAGGAACTCACGTGCACGTGCATAGCGCTCGGCGTGGTTTGGCATATCGCTGCGGCTAAAGTTACGCGCCACGTCGGTGGAGAACGACGTCACCACGTTCCACGCTGCGCGACCACGGCTGATGTGATCCAGCGACGAGAAGCTGCGAGCCATGGTGAATGGATCGCTAAAAGTGGTGGATGCCGTCGCTGCCAGGCCAATACGTTTGGTGTTCACCGCCAGCGCCGACAACATGGTTAGCGGCTCAAGGCGCGCCATGGTCGAAGGCAAACGGTACATGCTGGTCGCCAGCGCATCACCGACGAAGAACAGATCGAATTTACCCGCTTCGGCTTTTTTTGCGATGGTGATCAGCCAGTCAATGTCAGTGGGATCGCCGAGTTTTTCCGTGAGACGCCAGCCGCTGACGTGTTGTCCGACTGGTTGTACGAAGAGGCCCAAGCGGATGCGTTGTGGTTGTGCAGTAGCCATGAAGTTGTCCTGGTCGATAAAAGAGTAAAAGTTAGAAACGGTTTTCGGTTGCCAGCAGCGCCTGTTCTAACGCATCCGCATGAATGCGGAACGGCAGACGTTCAGCGCTGGCCGCCGGGAATTTAATCTGTTCTGCAATCGTGCGTATCGCCGCCGCGCGCTCGCCGGTCAGCGGCGCCAGCGTCAGTGGCATCGCGTACTGACGCAGCAGTGCCAGCAGTTCTGCATCAGGCACACCATCGTTTTCAATCAGCGATTGCACCAGCAGGCTGTAGCCAACCTTCTCGCCGTGCAGCCAATGATGCAGCTCAGGCTGGTGCGTCAGACGGTTATGAATGGCATGAGCAAAGCCGGGGGTGGGAAGTTGATCGCGCACGCTGTTCGCCAGGCCTGCCAGTACGATGTTGGCATCAATCACCTTCACCAACTCCGGCGTGACTTGCTGTTTTTCATTGGCGCTGACGGCGGCTTCACCCAGTTGGCGATAAACATCCAGCGCTCGTTGCGCCGTCATTACTTTGAGATCGAGCGCCAGATCATGCGGGTTACTGCGCAGGTAAGGGGCAAATTCGTAGTACTTCGCCAGCGCATCGACAATACCCGCTTTGAGATAGCGCACATCGCTGCAGGCGATCACTTCACTGTCCACCAGCACCAGCTCCGGCATTTTCCCCAGCGGCTGGCTGCGCACGTGGCCGCCCTGCTCGTTATAAATGATGGCAACCGGTGACCATGCAGCGCAGGTCGCCGCCAAAGTAGCGAAGTTAATCACCTTCAGATCCGGTAACTGGCTACCCACCGCTTTAGCGGCATCCAGTACGCGCCCACCGCCCACGGCAAACAGCAGTTCTGCTTGCTGTTGCTCAACGTTGGTATTGAGCGCTTCGATCACGGCATCGGTGCATTCACCGTGCAGATACTCCAACTCCCAGCGGATACCGTTGGTTTCTAAACTCTGGCTTAATTCCGGGTTAACCGCTTGCCAGGCATGGGGAGAAGTGAAAATGCGGATATGTGTGGCATAAGGTTTGATAAATTCACCAGCACGCTTACGCAGGCCAGCTTCATGTGCATAAGCACGCGGAGATTTGATCGCTAACACGTCGTCACCCTGATTAAGAATAAGGCTATAACGAGAAAAGTTATTTTATTTCATGGGGTTAATGCGAAATAGTTATAGCGCTATGTAATTTATGCATACTACGGTAAATCGCGATATAAGCAATGGAAAAGCCGCCATTTCATTTTCACAAATTCGCATTAGCTTAGTCATTTTTCACATATAGAAGCACAAGGCAATACTGATATTCTGAGTTGCTTAGCACGCTGGGTATTTTGAATTAGCACTTTAAATTGCGCTTTTTCAACCGCTATGCGCTGCTCAATCTGCATTCAATTTACCGCTTCCAGGCGGTTTTTCCGGGGATAGTTATGTCACTTGAATTTCGTCAGGTTAGAGAAGATGAGGTTGAAACCTATCAGGCGCTGATGCACGCCGCCTATGCGCCGACGCTGGCACTGGGCATCAAATTTGATGCCGCCACAGCAGACCGTGAAAAGACGCTGCGTCACATGCAAAGCCACGGCGTTTATGCGCTCTACGCGGAAGGTGTGATGGTTTCCTCAGTCACCGTGCGCTATCCGTGGGGGCCGCTGCCAGGCCCGTTTGGTCTGCCGCATATTGGCTGGTTCGGTGCCCATCCCGATTATCCCGGCAAACAGTATGGCCGCCAAGTACAGGACCGGCTGGAACACGAGATCCTGCTAGGCAAACTGCGCGCACCTGCGGTATCACTGGGCACCGCCACCAGCCATCCGTGGCTAATCGAGATGTATAAAAAACGCGGCTTCCAGTTGATGCATACCACCGATCTCGGCAAAGGCCACATCACCCAATATATGAAGAAAGTGCTGGATGACAGCGCGCATGATGCGTGGATGACACGTCAGGCCGAACAACAAGGAAGCAAATAATGAGTTTTGATGAGAGCGCATTGGGTCAACATTTGATTGCCTTCCGCCATGAGTTACACCGTTTTCCAGAACTCTCCAATGAAGAGTTTGAAACCACCGCGCGTATTCGCCAGCAACTGGATCAGCACCAGATTCGCGTGTTGGATCTTCCGCTGAAAACCGGATTGGTGGCTGAGATAGGTCCTGTTGTTGGGCCATTGATCGTGCTGCGTTCCGACATTGATGCACTGCCGATTGAAGAGCAGTCTGATGTCACGTTCCGTTCAGAACGTCCGGGGGTGATGCACGCGTGCGGCCACGACTTCCACAGTTCCGCAGCCTTAGGCGCGGCGATTCTGCTGAAACAGCAGGAAGCGAATTTATCGGGCCGCGTACGTATTCTGTTCCAGGCCGCCGAAGAGACCGGCCAGGGCGCGCCGGATGTGATTGCTACCGGCGCACTGCAGGATGCGATAACTATTTTCGGCATTCATAACGATCCTTCATTACCACCGGGCGTGATTGGCAGCAAAGCCGGCCCACTGACCGCCGCCGTCGACCGCTTTGATATCAAGATCATCGGCACCGGTAGCCACGCTGCGAAACCGCATCAGGGCAACGATCCGATTGTGATCGCCGCGCAAATTGTTTCTGCGGCGCAAACGCTGATCAGCCGTAATGCGCCTTCCGGCGACAATGCCGTGGTATCGATCACCCAGATTCACAGCGGCAGTACCTGGAACGTCATCCCGGACAGCGCGTGGCTGGAAGGCACGGTGCGTTCATTCTCACAGGAGACGCGCGAGCGACTGGAGCAACGCTTCCGCGAGATCGTGCAGGGAATTGGCGCGGCCTTTGCTGCCAACGTTGAGTTCAACTGGCATGCAGGTCCACCGTCGGTGGTGAATGATGCACACTGGGCCGATTTCGCGCTGCAACAGGCAGCGGCCAGCGGCTTTGAAGCGCGCGTGGTAGAGGCCAGCCCGATTGGTGAAGATTTTGCTTTCTATCAACAACAGTTGCCAGGTGCCTTTATGATGATTGGCACCGGTGAACCTTATGCGCTGCATCATCCGGCATTTCGTATTAACGATGATGTGCTGCTGCCGACCTCACGTTACCTGGCCAATCTCGCCGTCGCGGCACTGAACAGTGTGGCGCCACAATGAGTATCACCGCTGCCCTCGCTGAACTTATCGTCCATAGCCAACCCGATGCCGCTGCACGTGAAGCCGCGCGCGAAGGGGTAAAGGATTTTCTCGCTGTCAGCTGGCCGGTGCTGCAAGGCCAGGTGCCGGATAGCGGCTTGCCGGCACTACGAACCGTTTATGGCGACGGCGGCCCACGTTCTCAGGCGTTGCTGCTTGGTTATGCCGCTCACGCGCTGGATTACGATGATTTCCACGCTGATTTTCGCGGTCATCCCAGCGTGGTGATTTTGCCTGCGCTGTTTGCCTGGCAGCAGCTACAGGCGGCAGCGATTGATGATTTCCTTGATGCTTACGCCATCGGTGTGGAAATGGCCGGACGGCTTGGGTTGGCCGCCAGCCAGCAGCATTATGCGTTAGGTCATCACAATACCGCGACGCTGGGCACCATTGCCGCAGCAGCAGCACTGGCGCGTTTACTGAAACTGGAGGTTAGCGCAACTTCCACGCTAATCGGTATCGCCACCACCCAGGCCAGCGGGCTGCGTGCGCAGTTCGGTTCCGCTGTCAAACCGCTCCACGCGGGTTTAGCGGCGGAACGTGCGGTTACTGCAGCCCAGATGACGCTGGCCGGTTTCGATGGCAAACAGGATGGCGTGGTTGAGGCTTTCCTTGCGGCCAGCAGCAACGGCGCAGCTCAACCTGAAAAATTGGTCGCGCATTGGGGCAAGCCGTGGCGCATCGTGACGCCGGGGCTGGAGTACAAACCCTTCCCGACCTGCGCCGGAACGCATAGCGCAGCGGAAGCCGTGCGCATTCTGCGTGATGGCTGGTTAGCCAACGGCAATTCGCTGGAAGCGCTGCTGGATAACATCACCGATATCAGCGTAGCTTTCCCGCCAGGGGGCGATATTGCCGCTTCCGTCACATCGCCCACCAATGGGATTGAAGCGCGTTTCAGTCTGGAATACGTGATTGCCGCAATGCTGATTTATAACGATCTGCGGCTGGAAGATTTTGCGGAAGGCGATCTTAATCATGCTGTGATGCCACTGGCAGCCAAAGTAAGACGAGTACCTGACGACACCGCACCGCCAGATGCCATTAATCCCGCATTACGTTTTCATCTGGTCACTCTTACCTTGCGCGATGGCACTCGGCTGCAACAGCGACGCACCCGTCAGCAATCGCTGGCCGATGGTGTGGACGTTGAAGGTAAATTGCGTCTGGCACTGCGTCAGGAATCGGGCGAGCGACGGCAACAGGTGCTGCAAAGCAGCGCATTGCAGACAACCGCTGATCTGGCAGTGCTGCAGCAGTTATTACGCGTTTAATATCACGTCCGTTGCAGCGCTTTTAGTTCACCACATTACAGACGAAGTTGCGTCTATTGGGATGACGAGTGCCGTATTAATCTACAGGTCGCCGCACTTGCGCTGGAGTCAACTCTGGTGCGTGCGGCTGGACTGCTCCTGACTGCCAGACTCTTAGCTTAGGCACACACCATGACCAAAACCCAGCGACTGATGGAGCTTGTACAATTGTTACGTTGTCACCGCTATCCGGTGACTGCGCAGCATCTTGCGGAGCAACTCAGCATAAGTGTGCGCACCGTCTATCGCGACATTATCAGCTTGCAGCAGCAAGGCGTGGAAATCGAGGGCAGCGCGGGTTTAGGTTATTTGTTGAAATCAGATGGCCATCTCCCGCCGCTGATGTTCTCGCGCCATGAACTCGATGCGTTGGGGTTGGACTGGGTCAGTCGCCATACCGATGCCGAATTGAAATCTGCCGCACAACATGCGCTGGCTAAAATCCACGCCGTATTGCCGGAACATTTATCTCACGCGCTCGATCATCAATCGCTGCTGGTTGCCACACGTGGTGAAGTGCTGTTTGAAACTCATCTGCCCGAAATTCGCCAGGCAATCCATACGCGCAACAAGATCACCTTACGATACAAAGATCTGAAAGACGCCACTTCAACCCGGGTGATTTGGCCGGTGGTGCTGGGCTATTTCGATCGCGTCCGCTTACTGTGCGGCTGGTGTGAGTTGCGCCAGGATTTTCGCAACTTCCGCGTTGATCGTATTGAAGAAATTCAGGCGAGTGATGAGGTGTATCCTGGAACGCGTTTTCAATTACTTAAGCGCTGGAAGGATTACCACCAGTTGCGGGAACAGAATGGCTATCATGAGGCATGATATTTGAAGCCCACAACGAGCAGTATTTCATTTTGTTTTGCGCTATCTCTGATAACCATGAAAAAAACTTTCGAAACCACTGATCATCGACCACGCTTCAATGCATAGCATCGCCGCAGCTTTAGCACACTGCTAAAGCCTCAGCACCCTCAACGGAGGCACTATGTTCTGGAAAATTGGCTCTTGCTCATTGCTGGTCATGGTTTCATTTAATTCTGTGGCTAAGTCACCCTACAGCAACCTGTCCTACGCATTACGAGAGCAGCAGATCATCACCGATCTGCGCGCGCACTGCCATCTGGCGCAAGAGATACCGAATGAACGCATTAAGCAGGTGTTTCTGAATAGCTCAGAGAATCACGATGCGATTGTGAACGCCGCTGATGCCCTGAAGAAGAAGGATCAGTCTGGCTACCACCAGCATATTGAACAGGTGAGCTGCCCAAAACTGGCGATGTTCTCGCCAGCAAAAAAGTAGAGGCCGCGCTAGAGTAAGCCACTGTACAAAACCGGCCCCGTTGGCAACCCCGTTGGCGAACCGCCTTGAGGTTCAAGACTGATCGCAATCGTTGTCCCTGCTGCCAGCGTTTTTTGATCCATCTCAATCCGAGTGGCTGAATTGTTTGCCAGCAGCCCTAATGAAACCGGCTGTTTGCCGGCAGGGATCAGCCATAGCTGCAGACTGTTAGCTGTCGCAATGGCAACGGGTTTCAGCGGCGCGAGTTGCAGATAGCGGCTATCGCTACTGCGGCTCACCACCCACTGCCCCTGCTGCTGCGCATCACCGAGAATAATCAGCGGTGCGAATTCTTCCGGGCGATAGTTGTAATAAGAGACCAGCGTAATGGCCGCCAGACCCGCAGCAACCAGCCAACTCAGGTAAGGATTGGCGCGTTTAACCGGAGTTTTAGCCGGCAGGCTTAACGTGATCTTTTTCCAGACGCGTTCAGGCGGTGTTTGAGGCCGCAAGTGCGTATCTAATCCGGTTAACATCGTCTGCCAGCTGGCGACTTTCGCGGCGAGTTCAGGTTCCTGCTGTAGCCGCCGTTCAAAGCGCAAACGGGCATTGCCGCGCAGTGTTCCCAATGCATATTCGGCCGCGAGCGCGTCATCATGTTGCTTGTTGTTGTTCATAGGCCCACGCACTTCCGAAGATGCTCCATCGCACGACGGATCCAACTTTTCACTGACCCTACCGGCTGTTGTAACCAGGCGGCAATATCGCTGTGCGACATCCCCTGATAGTAAGCCAGCGTCACACTTTGCCGTTGCTCACTGCTAAGGTGCTGCAAGCAATGTTGTAAACGGGCCGCCTGCGAATCATCAAATGGCTGCTCTGTATTATCAGCATCCGTTTCCTGAGTACTGTCACTGTATTCCTCTGACGCCAGCGCTTCACGCGCCTGCCCACTGCGCAACCAGTCGATACAGCGGTTACGCACAATATGCGTCATCCATGTCATGGGGGCACTGAGTGCGGCATCATAGCTGTCGGCTCGGTTCCAGATGGTGAGGAAGCAATCATGCAGCACTTCTTCTGCCCAGGCTGGCTGGCGTAAAGTGCGCAATGCAACTGCAAACAAATGCGGAGAAGTGAGTCGATACAGTTGTTCAAATGCCGGGCGATCGCCTTGCGCAATCGCCCGCAATAATTTCACCTGCTGTTGAGCCAAAACGTTATCCATGTTTTTCCCGGAAGGCATTGAAATGCCTTCCGAGTATAGACAATTACTTAGGCATCAGGACGGTGTCGATGACGTCGATCACACCATTTTTCTGGTTCACATCATAAGTGCTGATATTGGCCACATTACCCATGCCATCTTTCAACTGAATATTGTGAGGACCGTTGCTCATAATCCATAAAGGCTGACCGTTAACGGTTTTCAGTTCCGCATGACCGCCACCTTGTTTAATTTTCATCTCCAGCGCTTTCATATCGTATTTACCGGCCACGACATGGTAGGTCAGGATGCTGGTCAATTTGGCTTTGTTTTCTGGTTTTACCAAATTATCCACGGTGCCAGCAGGCAATTTCGCAAACGCGGCGTTGGTTGGCGCGAACACAGTGAAAGGCCCTTTTCCTTCGAGTGTTTCCACTAAACCTGCTGCCTTCACTGCGGCCACTAACGTAGTGTGATCTTTAGAATTGAGTGCATTTTCAATGATGTTTTTCTGCGGATACATAGCGGCACTGCCAACCATGACAGAATCAGAGTTCATGGCTGCGAAAGTCGTGGCGGAGAACATCAGCGCGCCAGAGATGACTGCGGTGGTGATTAGCTTTTTCATCATAAATCCTCGTTGTAGGGGAGCGAAGAATTTGCTCACAACGGGATATACGTAAGGAGGGGGCCAACTGGATGCAGAGAAAAATAAAAAAATTTCGCCCCTCACAAAACGGTTTAAAACACCGTCATGTGAGGGTTCGCTGGCTTTACATCTCGTCTTCAGGTTCCAGGGCGTCCTGAATGGCATCAGCCAGATTAGAAATTTCATTCGCTACCGCCTGAAGATCCCACGACGCTTTTGAACCGCTGGCAGAGGTTGAAGCGCTGACGGATTCCTTCGCCACCGCTAAAGCGGCCGCCACAGCGATGGTTCGCTTGTGTTGTTCTGGCGTCATACCCATTGGGGGTGGTGCAAAGTAGTCATTGACCATTTCATCTCTCCGTTTACCGCGTTCAAATAATTAATCCTGCGTGCATTATCAGGATATTGAGCGGGAGCGCGACTAAAAGTTCACGTAATGCTCCTGACAGATGCTGTTAAAGCGAGCACGTCCTACAGCGGTAATTTTGGCAAAGAGATATTCGCTGGTAACCCATCCAGAAAAAAACTGTCAAAACTGTGTCGATAATCCAGCATGCCTAAACGATTTTTCTGCTGAACTGTTGCTCAGTAAGGGGGCTTCCCCACTGATCGCCCTCCCATTCTTTTGACAATTCAAATCCAAATGATTCGTACAATCGTCTGGCCGCGGTAAGTTGATTAAACGTCCATAACTGTATTGAAGCGAATTTCTGTTCATCACAAAATCTCGTCGCTTCTGAAATCAGTTTTCTGCCCAATCCGCTACCACGACACCCGTCGTCAAGGATGAACCAGCGCAGATGCGCCTCATTATTTCCCAGATCTTCACCGTCAATGGCAACTGACCCGACAATGCGTTCATTCAACATTGCCAGCCAAATCTGATTACAGGGTTTTTCCAGTCGCAACGCAAAATCAGCCAGACCGGCAGCAACCTTCGCTTCAAAGAAATGGCCGAAGTGATGCTCTCTGGCGTAAAAGCTGCCATGCATTTCTGTAATACGACCAATCATACCTGCATGATAACCCGAGACTATCTTGACGTTATTTTGCACTTGCCCTGCGGTGTTTTCCCGACAGGCTTTCAACGCGCTGGCGTATGACGATAGGGCCTGTGATATAGCGTCCTGAGTAAAGGGATCGAGTTTTCTGAGCGCTGCTGCTACTCGTTGGTCAGCGTAAGCATTGATGCTCTGCACGGTATCTTTACCCTTCCCGGTGAGGCTCAGTCGCTTGGTCCTCGCGTCTTCTGAACATGGACTTTCTTCAAGTTCTCCGGCTTCAACGAGTTTAGCGAGCATGCGGCTGACGCTGGACTTCTCCAGCCCTAAAATCTGCACCAGTTGAGCCGCTGTCATTGAGCCATGAAGTTCAACTTCAAGCATGGCGTGAACGGCTGAGGGAGGATAATCCGTTGCAGCCAGATTTTGGTTCATAAAACCCAGTTCTCGCACCATTAAACGTGATGACACACGGATGTTTTTTATGTTTTGAAGTTTAGTAGTCATTTACGGTACCTTGCCAAATTGGTTGCGCAATACAACCATTAGCACACAGGGTTTGTCAATGATTGACTCCCGGCGACGCCAGGCTCAGAGATTGAATTAGCGACTTCCGTGTAAAGCCTCGCCCACTCTTAACTGACCCACTTTCCAGCGTGGCTGCGGCTACTGACAGAATTTGTCACAGCCGCCTCGTACTATGCAGCCGTAAACCCACAAGGAGAAAAAACCATGTTTACTGCTGATATGACCATCCTTTATGTACCGAACGTCGTCAAAAGCGCTGACTTTTATGCATCGCTGTTCGATATCAAGCCGATTAATGTCACGCCCACTTTTGCGATGTTTGTTTTTAACAACGGATTCATACTGGGTTTGTGGTCGAAATACACCGTTCTGCCGTCTGTCGATACCCAGCAGTTCACGCCCAACGGTGAAATCACTTTCAAGGTGCAACACAAAGCGGACGTGGATTTCCTTTACAACGAATGGGGCGCGTTCCGTGAGATCACCATTGTGCAATCGCCTGCAATGATGGATTTTGGCTACACCTTCACGGCCATCGATCCTGATGGGCACCGTTTACGCGTGATGTGGTTGCAGCTGGAAGACTGATGTTGTAGGGCGGCCACACGGCCGCCCATACGTAAAGCTAACCTTGCGGCGGGATAAATGCCTGCACCGGCGTCAGTTCTCCAGTGTATTTGCGTACCTGAACCACGGTGATTTGACCACTGCAGCCCTGCGTCAGCGACGACGTGCCAATATCCAGCGTCAACACATTGGGGTTGCCGTGACGACATAACGGACGCAGCGCAGTGGGATCCACCGGATCGTACCAGGCGCCGGTCGGCAGTTGAACCACGCCGGGCATCACCGTGTCGGTCACGCGCGCGCTGGCGAGTACGTGACCTCGCTGGTTGTAAAGCTCAATAATCTCGCCGTTTTGAATACCCAAAGATGCCGCATCATCCGAATTCAGGCTGCATACCTCACGTCCATCACGTTTGCCACTCAGGCTGTAATCACCGAAATCCAGCTGACTGTGCAAACGCGTCGCGGGCTGATTGGCAATGAGCCAGAACGGATGGTCGGCATCGGGCTTTTGCTGCGGCTCTCGCCACACCGGATGTCCCGGACAGTTTTCATAATCGAAACTGGCAATCGTCGCCGAGTAGATTTCGATTTTCCCGCTCGGCGTTGGCAGTGGTGCAGCATCCGGATCGGCGCGGAAGGCATTCATCATCCGTCCACCGTCTTTAAGCTGCGGCAATTCCAGCACGCCCTGCTGCCAGAATTGTTCAAAATCGGGAATGTCGACCTGATGCGTTGCCAGCTTTTGCTGCAACTGTGCGTAATGGTGTTTCAGCCAGCCACGCGTATCGCGACCTTCGGTAAACGCCTCTTCACGTCCCAGCCTGCGCGCCAGCTCAGCAAAAATGGCGTAATCGTCTTTGGCTTCGCCGTGCGGTTGCGCGACCGGCTGCATAGCAAACAGATGGCGATCGGTTGGCGCACCGCCGATATCTTCTCGCTCCAGCGTCATGGTCGCGGGCAATACGATATCGGCATGCCGTGCACTGGCCGTCCACGCAATCTCATGCACAATCAGCGTATCCAGCTGGCAAAATGCCTGACGGAGTCGCGCTAAATCCTGATGGTGGTGGAACGGATTACCGCCCGCCCAGTAAGCCAGACGAATATGCGGATAGGTCAGGCGGCGACCAT
This sequence comes from Pantoea sp. EABMAA-21, assembly GCF_030053335.1. Classification (NCBI taxonomy): domain Bacteria; kingdom Pseudomonadati; phylum Pseudomonadota; class Gammaproteobacteria; order Enterobacterales; family Erwiniaceae; genus Pantoea; species Pantoea sp. EABMAA-21. Next base: position 317,489 of record NZ_JASGBX010000004.1, read on the forward strand.
TGTAGTCGAACAGTTTGCCGGGATTGAGCAACATGTCTGAGATGCGCGCCACCGGGATTAGACGATCGATGCCATTTTTGCCCTGCGGTAACGCCGGGAAACTCACCAGGTTGTGATGCTTACCGTAGTGACCCAACGCGCCCAGCGCATAGGTGTAACCGCCGCCCGGTAAACCCGGTTGGCCCAGCGCCGCGGCCAGTACCAGCCCAAGCCACACCGGTTGTTCGCCGTGCTCCGAACGTTGCAGCGCATGCGCAACGGTGACCAGCACACGCTTACCGGGTAAGTGACGGGCAAAATCAGCGATAAAGGCCGCGCTGACACCGCAGATCTCTGCCGCCCAGGCGGCATCGCGTCGCGTGCCATCTTCTTCACCACGGATATAAGCGACCATTTCCGGCCAACCCACGGTGTAGCGACTGAGGAAGGCTTCATCCGCTAGCTGTTCTTCAATCAATACGGACAGAACACCGAGAATAAAGGCGGCATCGGTGCCTGGACGCAAGGCCAGCCACTCCCCTTTAGCTTCGTCGGGCAGATCGCTTTTCAATGGGCTTACTGAGATAAAACGTGTGCCGCGTTGTGCAGCCTGCTTCATAAAACCGCGCTCGGTGTGTTCACTTAATCCACCGCTCGCCACCTGCGAGTTTTTCAGCGCCAGACCGCCAAAGGCGATGACGATTTCACTGTGCTGAGCAATCTCTTCCCAGCTCACGCCGCGCCGCGCAATCTCGTTCATGTCGCCGACGATATGTGGCAGCAGCACCGAAGCAGAGCCGGAACTGTAGCTGTTTACCGAACGCACATAGCCGCCCAGCGTGGTGTTCAGGAATCGGTGTACCTGGCTTTGCGCATGGTGAAAACGTCCGGCGCTCGACCAGCCATAAGAACCGCCAAAAATGCCCTCTGGGCCATAAGTGTCGCCCACGCGCTTCAATTCACGCGCCACTAATTCGTAAGCCTGCTCCCAGCTAACCGCAACGTATTCGTCATTGCCCCGGCGCTGATCGGGGCCGGGGCCCTCTTCCAGCCAGCCACGACGCACCATCGGGCGCGATAAGCGTGCCGGATGATTTAAAGCGGTGCGGAAATTTTGCAGCAGCGGGCTGGGATCGGGATCGCCTTTAAAGGGTTCGATAGTGAGCTGGTCGCCCGATTGCTGGGCATGAAAAGCGCCCCAGTGGGCGCTGTGCATTACCGGTTTTTGCGTCATCACTGTTCCTGGCTGTCAAAAATGAAAAACGGTGCTTAAAGCACCGTTGCAATAAAGTTTCTTACGCGCCCGTTTTCCGGGTCGTCGAGGACTTGTTGAGTGGGTCCGGCCGCCACGATTTTGCCGTCTTCCATAAAGACAATGTTGTCGGCAACCTCGCGTGCGAAACCAATCTCGTGCGTCACAATCACCATGGTGATGCCGGAGTGCGCCAGTTGCTTAATCACTTGCAACACTTCGCCCACCAGTTCCGGATCAAGCGCCGATGTTGGCTCATCGAACAGCATCACACCCGGGTCCATCGCCAGCGCGCGCGCAATGGCCACACGCTGTTGCTGTCCGCCGGAAAGATTCTGCGGCCACTCCTCTTCGCGCCCTGCCAGCCCCACCTGCTTAAGCAGTGACAGCGCTTTGCTGGTCGCCTGTTGGCGGTTCTGCTTTTTCACGCGCATCGGTGCATCAACGATGTTCTGTAACACCGTGCGATGCGGGAACAGGTTGAACTGCTGGAACACCATGCCAATTTGCGCACGCTGACGCGCAATCTCACTGCTGCTTAACTCATGCAGCGCCTGGCCTTTCTGCTTGTAGCCAATGATTTCGCCACCAATCCGAATGGTGCCGCCATCCAGTTTTTCCAGGTGGTTGATGCAGCGCAGCAAAGTGGATTTCCCCGAACCAGAAGGCCCAAGAATGACCGTGACAGAACCGGCAGGAATATCGAGATTCACTTCGTCCAGAATCGTGACGCCAGAGAAGCGTTTAGTGACTTTACGTAAGGCGATCGCTTCAGCCATTGCTTACGCTCCTTTCAGGTTTTTGCGCGCTAAAGCCCGGCAAGGATTTAAACAGGCTGCGTTTTTCACGACGCGTAACGCCACGACCAAAATAGCGTTCAACGTAGAACTGACCAATCGACAGTACCGAGGTCATCAGCAGATACCACAGCGTCGCCACCAGCAGCAGCGGGATCACTTCATAGGTACGCTGATAGATGATCTGCGCGGAAAACAACACGTCTTGCAGCGAAATGACTGACACGACGGCCGTGGTTTTCAACTGACCGATAATTTCATTACCGGCAGGTGGCATGATGGCGCGCATCGCCTGTGGCAACACCGTGTGTCGGAAAATCTGCGCGGGGCGGTAACCCAGCGCACGTGCGGCTTCCAGTTGTCCGTTTCCCACGCTTTGGATACCGGCACGCACAATTTCTGCGGCATAGGCAGATTGATGCATCACCAGCGCGATCACTGCCGCACTGAATGGACTCACCAACGCATTAGACTGGGTACTCCACAGCTCGCCCAATCCGGGAATAGAGAGTGAAATCGTTGGATAGAGCGCGGCAATGTTGTACCACAGGAACAGCTGCACCAGCATCGGCACACCCCGGAAGAACCAGGTATAGAACCAACTCACGCCCACCAGCACGGGGTTGGATGAGAGGCGCATCAGCGCCAGCACCGTACCAAACGCAAAGCCCAGCACCACCGAAATCGCCGTCAGTTGCAGCGTCATTAATACGCCCTGCAGGATCGATTCGCCGGTGAAGTTTTCCGCAATCACGCTCCATTCGAAGCGTGGATTGTTAATCATCGAGTGCGCCATTGCCACGACGCACAACAGCACCACCAGCGCACTCAGCCAGCGTCCGTAGTAACGTTTGCCGACAATTTTCAAATCATCGGTGTGGTCACGTACATCACTCATTGAAAGATTTCCTGGTTACGTTTGGATTCTTTAACCGCGCCAAAACCGATGCCCCAGTTGTCGAGGATCTTCTGGTAGCTACCATCTTTGATCAGCGAGTTAAGTGCCGCTTGCACCGCAGGCTCAAGCGCAGAATCTTTCGGGAAAGCCACAGAAACAGGCGCGTCATGCACGGTGATTTCGCCGCTCAGGGTGATAGGTTTAATCACCTTCGCCTGCCACAGCAGACCTTCGTACGGGCCGAGGAACATCGGTACGCGACCGCTGACCACGGCCTGAACACCGGCTGGACGATCCGGGAATACGGATACTTTGATCGGTTTTTTACCCGCGGCTTCACAGGCTTTGCTGGCTTCTTCCAGACGCGTCACCTGCGTGGTGCCTGAACCTGCGCCAACTTCCAGGCCGCACACGGCGTCAAGGGTTTTGAACGGTGCCACATTGGCATCTTTTCGCGAAATAATGCCCAACAGGCTGGCATCGTAATAGCTCACGAAATCGATAATTTTGGCGCGGGTCGCGGTGGCGTTGATATTGGAGAGTGCCACATCGTAACGACCGGTTTTCAGGCCGGGAATGATATTGTCAAAACCGCCGGTGTCCCGCCACTGGACCTGGATCCCTAAGCGTTCGCCCACGGCGTTCATCACGTCAATTTCACGTCCGGCCAGGGTTTTGTTGTCTTCTTTATAGAAAGTGGTCGGCGGCGTGTTGGGATTGGTTCCTGCCACGATGTAGCCGCGCTTAACCACATCCGCCGGCAGCAGGCTTTTCAGTGCCGGGTCGGCCTTAACATGGAGTGAACTGTCAGTCGGGACGGATTGATCGGCGGCAAACGCGGTGTGTGCACTCAATGCAAGTGCAAGCAAGGTGATACCTTTGGCGAGTTTCACTGGAACCTTCTCCTGATATATATAAATGTTTCCCTGTCGGGAAAAGGCGTTGAGGTAGCGATGTATTTTTCTTCTTTCTCACCTCACAGCGGAAAGAAATTGTCATCCTCAGAACGTCCCGCAGCCATTCTCAGTAAGATGTGCAGCGATCACAAATGCGAAAAACGGATATCTATTGCCAGATTTCGGGAATAGAACTCGGCGCCCGTGGTGACGGGGATGACCGCGCCAGCGATGGCGCGGTTTGAAGTGAGGTATTCAGATTTAGTCAGGTATTCAACAGCCTGCTTTTACCATGGCTTATGAACGTTTTCTTCTTAACAAGACTTTATCGTTCTAAACGTTTGCGTATAGGCTCAAACTCTTTCGTCGCATGGCGTGGAACGGTATCGGGTAAATTTTGCTCCGCAGCCTGCCAGTATTGCCACGGTACTTTCTTGTCGCCCAATTCGTAATCCATCCCATCCCAGCTGTCTTCCCGGAAGCTGTAAAACGCCCAGTGCGACTGCTGCTGATCCAGCACCTTTAACACATCCTCCAGATATTGCGTGCACCCTGGTAAGGTGCGGACACAACCGAACTCACCAACCACCATTTGATGGCGGGCCACATCGTGCGATTTCGCCCACTCAAACGGTAGCGCTAAATATTCTGCTACGCGTTGTGCATCCCACTGTTGCTGCAATCCCGCAAACGGGACTTTACCCGGGTAAGGCCAAGGCGCTTTGCGTTTGGCATTCGGTGCACTGGTGGCGGAATAAGGCTCATACATGTGCACGCTATATAACACCCGTTTATCTTCGAGCGGCTGTGGCCAATACGTGAAGGCATCGGCGGCAGCGTACCAGCCACTGTCGACCATCACCGGCGTCTGCTGATCGACTTCGCGAATCGCCGCAATCACGGTGCGGTAAAACTCCGGTAAATCCCGCGCGGTACCCTTGTGCTGCAGATACCAGCTTTTCATGGTTGCGGCAGACGCATGTTCGTCCAGACCGCCCATTTTCTCCGGTGCGGGTTCATTAATGATGTTGTATGCCGCTACTGCAGGGTGGTCTTGCAATGCAGCCGCAAGGTCACGCCAATAACGGGCACTTTGCTGCCAGAAAGCGTTGTCTTGCCACAGCCGGTCGTCGAACTGTCCGCCGTTATTTTGTGACCAGCGCATGCCGGGTAAGGAAAGCGGCGTAATCACCACTTTCAACCCTGCTGCCTCAGCGTTATCCAGCACATTTCTCAAAGTGGCGACATCTTCCGCCACTAATCCCTGGTAGCGATACGCACTGCCCAGCAGAAAATCACGCTGTTTGGTGGGCCATTTATCCCAGGAGAGCCGCACCCAAGAGGCACCGTAAGTGTGGAGAGCATTGAAATAAGCAGTATTGGGTGGAATGCGATTAAAACTGTTGCCGCCATGTTGAGGTTGCAGCCAGAAATTCATCTTATCGGCGGCTCTGGCAACAGAAATAGTGAACGAAATCAGTAACAGGAATGTAAAGGTTTGTATGATCTGGCGCACACTTTCTCCTTGATTTATGAGAGTCCCAGGCACCCTTTTTGGTGCAGGCTCGAAGCTAAACGGATTCCCATGTAGTTACTGTGCGTTATCACTAATATTAGTCTACTGATTTGCAAGGAATTGATGACAGTTTGATGAACGCTTTTCCTCCGCAACGTTTTTTAAGCACAAACGTCACTCTGGCTTTACGTTTCTTCACGTTTCCCCCGCAATTTGCACCAATCATGGAGAAAAAAAGGAGACGCCGGTTTGTCGCATATACAATGAGAAACATTCTCATTATCATGCGCATTTGCTTACATATGTTAATACTTCAGGGAGAAGATTTAAGTGAATGTAACTTTGTATGTCAGGAAGCGCCCTCTTGCACTGATTGTGGCAGCCTTGCTCACCTCACCTGCTTATGCCGCAGAACCCACGGAAAAACTGGCTGACGATGAATCAATGATCGTCACTGCAGAACAGGGTCTGAAACAACAGCCTGGCGTTTCCACTATTACCGCTGAGGACATTGAGAAAAGCCCACCGGTTAACGACCTCTCCGATATCATCCGCAAAATGCCGGGCGTCAACCTGACCGGTAACGGGGCCAGCGGTAGTCGTGGCAACAACCGCCAGATTGATATTCGCGGCATGGGCCCGGAAAACACCTTAATCCTGATAGATGGCGTGCCGGTCAGTTCGCGTAACTCCGTGCGTTACAGCTGGCGTGGCGAACGTGACTCGCGAGGTGATACCAACTGGGTGCCCGCGGAGATGGTAGAACGTATTGAAGTGATTCGCGGCCCAGCCGCCGCGCGTTACGGTTCCGGTGCGGCTGGCGGCGTGGTGAACATCATCACTAAACGCCCGACCAATGACTGGCATGGATCACTGTCACTTTTCACCAATCAGCCCGAAAACAGTAAAGAGGGTGACACGCGTCGCGCCAACTTCAATTTGAGTGGCCCACTGGCTGGCGATGCATTAACCATGCGTCTGTATGGCAATATCAACCGCACCGATGCGGATGCTTATGATATCAATACCGCTCAAAACGGCTCTTATGCTGCGGGACGGGAAGGGGTACGTAATAAAGATATTAACGGTGTACTGTCATGGAAAATCACTCCTACTCAGATCGTTGATTTCTCCTACGGCTATAGCCGTCAGGGCAATATTTATGCGGGCGACACGCAGAACAGCAATGGAAATAGCAGTGCAGGTGGTTTAGTTGAATCTCTGTACGGCAGTGAAACAAACCGCTTATATCGTCAGAGCTATGGCGTCACTCATAACGGTATCTGGGATTGGGGCACATCCAAACTTAATTTCAACTACGAGAAGACCAATAACACTCGCTTGAAAGAAGGCACTGCCGGAAGTGTTGAAGGGATGATCAACAGTAATGTTTATTCGACCAGTCGTCTGGAAAGTTATCGTGCTGGCGGAGAAATAAACTTCCCACTGGAATTATTGGTGGACCAAACCGTGACGTTGGGAGCGGAATGGAACCGCGATGAGCTTAATGACCCTGCGTCAATGCAATCTGCAAGTACAAACCTTTACTTGCCAGGTAGTTCAGGCGATCCGTCTCAGCGCAGCAGTAATAACTCCGCCACGATAAGTTCTCTTTATTTTGAAGATAATATTGCCGCCACTGACAGCACTGAAATTATTCCGGGTTTACGCTTTGATTATCATGATGCTTTTGGCGCTAACTGGAGTCCAAGCCTAAATATTTCGCAAGGATTGGGCGACTATTTTACGCTCAAAGCGGGTATTGCGAGGGCATTCAAGGCGCCTAACTTATATCAATCAACTCCCGGCTACCTGCTATCAACACGTGGCAATGGCTGCCCAATTGGCCTATCCCAATGTTATTTATTAGGGAATGACAATCTCGATCCTGAAGTGAGCGTCAATAAAGAAGTGGGACTAGAGTTTAACCACGCGGGTTATGTCGCGGGTATCACCTACTTCCGTAACGATTACAAAAACAAAATTGTATCCGGTACTGATGTTGTCTACACCAATGGTACTTACAACGTGCTTCAGTGGGAGAATGGAGGCAAAGCCATTGTAGAGGGGCTGGAAGGGAACCTGACTATTCCATTGATTGCGGACACACTTGAGTGGCGGTCTAATGCGACTTACATGTTCCGTTCAGAAAGTAAGAAGACCGGAAATCCTCTATCGGTCATTCCTGAATTTACTATCAACTCACAATTAGAGTGGCAAGCAACTGATAGCCTTAGCGCCAATATCAACTGGACGCAGTATGGCCGCCAAAAACCGCGCCAAAATGCAGAAACAGTTATTGAGGGAAGACCAGGAGGTCTTTCACAACGTGAAATCAAGCCATATTCCATTGTCGGCTTGAACCTCAATTACGACATCACTAAAAATTTGCGTGCTAATGCGGGTATTAACAACCTGTTTGATAAGCGCATTTATCGTGAAGATGAAGGTGCTTCAACTTACAACGAACCGGGCCGCGCCTATTACGCTGGCGTCACCCTGTCGTTCTGAGTCCAGATGGGTGGCCTTCTAAGGGCCACCCCTATTGACTTGCTTTTCTATCTCCATGTTAACCCATCAATTTCCATCCAAAATCACATCAATATTTTTTTGACGTTAAGCCTGCAAATTTTGATGGTTTTACGTCAAATAACCGCTCGCCGCAGCACATCGCATCCGCTAATTTCATCGCTATCTCCCCTACAGGATATAACCGATGATCAAAGAAGCGTTTTATCGCACAGGTCACCCCGCACCTCAACTCGGCGTCAGCCCACTCTCCTGGGTCAATGAAGTGCTGCAATACCTCGGCGCAGGGACCTCGGCCGAACACTGTTTGAAAGAAGCGAAACAGGCCGGATTTCAGGGCGTCGAGCTAAGTCGCATATTCCCGCGCGAACCCGGGGCATTGAAGCAGCTGTTGGCACAACATCAACTGCAGCTGGTGTCAGGCTGGCATGACGGATTTCTCACCGAACGCAGCGTTGAGCAGGAGCTGGATGCGGTGCACAACCATGCCACCCTGCTGCAGGAAAATGGCGCCAACGTGATGGTGTACGGCGAATGCGGCTGGATGGCTGACAACGCGCTGGATGTGCCACTGAGCACCCGACGTTTGTTGCCGGAGAGTCAGGTCGCCGACTATGCCGATCGCCTTTCCCGCTTTGCCGAAGCCCTGTTTGATCGATACGGTTTACGCCTCGCCTATCACCACCATCTCATGATGGTGGCCGAAACACTGCCGGAAATCCGTGCGTTGATAAATGCCTGTTCGCCCGCCGTTGGCCTGTTACTGGATACCGGTCACGCCACCGCTGCCGGATTCTCCTATACGCAACTTATTGAGGAATTCGCCGACCGCATTTGCCACATCCATCTAAAAGATGTGCGGTTGGATCGCCTGCAAAAAGTACGGGCCAGCGGTATGACCTTCAACGAAGCCGTGCTCGCAGGGATGTTTACCGTGCCAGGCGACGGCGGTATTGATTATCGGCCGCTGGCAGAGTTTATCGCTCGCAGCGGTTATCAGGGCTGGATGGTGGTGGAAGCCGAGCAGGATCCGGCGAAAGCGCCCCCATTGGAGACCGTGACTCGCGCACAACGTTTTGTTGCCCAACACATTTTACCTGCAAACGCTTAAGGAGCCGCTGATGGCTGGAAAAACACTGAATGTTGGCCTGATCGGTTCAGGCTTTATGGGCCAGGCACATGCCGATGCATGGCGCCGCGCGGGTTTACTGTATCGTAACCTGGCGCTGCAACCCGTTCTGCATACGCTGGCAGATGTCACGCCCGCACTGGCCGAAGAAGCGGCTCGATGCTACGGCTTTCAACACAGCACGGCGGACTGGCAGTCGCTGGTGAACAATCCTGAAATCGATATTGTTGATATCACCACGCCTAATAGCATGCACTTCGACATGGCGCTGGCCGCGATTCGTGCAGGTAAACACGTCTACTGCGAAAAGCCGCTCACCGTTTCGTTGCAGGAAGCACAAACCCTGACCCAGGAAGCTGAGCGAGCAGGTGTGAAAACCATCATGGCGTTCAATAACATCAAAACGCCGGCAGCGCAGTTGGCGAAGCAGATGATCGATCGCGGTGACATCGGCACACCGACTCGCTTCCGTGGCTGGTTCGATCAGGGATTTTTCAACGATCCCGAGCTGCCATGGAGCTGGCGTTGCTCACGCGAACAGGCCGGTTCTGGCTCACTCGGTGACTTAGGCTCACACGTGGTGAGCGTGGCGCAATATTTGATGGGGCCAATCAAGAGCGTGGTAGGACAGGAGCAGCTGTTTATTGACACGCGCCCTGCGGCGGGTGGTGGTTCAGGCTATGGTGCCCAGGCAGATAAACAGGCGGCGCGTTTGAAAGTGGAAAACGACGATCAGTTCCAGGCGCTCGTGACTTTCGAGAACCGCGCCGGTGGCGTGATTGAATCTTCACGCATCTCCGCAGGAAAAGTGTTCGGCATTGCCTGGGAAATCTCGGGCACCGAAGGCACCATCATCATGGACGGTGAGCGCTTTAACGAACTGAAGATTGCACGTTATGGCGATGCGAAACACGATCGCGGCTTTAAAACCATTTATGCCGGTTCTCAGGTCGAGCAGTTTGGAGGCTTCTTTGGCTTCGATTTCGCTGGCGGTGGCCTGGGATACTTCGATGTGAAAGTGATCGAAATTTACGACCTGATTAAAGGCCTCAGCAGCGAAGCCGATTGTTTCCCGGATTTCCGCTTTGGCCTGGAGAATCAGCAAATCATTGAAGCGATGGTGCGCTCATCTGCCAGTGGTCAACGTGTGGAGATCGCCAGTCTGCGCAACTAACTAAAAAACTCGCGCAGTGCTTCAGCCAGCGCCTGCGGTTGCTCATCCGGGATGAAGTGACCGCAGTGCGCGATTTTGATGCCTGAAACCTCAGCCGCAAACTCCTGAAGCGGAATCGCCATATCGGGGATCGAACCCTGATCGGCACTGATCGCCAGCAACGGCACCGTCAATTTGCCGTTATCATGCAGCCATGCACGGTTTTGTTCCGCCGAGACGCTCACTTCGCGATAGGCCGCCATGCCTGCGCGCAATGCCCCGTTCTGTTGCAACAAGCGCACATATTCCGCCATATCTTCCGCGTCAAACACCATTGGGCTGACGGCTTTGCGTTTCAGGAACCAATCCAGATAGATCTCTTCGCGCCCGGCAATTAAGGCTTCAGGCAGATCCGGCAGCAGATGGAAGGCGAAATGCCAGGTTTTCCAGGCCTTATCGGGCGTGGCAGGCAGCGCATCCGGCAAGGTCACGCCCGGAATGCCGGCGTCAAGCAGTGCCAGTTTTTTTATCTGATTGGCATAACGCAGGGCAAACGGCCAGGCCACCCACGCACCGACATCATGCGCCGCAAGATAGTAGTGATGGATGTTCAATTGCAGCAGCAGGCCCTGTACTTTTTCTGCCAGAGAAGTGGTGTCATATCCGCTGTAAGGCCTATCGGAATCCCCCTGACCGGGGAGATCGGGCGCGATAATGAAGTAACGATCGCCAAGCAGAGCCATTACCTTGCGCCACGCAAACCAGCTTTGTGGGAACCCGGCTAACAGCACCAGGGTTTCACCTTGTGGGTTGCCGCCGCTAACGTAGTGGATGCGAACACCGTCTACGGTGGCGTAATGATGGGAAAAATCAGGCAGGTTGGTGACAGGTTGTGACCAGCGCGATGTTATTTTTAATTCTGAGGCATTCATCCGTTACTCCTAGAATTGGAAATGGTTACTTCCTAATTGGTCAAATTCTTGGTCGGATAGGTCGAAAACATAATCGTTCCTGGTTGGCATGGTTGGCCGCGTTCTCGTATCAAGATTTGAGTTTGCGCTAAGGGAGATACCATTTAGGAAATGATCGATTCCCAAATGGTACAGGATGGTAGGAAGAATTGACAAGCGGTGTGAGTGAAATTGCTGATTAGGGTGCAACACGGTATTGCACAAAATCCGTCTTCGTCGCGACCTGATCATACAGCGCTCGGGCGCGGTAATTATTCTCGCGCGTCATCCAATACACTTTCGAGCAGTTCAATGCCTCAGCGGCAGCATTCACCGCTGCGATCAACGCGCGACCCGTGCCTTGTTTACGCCCGTCTGGGCTGACGAACAGATCCTGCAGGTAACAATAGTCACCCAGGGTCCAGGTGCTGCGATGGCAAATAAAATGCACCAGCCCAGTCAATTTGCCCTGCTCCTCCGCCACCAGACAATGCATCGGTTCGCCTTCCGCAACCAATCGTTGAAATGTCGTATTGGTGACTTCTTCCGTGACCTCACTGACATAAAAGTCGAGATAGCCCAACCACAGCGATTTCCACTGTGCGTAATCCTCTGCAGTGAGTTTTCTAATGACCTGTTCCATTTCTTTCTCTCCATTGTTGGCATGTGATGGTGAACATCAAACTGGCGGGCGGATCTTGCGGATTAAACACCCTTTCGAGGAAAGTCATCCCGACCTTTTCCAGTACGCGGCGTGATGCGGTGTGGTTTTCTCTCACCACACCGACAATTTCTTTCAGTTTTAGATCTTCAAAACCGTGGCGGATGGCGCGATGCGCGAGTTCTGTCGCATAGCCTTTTCCCCAGGCATCCGGTTCAAAACGGTAACCCAGATTGTTGGTTCTGCGCCCGTTGAATTCGCTGACGAATACGCCACCGAAACCAATCACGTGTTGAGGATCGCTTTTCTCCATGATGACCCAGTCATCGAAACCATGAATAGCGCGGTCTTTGATTCTGCGTAATAACACTTCTCGCGCATGATCAAGGCTTGGATAAGGCCCGCGTGGGTTAAATTGATGTGTTCGTGCATCGCCATAGATGCGAAAAAGCGCCTGCAAATCCGTGCGCTCAATCGGCCGATACAGCAGCCTTTCAGACTCCCAATGCATTCATTTCCTCGCCGTTTTTTGTTATCCAGCGAAGTAACATAGCACCGCGACATCGCTTTGAGTGTTAAGAATTTTTGCTATGATGTCAGCCCATCTTTCTAATGATTGAATCTGAACCATGCGAACATCGGACTCGTTGCGACTTTTGCTGCTGGCGGCTATCTGGGGAGCCAGTTTTCTTTTTATGCGTATTGCCGTTCCCGCGCTGGGTGCGATTAATACGGCTTTTTTGCGCGTGTTATGTGGCGCATTGGGTTTAATCATCGTGATGGCAGTACTGCGCATTCCGCGTCGCTTCGAAGGCAAACTGGGTTGGGCAATGTTGCTGGGTGTGATTAACTCAGGATTACCTTTCCTGATGTATTGCCTTGCCGCTCGCGTGCTGCCCGCAGGCTACTCCGCAATACTCAACGCTACTGCGCCGTTAATGGGTGTCGTGATTGGTGCGGCGTTCTTCAATGAACAACTTACAGTGAGTAAAGTGCTGGGCATGGTGGCCGGTGTTGTCGGCATTATGTTAATCAGCACCACTGGCGAAGGGGTGCTCTCGCACGCATTGATACTTGGCATTGCGGCTTGTCTGGTCGCCACCACCTGTTACGGTTTTGCCGGCTTTCTGGCCAAACGCTGGATTGGATCGCGCGGCGGGCTTGATGCCACGAAAGTCGCGTTCGGTAGCCAGTTGGGCGCCTCGCTTTTCCTGCTGCCTTTCTTTGCCTTCAGCGCGCCACAAACGCCGGCGGCGAACTGGCACATTCCTGAAGTTTGGGCCTGTATTTTGGCCGTCGGCTTTATTTGTACTGCGCTGGCCTACATCATCTATTTCCGTTTGCTGGCCGATATTGGCCCCCTGCGCACCCTCACCGTCACCTTCCTGATTCCGCCTTTTGGCATCCTGTGGGGCTGGTTAGTGCTGGACGAGCAAATCAATCAGGGCTTTATAAGCGGTGCATTGCTGATTGTGCTGGCGGTATGGCTTGTCACGCGCAGCGAAATGGTCAAACCCGCCGCGCCGAGTACCTCTGACAATTAATAACGCTATTTCTTACCGGTGGGTTTCAGTGAACGATTGAGATCCTGAATGCGTTTCATGGTTTTTACCGTGCGCGATGAAGTCGCTGAAGCCACCGACAAAATCAACATCTCCAGACACACCAGCACGGTGCCATGCAGAGGCATACGACCATTCTCCCCACCGCGCGGCACATTGATAACCACATCCGCTTCTTTGGCAAAGGCAGAATCTAAGGCATTGGTCAGCAAAATCACCGGCATCCCCAGCCGCTTCGCCTCTTTCAGGGTAGTCAGCCCTTCTTTATGGGCAGATTTCTGCGCCATCATAATCAGCACATCACCACGCTGTAAGGTGATCAACTGTTCAGCGAGGGCAATACCCGAACGGTTGAGCGTGACGGCAGGAATGCCAATGCGCGTGAATAAGCGGGCGCTGTAATCCGCCAAAATCCCTGAAGCATTAATGCCAAACAGCGCGACCTGACGCGCGTCGATCAACATCGCGACAGCCTGCGCGACCGCTTGCCGATTGTGAGGTTCCGAGAGGGCATCGCAGGCGCGTTTATGGCCACCCAGTACGAAATCGATCCCCGAATTGATGTCACACGACAGCTCGCTGACGGTGGCGCTCATTTTCTCTTCTGAATTCATCGCCGGGCCAAACCAGGCTTTCAACGTGGTTTTCAAATCACGCAAACCGGCAAATCCCAATGCCTGAACGGCACGCACCACGGTGGCATCTGAGGTATGAGTCGCATCCGCTATTTCCATGGCGGTGGCATCTAATATTGCCTCACGATTATCGTGGATATATCGCGCGACGGATTGAAGGCTGGACGATAATGACGGAGCGCGTGCGCGATAGCGTTCACCTAATACATCAACCCGATTTTTAATTTTATTTATGGCCATCTTTTTACCTGTTTGTCATCAGGGCGTGATTTCGTTCCCCATTTAGGCACGGCATTGTAGTGATATTTCTTGTTTAATCCAGCACCCTGATTGCTATCGCTCCTTTGGGGTGGAACGTTTGATTACAGCAAGAAATCTATTTATCTAACTGTTTTTGTTGCATTTATAACAATTAAATCTCAAATGGAAATGGCGTTGATGGACTCTATTCCTGCTGTAGTATCCACGCCATTATTTCCGTTTACTACTACATTCTTTCATGTTTGAATGATTCTCAATAACATCACGCCATCTCAGTTTAGGGCACATGGTCCACAGAGAATGCTTATTTCATGCACTTTTCTCTGCTGAAAATAATTTAATCCTAGCTTCGTTTCATGGACGAGATTAATTCCGCACCAACACCAGGTTTATTTAAATGAATAACAACAAAACTTTCGCTTTTAAACCCACATGCCATCCGGCCATTATCGCCGCTATATACGGTGTCAGCGTTTTCACTGCAGCAGGCAGTCTGGCAGCGGAGAGCAGTAATACCCTGACGGTGTCCGCGCAGGAAAGTCGCCCGCAAGGCTATAACGCCACCAGCAGTTCCGTCGCCAGCAAAACGCCCACGCTGCGTCTGAACGAAGCGCAATCGGTGAGTGTGGTGACCCAACAACAGCTTGAAGACTATCAGGCCGCTAGTCTCACTGATGCGATGCGCTTTGTCAGTGGTGTCACAGAGGGCAATACTCTGGCAGGCACCGAAGATGGCTTTGTGCGTCGCGGATTTGGCAGCAACTCTGATGGGTCAATCTATCGTGATGGCATTCGCAGCAGCCAGGGGTTGAACTTCGATGCCACCACCGAACGCGTCGAAGTGCTAAAAGGCTCGGCATCCCTGCTCTATGGCATTCAAAATCCGGGCGGCGTGATCAACGTGGTGAGCAAAAAACCGCAATATGACTGGCACACCAAAGTTAGCGGCCGTTCCTCCAGCGAAGGTGGCGGCGCTGGCACCGTCGATGTCACCGGCCCGCTGGGCAACGGCCTGGCTTTCCGCTTGATCGCCGAAAAGCAGAATCAGGATTACTGGCGCAACTTTGGCAGCGACAAACATACGCTGATCGCGCCTTCGTTGCAGTGGTACGGTGAAAAAGCCAGCTTTCTCGTGAGCTATGAAGATTATCAATACGATATCCCCTACGATCGTGGCACCGCCTTTATCAATGGCAAGCCGCTGGATATCGGCTACAAAGATCGTCTCGACGACAAGGCGAATCATGCCTGGGGTCACAACAAAACCCTTAATGCGCACTATGACTGGCAGTTTAATGATGACTGGAGCACGCGCGTCACTTTTGGCTGGAATCAGCGTCAATACGACAACAACGAAGTGCGCGTCACCGCCATTAACCCCTCCACCGGCGTCGTGACGCGTCGTGCTGATGCTAACCGTGGCTTTAACCACAAAACGAAATACGTTTCATGGGATCTGCTCGGCTCACAACAGCTGTTGGGCATGACCCACGATGTGGTGATCGGGACTGATTATGAGATGAACCAGACTTATCGCGCGCATCAGTATCAAGGGAAATCCAACACCGGGTTTAACTTTACCGATCCGCAATACGATATCCTGTCACCGGTCACCAATAGCACCTCGGAAAACACCGCCAACGCCAATAACCTGAACCGCATTCATAGCCGTTCGGTTTACGCTAAAGACAGTATTTCACTGACGGAACAGTGGATTGCGGTATTTGGCGGACGCTATCAGCATTACGAGCAGCGTGCGTCAAAAGGCTTCGACCCGGTGGTGGAAACACTGAACAGTGAAGGCAATAAATTCCTGCCACAAGCGGGTCTGATTTATAAAATCACCCCTGATGTCTCGCTTTACAGCAGCGTCAGCAAATCCTTTACGCCTTCCACCGATGTGGACGATGACGGCAATGTCGGTAAACCCGAACAGGGCACGACCTGGGAAGTCGGCAGTAAATGGCAGATTTCGCCAAAGCTGTTTGCCAGCGTCGCGCTGTACCGCATTGATGAACGTGACATGTCGCTCAGCATTAACGGTTCAACGCGGGCAATTGATAAAGCCCGTTCCAGTGGCGCAGAGTTTGAGCTGAACGGCGAAGTATTGCCGGGTTGGGATCTCAGCGCTAACTACAGCTACGATAAGGCTGAGATTGTTGATGATGGCGTAAATTCTGCTAACAATGGCAATCGGCTGCAAAATGCACCGCGTCATTCGGGCGCGCTCTATCTCAGCCACAACCTCAGTATCAACGGCATTCCCGGTGATTTCCGCGTCGGTGGCGGCGCGCGCTATGTCGGCTCGCGAGCGGGCGATCCTGAAAATAGCTTCACCATGCCGGACTACGTGGTGGCGGACAGCTTTATCGCCTGGAACAATCAGCTGTTTGGTGAAAAGACACAACTTAAGTTGAATCTGAATAACCTGTTTAACAAGCACTATTACACCTCCAGCGGCGGCAATTTGCGCGTGCGTGAGGGTGAAACCCGTAACCTGATGGTCGAGGCCAGCGTTGAGTTCTGATTCTGTGGTTAAAGCGGGCGCCCGGCGCGCCCCTTCCCTCTGGGGGCCAATGCTGATTGTTCTGGCCTGCTTCTTACTGGTGCTTAGTAGCGCCGCGCTGGCAAAAACCGTCACAGATATTGACGGTAATCAGGTGGATATCCCTGACCATCCGCAGCGCATTGTGCTGGGTGAAAGTCGCATGCTCTACACGCTGGCGCTGCTGGAACCGGGCAATCCTTTTCAGCATATCGTTGCCTGGCCTCAGGATTTGAAAAAGTACGATAGCCAAACGTGGAACAGTTTTGCGCGCCAGTTCCCGCAAATGTTAAAAATCCCTTCCCTCGGTTCAGGCGGCCCGAATGCTATCAATCCTGAGCAGATCCTGGCGCTCAAACCGGATGTGGTGATCCTGCCGAGCCTGGCGCGCTACGATGATGCCGATCTGCGCCTGGTGAGTATGCTGAAAGCCGCCCATATTCCGGTGGTGAAAATCGATCTGCGCGTGCATCTGCTGAAGAATACCCGTCGCAGCGTGGAGATTTTTGGCGAGGTGCTGAATCAGCAGGCTCGCGCGCAGGCCTTTAACCGTTTTTATGACGCACATATGCAGGTGATTCGTGATCGGCTGGCCAGTTATCACGGTGCGAAGCCTTCAGTGTTGTTGCAGTTGCATCTTGGCCGCCGTAATGAGTGTTGTGTCACCGCCGTCAACGGCAGCCTTGGCGAACTTTTAAACGCCGCAGGCGGCGATAATATCGCGGCTAAAACGCAGCACGGCGTGTTTGGTCGCTTGAGTGAAGAAATGGTGATTGCGGCGCAACCGGATTACTACTTCGCCACCGGATTTGGCGATAACGAGGCGCAGGGTTTGCTGAAGCTGGGGCCAGAAGTGGCACTGCCAGCGGTGCAAAGCAGCTTCGCCCAACTGACCGCGCAGCAAAACGGATTGCGTGAATTAGCCGCGCTACGTAACGGCCACTCCGCCGTCATCTGGATGAATTTTTACCTCAGCCCCTGGCACATCGCGGCAACGGAATTTATGGCAAAAACACTTTATCCTCAGTTGTTCGCGGATGTCGAACCCGAGCAAACGTTAAAGCAAATCTTCAATGATTTCCTGCCCATACCTTATAGCGGGACCTATTTCACTCAAATCCCTGCGAGTTAATCGGCCTTATTGATAATCGAAGCGTTAAATACGCTTCGATTATATTAATAATTAATTATTAACCTTCATAATTCATTTGCTTAAAAAATAAGATACGAAAAAATACTCGATAATCCACTTATACGCTGCCGCCGCGCTTGTTAATATTCACAGTGGCACTAACCTTAATTCTGCAGTCTGGACATAACGTGTGACGCTATCCACGATTATGTAATCGCAATGCATGAATGAGGGCATTTTATGGCCGAGCATAGAGGCGGTTCCGGTAACTTCGCAGATGATAAACAAAAGGCATCTGAAGCGGGTAAAAAAGGTGGGCAAAGCAGTGGCGGCGGTAGTTTTAAAGACAACCCTGAGAAAGCCTCCGAAGCCGGAAAAAAAGGCGGAAAAAGTAGTAACAAAGGCTCTTAAGCCGCATCGGGCGCGCTAGTCGCCTCACCGACAAGGATGCCAATAGGTTCAACTGGCAATTGAATAAGTGCAATGACGATATATGACTGACGTCTTGCGCTTATTCTGCTCTCCCCTCTCATTCCAGTCACGCCTTTTATTTCCATCGCCGCAGCCATAATACCGCCTCGCTTAAGCTGAAAAATTTCAATTGGTCATTTTTTGACGTGACATATATCACATTTATGCCAGGCTTAATTTATCACTAACGAAGAACATGGAGATTAAGATGAGTTCATTGACTAATAAAACGCTGCTCACCCATCAATATCCGACACCTCCCTTTAAAAAACAATTACAGGATTTTCCTGGGCTGGCGGCAAAAATGGAACCGCGCCCGGATCATGGTGAAACCAGCTATCGTGGCACTGGTCGTTTAACCGGTCGTAAAGCGCTGATTACCGGCGGCGATTCCGGGATTGGACGTGCGGTGGCGATTGCTTACGCGCGTGAGGGTGCCGACGTGGCGATAAATTACCTGCCCGATGAAGAACAGGATGCGGCAGAGGTGATAAAACTGATTGAAGCGGAAGGTCGTAAGGCGATTGCCATACCGGGAGATATTCGCTCCGAAGCCTTTTGCCAGCAACTGGTGAAGGAAGCGGCGACGAAACTCGATGGTCTGGATATTTTGGTCAACAATGCCGGCCGTCAGCAGTTCAATGAATCGATTCGTACCCTCTCGACAGAAGATTTTGATGCGACCTTTAAGACTAACGTGTATGCCATGTTTTGGATTACGAAGGCGGCGCTGGAGTACCTACCGGCGGGTTCATCGATCATTAACACATCATCAGTGCAGGCCTACGATCCCAGCGCCATCCTGCTGGATTATGCCCAGACCAAAGCATCGATTGCGGCCTTTACTAAAGCTTTAGCCAAGCAGTTGGGTAAAGACCAAATCCGCGTCAACGCCGTGGCACCCGGCCCTTACTGGACTGCATTGCAGGTGTGTGGCGGACAACCGCAGGAGAAAGTGGAGCAATTTGGCGCTTCCGCGCCACTGGGTCGCCCCGGTCAGCCTGCTGAAATCGCGCCGCTGTATGTGACGTTTGCGGAAACCACCAATAGCTTCACGTCGGGACAGGTCTGGTGTTCTGATGGCGGCACCGGCACGGTTTAACCACGATAAAGGGCGCATCCATTTTGATGCGCCCTGTTCGATCTTACCCCGATGTTTTCAGGCGCGGTGTGCGAAACACCAGCATGATGCCGAGCAGAATAGCCAGCATTCCCATCATCCCCGACCACGGCAGCGCATTACCTAACAACAGGTAATCCAGTACTGCCGTTATCACCGGAACCAGATAAAACAAACTGGTGACGTTAACGATGCTTCCCGCACTCAGCAGCCGATACAGCAGCAGCTGCGCCACCACCGAGATCATCACCCCAAGAAACAGCACGGAAATCCAGAAGTGCAACGTAAAGTCGATATGGAAGGCTTTAACCGGAAGCAGAAGAGCACACAGCGCCAGGCTCACCGCGTATTGCAGCGGCAGTACCTGCGCGGGATGCTGGGACACCTTTTTCTGCATGATGGCACCAAACGTCATACACAGCAGTGCGCCGAGAGCGAAGACAATGCCGCTCAACGGCAACTGCGACGCCGCCAGACTGCGCCACACCAGCAGTATTAATCCTGCTAAGGCGATCACCAATCCCAGTAATCGCGTGCCCTGCATGCGCCTTTCCACGATGCAGAGCGTCAGGATCGGTTGTATGCCCATGATGGTAGCGATTAAACCTGGCGTCACTCCCTCGGCCATCGCCTGGAAGTAACACACCGAATAGGCACCAATCAAAATCAGACCGGTAAACATCACCGTTTTTCGGCTGCCTGCATCGGGTAACCAGCGACGTCGAAATAGGCCCACCAGCAATAATGCAACCAGCGCCACACCGAAGCGCACGATCAATAGCGCGATGGGTGAGGCATTGTCCAAACCCAGGCGAGAGAAGATGGCCGCACTGCCCCACAGCAGCACGAAGCCCGACGTCGCCGCTTGCGACGTCAAAGACGAAGAACGCATGAAAATGCTCCTAAAACAAACGTTGGAAATTTAAGCGTGAAGACTTCCGGTTCTTAGCGAACCACAACGCGTGCAGGAGGCGGTGGCGGACAGCAGATCGCATACAGGCCATGTTCGTATGACGGGGAAAGTGCGGCTGAAAGTGTCATTTACGCAGGCCTGTAGTCAAAATAGGGAGTTCAGAAACAAAAAGTTAACAGATCGCCTCTGGCTTGTCATCCATTGAGTCGCGCAGGAAATACCTCACGCAACCATTCGATAAACACCCGTAAACGCTGGGTCAGATGGCGGTTTTGCGGATACACCACGTGAAACGGATAGCTGGCGGGCCGCCAATCCTTCAGTATTTCCACCAGTGCGCCTGACGCTAAATCTTTGGCTGCTGCGTATCGAAATGTCTGAATGATGCCTAATCCTGCCACCGCAGCTGCCAGATGAGCATTGCTTTCATTAATCCCAATGCGATGCTCGATTTTCATTTCCTGTTTCTCATTACCCTGCACAAAGCGCAGCGGGAAGGCGCGCCCGCTTTGCGGGGATAAATAGCTAATCCAGCGATGGCCATTTTTAAGCTCTTGCGGATAGGCTGGCACGCCGTAATTTTTGAGATATGCGGGTGCCGCGCAGGTGATCATCTCAGCATCACCAAGATGACGCGCCACCAGCGATGAATCACCCAGTGGACCGCCACGAATCACGCAATCGACATTGTCGCTAATCAGATTCACAGCCCGGTCTGATACGCCGAGATCGAGGCGAATCTCAGGAAATCGCGCAACGAAATCAGGTAGCAGTGGGATGAGAACCTCACGCGCCGTTGAGCCGCCAATATCAATGCGCAGATACCCGCGCGGTGTACCGTTTACCGCGTTAAATGCGCCATCAATATCTTCCAGGTCACGCACGATACGCAGTGCTTTATCATAATAATCTCGTCCTTCAGGCGTGACGGTGACGCGTCGCGTGGTGCGCTGTAACAGGCGTACACCCAGATGCCCTTCTAACTCCTGCACCAGTTTGCTTAACGTGGCATTCGGCATATCCAGTGAATCGGCCGCACGGGTGAAGTTCCCCGCTTCCACCACGCGCGCGAATGCTCGTATTGCCAACAGTTGGTCCATGCTGATTATCCATACACAGGAATAGTGATTTCGATTTTACACCATTTATCACTAAACCGCGCAGGGTTACATTGCCTCCCATGCACTGCAACGCAGTCATCACACACTTAAATCCATTTGGGAGAGCAAACATGAACACTTCATTAAACGGTAAAATTGCCTTAGTCACTGGCGGCACCAGAGGAATTGGCTTAGCGTCTGCTCAGGCGTTGGCAGCTCAGGGAGCGCGGGTGTTTATCACCGGTCGTCGACAGCCTGAACTGGATACCGCCGTGACGCTTATCGGTGCGCAGGCAACCGGCATCCGCGCTGATGCTTCTGTGCTGAGCGATCTGGATGCGGTGTATGCGCAGATTGCACGCCAGGCGGGCCGTCTTGATATTCTGTTCGCCAATGCTGGCGGCGGCGATATGTTACCGCTCGGTGCGATTACTGAAGAACACTTTGACCGGATCTTTGGCACCAACGTGCGTGGCGTACTGTTTACCGTGCAAAAAGCGCTGCCGCTGTTAAGCGACAAAGCATCGGTGATTTTGACCTCGTCCACCACTTCGGTTCAGGGCACCGCAGGATTCAGTGTTTACAGCGCCAGTAAAGCCGCCGTGCGCAACTTTGCCCGCTCATGGGCGCTGGATGTGAAAGATCGCGGAATTCGTGTCAACGTGGTGAGCCCTGGTCCGGTGCGCACGCCGGGTTTGGGCGATTTAGTGCCCGAAGATCAGCGTCAGGGATTGTTCAATGCATTAGCTGCCCAGGTGCCATTGGGCCGATTGGGTGAACCCGGTGAGATTGGTCAGGTGGTGGCGTTTCTTGCATCCGATGCCTCCAGCTTTGTTAATGCCACCGAACTCTTCGTGGATGGCGGCATGGCACAGGTATGAGTTGAGGGTTAAGGAAAGACGTTCACATTAAGTCTGTTTTCCTCTAACGAAGTGCGTAATGGATGACGCGCTTCGTCGGTTAATCTCTTTTCTTTTAATTATTCCGTTCACCCTTTCACATCACAGAAAAAACACCCATAATTCAGCGCGATTGGAGAGCAAAATTTTTAAAATACGCCATGATGGCCATCAGGCAGCAATGCCATGCTGTCTTTCAATATTCAGGTTTTAATCCCTGATATTGTCTTAACCAGTAAGGAAAGCGTGCAGTGAAATTAAAAACTTTCGCGTTTATCGTTCTGTCATTATGTACCGTTTTCGGTGCGCAGGGTGCTACGCGGGTCGGGTTGCTGGCAGGGGCGAATAATATCGACCTTAATCAGGATGGCGTCCCGGATTTGCTGGTCTCTGCGACCTATGACAATAACACCTCGCATCCCAGTCAGACGCTATCTGCCTTCATCAATAAAAACGGTAACTGGTTTATTTTACCGGTTCCGGATGATGATGGTTTTACCTGGTCGGATTTTCGTCTTGCGGGTTCCTCTGACAAAATCATTGGTTTTGAACTGCACAATATCCAGGGCGTTTATTACCTGATCCGCGCGATGAAATTCTCGTCAAATCAGGACAATGATGATCTGACTGAAGCCGCGCAAATAAAATTCTCTCGCTATCGAGTAGCGGAAAGCAGCGAAGAACCTGGCGCTCCGGTTTTTTATTGGCAGCTGTCTGGCAGTTATACCACCTCACAAGCGTATAGCGATGTTGATCAGGCTTTCGCACAATTAAAAATAGATGAATTTAAGTAGCGCAGTGCAGGCGTTAATCCGCCTGCTCATCAATCCCGCACTTCATACTGCACCGAAAGTTCGCCCTTCTTCTCTTTCACTCGGGTAATGACGATATCGCCAACGTCTCCGGTGCGTTGCACATGCGTGCCACCGCAGGCGTAAGGTGTCAGATCGCCCCAGCTGACCATTCTGCGTCCGGCGTCATCCCGCAGCACGCGCGCTAAATCCTGCGCCACCAGCGCATCGACACCTTCAGCGATGACCAAGTCATCAACGGCTTGTGGTTCGCCCTGTGGTTTAAAAACGATACGTCCATTGCCGGGCCGATGATCGCCTTTGTAACCTAACCAGCCAAACTTCTCTCCGGCGTAAGCAATCAAATGCCCCGCAGAATGGTAACGCGTGTGCAGCTTACGCAGTGCCGCATCAATTTGGATATGCACGCAGCCCAGCGCCACTTCGCGGTCAGTGATATGGATTAACTCACCCTCTTGCTGGATGAGCTGTAACACCGTCGCCTCACCTATCGTACCCTGGTCAGCGGGTTGCCCGCCGCCTTGCGGATGGAACAGGGTCGCCGCCAGTTGCACACGAAACCGGCCATCTTCCTGCGCTTCACACCGCACCACTTCCGTATCCATCTCCAGCCGATCGCTGAAATAGTAGGCTCTATCCGTCATCACTTCCTCCATAACACTATCCTCCGCCCTTGGTGTTCAAATCGGCAAAACAGAGCTTGCCCTATCAGTCTATATGTATCCTGCCTGGGCCTGAACCAAGGGGACCTGCTCGATATCGTAAAAAATACTCAACCCCAAATCCTTGCCAACTTGCACATCCTGATCCGCTCCCGTTGAAGCGCCAGAGATGCGTAAAATGGCATCACAGCTCTGAATAAGACGATGCGCAACGGGATAGAGGAAGGCTTCACTGATTTCATCCCCGATCCGCTGCGAACCCGCCGCATTGGCGAGCGGTAACGCCAGCCATTCACCTATCACCGGGGTATGGCCCTTTGATAAACCTGCAACGCCATGTGATCAAGTTTCTGCATATTTTGCTCAATCAGTTGCTGATCACCGTGAGTGCCACTGCGAACCGGACCTGCGATCAGAATCATCATGGCACTTTCTCCTCAAATTGAATGTTTAATGCCAGGTGTTGCAGCAACATGATGGTTTTGGCATCTTCGATTTCACCGTTTCGGATCGCGTCCATGGCGCGTGCGAAAGGCCACTCCAGTACTTCGATATCTTCCCCCTCTTCCTCAAGACCGCCGCCAGCATGCTTTCGGTCGCCATCGTGATATTCCGCGATAAAGAAAAATAACTTCTCCGTCACCGAACCCGGGCTCATATAAGCCTCCATCACCTTCTCAACATTTGTGACAGTGTAACCAGTTTCTTCTTCTGCCTCGGCAATAATGCGCGTTTCAGGCGAGGCGTTATCCAGCAAACCGGCTGCGGCCTCGATCAAAAAGCCATCATGCCCATGGATAAAGATGGGAAAGCGGAATTGCCGTGTCAGGACGACTGTCTGTTTATGGCGGTTATAAAGTAGGATCACCGCACCATTGCCACGGTCGTAAGCTTCGCGGCTTTGCTGTTGCCAACTGCCGTCGGCACGCTGTAAATCGAAGGTGTATTTTTTTAAGGTGTACCAGTTGTCGGATAACAACTGCTCACGAATATTGCGCACTTTATGCTGCATGTTTGGTCTCCCGATGGCTGACAAAACAGACGTTATCATGCATAATCGTGCACATACAAGCAAAAACACGAATGAGAAAATTATGCTTTCCAGTCAACGTAAACAGCAGATATTGACGATTCTTGCCGATGAACAGCAAGTGATGTCCAGTGAACTCAGCCAGCGCTTTAGCGTCTCTGAAGACTCGATTCGCCGTGACTTAAGGGAGTTGGCCAGTGAGGGATTATTGCAACGTGTCCACGGGGGTGCGCTGCCGGTTTCTGCTGCTATTGCCCCTTTCGAAACACGCAAAAACGTGCAAATCAGTTCTAAGCGTCTGATCGCGCAAAAAGCAGTGCAACTGATTCAACCGGGTCAGGTGGTGATCATTGATGGCGGTACAACCACAGCGGAAATGGTGCAACTGCTGCCCAAAGAACTGGCTTTTACCGTGGTGACCCACAGTCCGAGTATTGCCGTCGCCCTGGTTGATTTTCCTCTGGTTGAGGTGATTCTGATTGGCGGCCAACTGTATCGTCACTCGGTGGTTGCCGTGGGATCAGCGGTGATCGAAGCCATTGCACACATCAATGCAGACCTGTTCTTTATGGGCGTCACCGGAGTACACAAAACCGCAGGGTTAACCACGGGTAATTACGAAGAAGCCGGTGTGAAACGTGCACTGGCGGCGCGTGCGGCGGAAACGGTGGTGATGGTCTCTAAAGAGAAACTCAACTCAGCATCGGCGTTCGCCATTGGCGGTCTGTCACTGGCCAGCACACTGATTGTTGATGGAGAACCTGATGCTGAGATGCAGCAACTGCTGCAACAGAAACAGATAGCCCTGCTGTAATTCGCCCTTTTATGGCAGGCGTTGAGTGATTATCCCGCGCTATTATTTTTCTATCTGGCCGATGGAACGCACATCATTCAGTCACAATGCCAGGCTGTAATAGAGAGTTTTCGCTGACCCTGAGGGCAGCACTGGATAAACAGGAGAATAGCTGCATGTCTGAGTTTCCAACCATCGCCCTTGTCGGACCCGGCGCCATCGGTACCACTGTGGCTGCCGCGCTACATGAAATGAATCGCACGCCAACACTGTGCGGACGTACAGCACATACACAATTGCTGCTGCGCCACGAAGACGGTGAGATTGTGGTGCCTGGCCCGGTGCTGAGCAATCCCGCAGACATTGGTGCACCCTATGATTTGGTGTTTGTGGCGGTCAAAACCACTCAGGTTGCGGAAATTGCCCCCTGGCTGGCGGTGTTATGCGATGAGAATACGGTGGTATGCGCGCTGCAAAATGGTGTGGAGCAAGTTGAACAGCTGTCTCCATTAGTCAATGGCGCAACGGTACTGCCTTCTGTGGTGTGGTTCCCGGCTCAGCGCGAGCCTGATGCCTCGGTGTGGTTACGCGCGAAGCCGCGCCTGACTGTGCCCGACGTCGCGCCAGCACAGCGTATTGTGCAAGCACTGCAAGACTCGCGCTGTGCGGTCGAACTGGAGGCAGATTTCCTCACCATTGCCTGGCGCAAACTGTTGCAAAACGCCGTCGCCGGTTTAATGGTGCTCGCCAATCGCCGCGCCGGGATGTTTCAGCGCGAAGATATCACCGAGCTGGGTCTGGCCTATCTGCGGGAGTGTATGACTGTGGCGCGTGCGGAAGGCGCCAATCTGAGCGACAACGTGCCGCAGGAAATTATGGCTGGCTTCCATCGCGCCCCGGCAGATTTAGGCACCTCGATCCTGGCGGATCGTCAGGCCAATCGCCCGCTTGAGTGGGACATCCGTAATGGCGTTGTGCAGCGACGCGGCAAAGCACAAGGCATCGCGACACCGATAAGTGATGTGGTGGTGCCTCTGCTGGCGGCAGGAAGTGATGGTCCGGGTTAAGATCAGAGTGAAGTCCGGGCCACGGACTTCGCTTCAATAGCCTCAACACTTAACACTCACAATGGGTATCAGAATCAATTGAAATGAATACATCAGACTTGCCATTATGTTACGTTATAACATTACTACGCAATCGGTAAATCATGCGCACTTTTTCGACCCGCCTTTTGGCACTCATAATGATATTCAGCAGTTCAGCCGCACTGGCTTCCGCCTTTCCACTCGACATTGAAAACTGCGGTAAAACGGAAACCTTTTCACGACCACCTGCACGCGTGGTGACCATTGGTCAGCATGAAACTGAACTCCTTCTGGCACTTGGCCTGGGGAGTAAAATTGCGGGTACCGCCGTCTGGTTCGGCCCTCTCCCCCCTGAGTTAGCGCAGGCTGGCAGTGGCCTTAAACGCCTTGCGGACAACTCACCGGGCTTTGAAGCCGTCGTCGCGCAAAAACCTGATTTGGTTTTGGCGCAGTACAGCTGGCATGTTGGGCCTCAGGGTGAAGTCGCTACTCGCGATCAATTTGAACAACCTGGCATCAAAACCTGGATTTCACCTGCTGATTGTCAGGGCAAATCGGTCACCGCCACTTCAAACGGCGACGGTGCGCGCGTGAAACCTTACTCGATTGAGGTGATTTATGATGAAATCACCGCGCTTGCCAACATCTTCGATGTGACGGAGCGTGGCGATGCCTTAAAGGAGAAGTTATCTGCACGAATCGCTCAGGCACAACAACAGGTGGCGCTTCACACCAGCAAACCCCTTAAGGTGGTGTATTGGTTCTCAAGCACACGCCTTAAAGGCGATCCGTGGATCGCAGGCAGTGATGGTGCGCCAGGCTGGATCACTCAGACTCTAGGCCTCAAAAATATCATTGATTCCTCCGATGAATGGCCCGCCGTGAGTTGGGAACATATCGCACAATCTCAGCCCGATATCATCGTCATCGCCAGCATGGATAGAAGGCTGTATCCAGCCGATGATGTCGCCATAAAACAGGCATTCCTCACCAGCGATCCCGTTACACGAGAAATGAGTGCGGTCAAACAGGGTCATATCGTGATCGTGCCAGCGATGTCACTCAATCCATCCCTGCGCAATGTCGATGCTGTTGAGCTGATCGGTCAGCAGATTGCCGCGTTTAAATAGTATGAATCGGGCTTACCCATTTAAGATCGGCTTTATTTTTCTCGCGGGCTTTATCAGCTTGCCCGTAATGATGATCTTCTCATCCAGCATTGGCGATATGCCCATCTCATTGAGCGCCACCTTCCAGGCGATCACCAACGGGGTGGGCTTGACGCATTATGATCTCCCTCCCGTTGAGGCTGGCATCGTCTGGCAATATCGGATGAGTCGGGCCTTCATGGCGGCATGCAGCGGAGGTGGCTTAGCCCTTTGCGGCCTGGTGTTGCAATCGTTGTTAAGAAACCCGCTGGCGGAACCCTATCTGTTGGGTATCTCTGCGGGTGCTTCCACCGGGGCCGTAATGGTGATGCTACTGGGTATTGGCAGCGGCGTGTTGACGGTTGGCAGTGGTGCCTTTGCCGGCGCTTGCCTGGCGTTTGGCTTGATTATTTTGCTCTCAAGAGGGATGGGGGAAAACACCGGGCGCATCATTTTGGCCGGTATTGCCGGAACACAGCTGTTCAATGCGCTCACGTCTTACATCGTCAGCACATCAGCCAATGCGGAGCAATCGCGCGGTGTGATGTTTTGGCTCTTAGGCAGTTTAAGCGGCGTTCGCTGGCCAGATGCCGTTCTGTGCGCCATCGTCATCGTCAGCGGATTTGGGGTGATCATGTGCTATGCACGCACGCTGGACACGTTTTCATTTGGTGTCGATGTCTCGGTAACGTTAGGTACTCCGGTTGTGAAAGTGCGGGTGGTGTTGCTGTTGATTACGACATTCATCACGGCGGTGATTGTCAGCTCAATTGGGGCGGTGGGATTTGTCGGATTGGTCATCCCGCACGTGACCCGCATGCTGGTTGGACAGCGACACCTTATCACCCTTCCCGTGACATTCCTGTCGGGCTGCCATTTCATGATCCTTGCCGACTTGATATCGAGAACGTTGATCGCACATCAGGTTTTACCCATTGGCGTGGTGACTGCATTGGTGGGCGCCCCTGCTTTTGCCTTCCTTCTCTATCAACGAAAGGGCAACTAAACGATGACGATATCGGTCAGTGACCTCAGCGTCCAACTTCAAGCGCGCCGCATACTCACCACGGTCTCCTTCGACGCAGCTCAGTCTGCAACCGTAGGTTTGCTTGGGCCCAACGGTTCAGGAAAATCAACGCTACTGCGTGCGCTGGCTGGGCTAATGCCTGATTCGGGCGCGAAGATAACGCTCGGCGAACGGAGGCTGAACCAACTTTCGCGCAATCAGCTGGCGCGCAAACTGGCCTTTGTCCCGCAACACGCCGAAGCCGATGATGAACTCACGGTGATTGACATTATTCGTCTCGGGCGCACGCCTCATCGTGGCGCATTCCAGTTCTGGACGGCAGAGGATGCCAGCGCCGTTGACGAGGCGGTGGCGTTAATGCAACTGGAAAATTTGGTCGACCGCTGCTGGCAACGATTATCCGGCGGTGAGCGCCAGCGTTGCCAAATCGCCCGCGCACTGGCGCAAAAACCGGATGTTTTACTGCTGGATGAACCCGTCAATCACCTCGACATCCAATTCCAGCTTGAATTGATGCGTCTTATCTCTTCGCTGCCCGTGACGGTGGTGATTGCTCTTCACGATCTGAATCTGGCGGCAAAATATTGCCAACACCTTGTGGTACTCGATCAGGGTCGCGTGGTTTCAACGGGTAAGCCCAAAGCCGTCCTCACACCCGAACGCATACACACAACGTGGCGGGTTCAGGCGCAGATCACGACATCAGCACAGGGTGCGCTCAATATTCAATACGTATGAGTCAGCGCTTGAAGCCCACGGCTATACAGCCATCAGGAAACGGTATGTTCAGTAACAAAATATTCCTGCAATAATGGACTGCCACAATCGTGGTTGCAGTACCTACACGCGCGTCACCTACGAGATTATTCGATAGCCGCTGCTATCAAGCCCGCCAATGGCGTAATGCTTGTCAGTTAAGATCTTAATGGAGGCCGCAGCGGATAACGTTGCGGCTTCTTTTTTACCGCCCTTGGGT